>JAOZQY010000179.1:3366-4564 GCA_029931975.1 Bacteroidales bacterium | reverse complement strand
CATATACCCAGAGATGGATTGTAAAAGCAATGCCGATAGTTTGCCTTGACCACCCAGGATCATCAAGAATGAAAGGGAACAGGGACGTTAAAATATACCTTCCCATGGGACCGAGGAATGCAACCCAGAAGAGACCGCCAACGACAAACCATCCGTAAAAAACTTTTACATTATTGTGTTTCAATTCGTTAATTCTAATGTAGTAATTTCAGATCTTGAATTTTTTCTGAAAATCATACATGTGGCTGAAGCACAGGCATAGAGTTTGCCATTTTTATTTTTTAATATTCCTTCTGCCATACCAATCCGATTCGACACATGAAGGGTGCGACCTTCGGCAATCAGGATGCAGCCATCTGATTGAACCGGTTTGATATATTTAACATTCAAATCAATGGTGGCAAATCTCACACCTGCTTCAAGAAATGTCTGAATGGCACATCCGGTTGCAGCATCCAGAATACTTGCAGTAACTCCACCCTGAACAACACCCATGACATTCAAATGTTGGCGACCGGGAACAGCCTCCAACTGAACATAGCCTTTTTCCGCCTTGATTATCTTCATACCCATGGTCTTGAAAATAGGCGATTCCGGGATTATGCCCTTGATTCTCTGGCGTAATTGCTCAAGTCCTGATAAATCTTCGCTGATTGTATTGATATTAACCCCTTTTTTTCATAATATTCCATATTAACTTGTGTCTGGCATGGATACAAGCAAAACAGGCTTTTGGGTACGTTTCAATATCTTTCGGCAAACTCCGTCAACAATAGTCTCCGCTAACATGTTGCGTGAACGATAGGCCATAACGATCATGCCGCAGTCATTCTCTTCTGATTCTACAATGATTTCCTCAACAACATTGCCGGATCGAATAATAATTTTTATATTATCATCTGCATCATACTAGGATTTATCCTCAGGTTGCCTGCTTAAACTCCTGAGTGCATTTCGGATCAATCTATTCTCCGATCTTTTTCCTATGAGACCATTAGCAGCCTCATTTTCATGTTGTTTTTTCAATTCTTTATTGTGATGCCGTATGAGAGAATCCAGATCGGCCTCATGGCCGTTATATTAAATAACATTACCCAATTATTTTCTCATATCAAGACGGCATTTACCAGATATTCGTCTTGAAAATATCAAAAAATTTATTGGGAAACTTTTTAATTCGCCATATGATTGGGAAGCC
>JAOZQY010000179.1:1091-3356 GCA_029931975.1 Bacteroidales bacterium | reverse complement strand
TCGAGCGGCCATATCTGCCGCATAGTTAAATGCATAACGCGCGTTTTCGGAAAGATCTGTTGCAAAAAGTATTCTTTTGATTTTTGGAACCATTTTTAATCTCCTTTATTTTTTTATATTAAACAGCATTACTGATTATTTTTGCAAATTAAAGCGGCATTTATAAGTATTGGTTAAAAAAATTTTCGACCGTTTTTTTAATTTCCCATATGACCGGGAAGCCACAAAGCTATTTCCGGAAAAAGCATAACTAATGCAAGTCCAATTGCCTGTAATATGCAAAACGGTATAACAGAGCGATATAAATCGCCCATGGTAACACTCCTTGGTGCAACCCCTTTTAATATAAACAGATTAAAACCAAAGGGAGGAGTGAGGTACCCCATGGTCATATTAATTACAAACAAGACTCCAAACCACAACAAATCAAACCCTAACGTATGGACGATAGGAACAAGGATAGGGCCAAGTAATGTTATGATTGCAGCAGGTTCCAGAATCATTCCGCAAAAAAAGAACATAGCCTGAATAAAAATTAATATCCACCAATTTGAAATATTTAAACCTAATACCATCTCCTGGACAACATCCTGAACCCCGATAAATGCCAGGTAATGTGTAAAACATGCAGCGCCTATGATTATCCACATGACCATGGCATTTAATTTAATAGTATTTAAAAGCGCTGATTTTAAATTTTCAAAGCTGAAGCGTTTGTATATTATCATACACAAAAGTGCTCCAAATGCGCCAATTCCTGCTGCTTCCGTAGGAGTAGCAATCCCTTTATAAATACTTCCCAGCACAAAAAGCACCAGAAAAATTGGCAGGATAATACCTTTTAGCGACTGAAGTTTTTCTTTAAGTGTATATTTTTCAGACACAGGCGGCCCCATCTGAGGATTCAAAAAGCACCTGACTCCAATATATCCGATAAACAATAAGCTGAGCAATATGCCGGGCATTACTCCGGCCATGAAAAGTTTCCCAACCGAGACCTCGGCAATACCTGCATAAATAATCATTATAATACTCGGTGGAATCAATATGCCAAGCGCACCTCCTGCCATGATTGAACCAAGTACCATGTCTTTATTATAATCACGTTTAAACATGGCGGGCAACGCAATCATTCCCATTGTAACGGTGGCTACTGAGCTTACTCCTGACATGGCCCCAAAGATAGCACAGATAACAACAGTTCCTATGGCAAGCCCGCCCTTCAAGCCTCCTGACCAACGATAAATAATTTCATATAAGTCATCAGCTAAGCCACTACGTTCCAAAAAATTTGCCATTAAAATAAAAAGAGGAATGGCAATTAAAATAAAACTGGTCGCATCACTGTAAGTCGTGCTTACAACTTGATATAACCCACTAAAACCCCACGCAAAAATTGTTCCAAGCATGGCGATTCCCGTAAGAGCAAAACCAACAGGAACACCTATAATAAGCAGAATAAAGAATGCAGCACTAACTATATATATGGTCCAGTCCATAAATTTATCCTTTACAATTTATTTTCAATTTTGAAGATTAATTTAAAAAAACCGGAGATCGCTGCAAGCAATAATAAAATCCCTCCAATGGGAATTGTTGACCATACAGGCCACAAGGGCATACCTATCACACTTTCGGATCGGTTGTTGCTGATAAAAGCTCCCCAGAACTCTTCTCCACCCATCCATATAAGAACGATACAAAGACTTAAGATGATAGGATATTGAACTAAATCCAGGCGCTTTTGTATTTTTTTTGATAAACTGTTTCGAACCAGATCAATTCTTACATGGGAGCCTTGTAGAAGAGCATAACCGGTTGCAAGCAAAGAAATACCGCAAAAAAGGTATTGTGAAATTTCCATTGTCCAGTCAGAAGGTGCTCTTAAAATGTATCTTGTGAAAACTCCATACACGACAACAACGACTAACAACAAACACAAAAATCCCGCCAGATATCCACTTGCTATTACAATAGAATCAATAGTTTTAATTATTTTTTTCATTTATTTCCTCTCGTCCTCTGGCACGTTATCCAAAAAATTTATTTCAGGGTGAGAGACATTGCCCCTCACCCCTTGGATCTACAATCTTTGCTTAGTTAAAATAAAGGGTGTATTATTTCCATCTCATTAAAATAACTTTTCAACGTTTCAACCTGTTCCGCACAAAGATCACTTGAGTTAAGATGGTCTTCATACACAGGTTTAAGTACTTTTATCATTTTCACCAACTCTTCGTTAGGCAATTCAACTATTTTGACATT
>JAOZQY010000179.1:0-1081 GCA_029931975.1 Bacteroidales bacterium | reverse complement strand
CCGGGATTATACCCTTGATTCTCCGGCGTAATTGCTCAAGTCCTGATAAATTTTTGGTGATTGTATTGATATTAACCTCTTTTTTTTTATAGTATTCCATATTAACTTTTGTCTGGCATGGGTACAAGCAAAACAGGCTTCAGTGCTTTTATCATTTTTACCAGCTCTTTGCCTGGCAATTTAACTATTTTGACATTGTTATCCCTGCAAAAACCAATAATCTCCCTGTCATTCTTTTCCGACAGGTTTGCGGAATGAATACTTGTCAGAAAGCCCGCCAGATTTACTGCCTTTTTTTCATCAGAAGAAAGTTTTTTCCATACCTTATTATTGAGCAGTATTTCCACAATACCGGGTGAATGAAGGGGAGGAGAACTTACATAGGAAACCACTTCAGAAAATTTATAATCCCTGAGTGTATACCATGGATAATCAGTACCCTCTGCTGTCCCTCTTTGCAGAGCCGTGTATTGTTCCGCTCCTGACAATGCCACAGATGAACCACCCAAAGCCTTTACAATTCTGCCTTCCATTCCCACTGCCCTGATTTTTTTGCCTTTTAAATCTTCTATGCTATTGATGGGAAACTTGGTCATCAGGCCCATTTTTGCCACAGAGATGGGTGCTACATAATAACAATCATGCTTTTCAGTGGCTTTACGCATAATATCCAGATATCCATAATTATAATAAATATCCATGGCTTCAGAAACATTTTTCCAGCTAAAAGGAAGCCATTCCCCATTTACTTCAGGAATAACGCCTGCAAAGTAGAGCATTGAACCGATATAACCGTCTATCATGCCCCGCTTCATTGCGGTAAGTCCTTCTTTTGCCTTAACCAGTTGACCGGGATAAAAAATTTTAATTTTTACTTCACCATTTGTTAATTTTTCCACTTTGTCCGCAAAAAACAAAGAATTAGCTGCAACACTGCTTGTTTTTGGATAAACAAGCTGAAGCTTCAGCACCTTTTTTGCAGCTGCAACCCCACTCAGCATAAAAATTAATGAAATAAACAGAACACAAATTGTCATCAGCCTTAAAACTTATTTGTACATGATAAAAGCTCCTTTTTATT
>JAOZQY010000178.1 GCA_029931975.1 Bacteroidales bacterium | reverse complement strand
GTATAGTAGATTTTTTATTTTGAAAATTCCCTATGGTTTTATTAGAAGTACTCTAATTAGTGATCACCCTTACAGCCGCAGGAGGTGCGAAAGAGTGTTCTGGCGGGCAGCCGGAGGGTTTGGGGTATATGCTCCCTGTTCGAACCTCCTTCTATAAGGTCAATTAGACGGCTGCCAGCCTTTTTCCCTGCCTCTTCGGCAAAAGTATGGACTGTTGTTAATGGGGGGTAGAAAAAATTAGTATATTCAATATCACCAAAACCAACCACTGCTATTTTCTCGGGAACCGGATAACCCATCTCTCTACAGGCACAGATACTTCCCGTTGCTACAGAATCATTTACCGCCACAACTGCTGTAATTTCCGGAAATCTTTCTACAACTTTTTTCATAGTGTTGAAACCTGATTCAAGTGTTGTTTCCCGCATATAAAATATTTTTGATTGCAAGGAAGCTTTTTCCATTGCAAGACGATATCCTGTCTCACGCTCCCTATTGCTTATCCAAGTTTTTGGACCTGAGAGAAAAACAATGTTGCAATGATTATGCTTTTGAATCAGGTGCTGTGTCAATTCATAAACAGAACCTTCATTTTCATCTAAAACACAATCCAGCCCTTTTCCTTTTAACATGTTGTTAATTAAAACAATAGGGGTGTCGTTTTTTGCCGTATCCTGAATGAGAGAGGATTCAATTTGGGAACCCATAAAGATAATACCGTCCACCTTCTTTTCTTTTATCATTGGAAGTTGAAGATCAGTATCCATATATTCATCAGTTACAAAGGTTGTAAGCAGGTGATATCCGAAACGCTGAGCTATCTTATGTACACCAATTGTGTTGTGAAATGAAGTGTGGTATTCGTTGGAAAGGTGCTTTCGGTGTAGGATCAGTCCAATAGTATTAGTCTTCCCGGTGATTGGGTGTCTGCCTGTTATCCCTGATAACGTGATGATATCCTTATATATATCCAGAACACGCTTGCGGGTTTCGGGACTGATACCCGGTTTTTCATTGAGTACTCGTGACACGGTTGAAATGGAAACACCTGCAATTCGAGCAATTTCACCCATAGATGAGCTTTTTATCATGGCTCTGTATTTTATAAAAAATAACAACAGATGTCCATGAAAATACTTGACAGTTATCTAATGCCGCAATAGAATGCAAAAGTGTTGCATTTACTTGCACGAAGTTGTATGATGGTAACCATGTAGAATGGTTACACGCAATGAAATCCATAAGGCATCAGGAAAGGTTTAGATAATGATAAAACTAAGAAGACTTTCGGACAAACCAATATTACAACCTGAAAGAGGTAACACTTGGGAAGCAGGTGCTGTATTTAATTGCGCCGCTGTATATGAAAACGGTCTGGTTCACATGATATATCGAGCCACCGATATTTCATCAGGAGGAGATGAAGGTGATTTTATAAATAGTCTCGGATATGCAGTGAGTAAAGATGGTATTCATTTTAACAGGATGAGAGATCCAATATTGACTAACGATGTTCCCCAGGAAGCGAGAGGCCCTGAAGATCCCAGAATAGTAAAGATTGAGGGTGTTTTCTATATGCTTTACACCGGATATGATGGAAAAGATTTTCGCATATGCCGAGCAATTTCTAAGAATTTAATTGACTGGGAAAGAAAAGGGATTGTTCTGGATGAAAGTAATAAAGATGCTTCCCTTTTTCCTGAAAAGATTAATGGTAAATATGTAATGTTTCACAGGCGGGAACCTGATATTTGTCTTGCTTATTCAAATGAACTTGAAAACTGGTACAATCACAAAAGCATATTAAGTCCTTTACCCAGTTCCAAATGGGAACATAATAAAATCGGAATTGCAGGTCCGCCAATAAAAACTGATAAAGGTTGGTTGCTCATTTATCATGGGACAAGCAAGGAAAAGAGATACTGTCTGGGCGCTGCTCTGCTCGATCTTGACAACCCGTCAATAGTTCTTGCAAGGCAGAAAGAGCCGATTCTGGAGCCTGAACTCGACTGGGAAGTAAATGGTTGTGTTCCCAATATTGTATTCTCCAATGGGCAAGTAGAAATCGAGAACAGAATCTTGGTTTATTATGCCGGAGCAGATTCTGCAATTGGTGTTGCAGAATTAAAAAGGAGCGATATTGTTTTTAGTTGATATGTGGATTATCGAATAGCAAACAGATTGATTGAGAAAAGGCAGGTAATGGAAATGAAAACTAATCTTAAGAAATTGCCAAATATAAAGAGTGGTGGAAAGGGTTCCTTAATAAAGGATATTATCAGAAACCCAATGTCGTATTTATTAATCCTTCCGGCTGTGCTTTATACGATTATATTCGGTTACCTGACATTACCTTATATGGTTATTGCGTTTCAGAAATTTAATTTTAGAACCGGAATATTTAACAGTGCATGGGTAGGATTTAAGAACTTTGAGTTCTTTTTTAAATCGGCAAGTGCTGCTACTGTTACGTGGAACACAATAAGATTGAATTGCCTTTTTATCTTTTTTGTAACAGTTTTTTCTATTACACTCTCAATTCTTTTAAATGAAATAAGAAATAAATGGTTTGTAAAAATTACACAATCAACTTTTCTATTTCCTCATTTTATTTCGTGGGTAATAGTCAGCTATATTATCTACACTTTATTTTCATATAATTATGGAATTGTAAATAGAATACTGGGTGTTTTCTCAATAGAACCTGTCAGCTGGTATATGACTCCAAAACCATGGACCTCGATTCTGGTTGGAATGAGGGTATGGCAGGCAACAGGAATGAGTGTAGTTATCTATTTGGCTGCTATTACAGGAATTGACGGCTCCTTATATGAAGCGGCAGAAATTGATGGAGCTAACAGATGGCTGCAGATTAAGTTTATTACCCTTCCTCTTGTTATGCCTACAGTAGCCATACTGACATTGTTATCGATTGGGAAAATTATGTATGGCGATTTTGGAATGTTCTGGGCGATTATAGGAGACAATGGAATATTATATCCGACAGCAGATGTTATAGATACATATGTTTTTAGGGCTTTGCGTCTGTCCGGCGATCCTTCTCAGGCTATGGCTGTGGGATTGTTCCAAGCGGCAGTTGGTTTTGTTTTAGTATATACAACAAACCGGATTGTCAAGAAATCCTTTAGCGAAGGAGCTCTTTTTTAATCTATTTTTTTAATTTATATATTCAAAATGGTTATATGAAAGGAAGGTGCTTTTTATGAAGAAGACAAGTGTTTTTAACACTATAAATTATACAATGATTACATTATTTTCACTTTTCTGTGCACTACCATTGGTCTTGCTTCTGATGGTTTCTGTAACAGATGAAAAGAGCATAATAAAAAACGGGTATCAATTTCTGCCTGAAAAATTTTCACTTGAGGCATATAAGATGATTTTCACCGGTGGGCACGATATTTTCAATAGTTATCTGATTACCATTTTCGTAACTGTTGTTGGAACTCTTGCAGCCGTCATGATTACATCAATGGCGGCTTATACTCTGGCGAATAAAAACGTAAAGCACAGAGATACTCTTTCATTGTTCTTCTTCTTTACTATGGTTTTTAATGGGGGAATAGTGCCATGGTATATAATATGTGTAAAACTTGGTTTAAGAAACAATATATTAGCTCTAATAATTCCCAGCCTGATTTTTAATCCCTTTAATTTGTTTCTGGTACGAAATTACATGAAAGGTATTCCCGATTCCCTCAGGGAATCTGCATTGATTGATGGTGCCGGGGATATCAGAATCGCATTTCAGATATATCTGCCATTAAGTACTCCCGTACTGGCTGCAATTTCCCTTTTCTATGGGCTGGCTTACTGGAACAACTGGTGGAATGCCATAATGCTGGTTGAGAAAAGTAATTTATATCCTTTGCAGTATTATCTACTAAAATTAAAATCGGAACTTACAATGTTGACTGATCTTCAAGGTTCTTCTGCTGTTTTAAGTACGATAACAATGCCGACTGAATCTTTAAAAATGGCCACTGCCCTTATTACAATAGGGCCAATTATTCTTCTATATCCATATCTTCAGCGTTATTTTGTGAAGGGCCTGATGATTGGATCGGTAAAAGGTTAGTTAAGTTTAAAACTCCTTCATGTGTGGGGGGTAATAATATTTATGGAGGATCCTTATGAATAAAGGGATTGGAATTTTCGTTTTAATTATGCTTCTTTTCAGCGGAATGCAGGCTTTTGCCGGAGGGGAAAAAGAAGCTGGAGAGGAGGGACCCGTAAAGGTAAGATTTGTCTTTCCTGGCAATCCTGAACAGGAGGCTGATATTGTTCAGGCCGAGATAAACAGGAGATTAATGGAAGATGGCCAGAATCTGGAACTCGAACTTGTTTATATTGCTTGGGATGTATGGGACCAGAAAACCAACCTGATGCTGACTACTGGTGAGGAATTCGAGCTGATGCATGTTATGGAAGACCGTCATGGATTTGCTGATTATGCCGGAAAAGGAGCGATTGTTTCTATTGACGAGTATGTTGATGAATATGGCCCGGCCTTAAAGAAGGTAATACCGGGCTGGGTGTGGGA
>JAOZQY010000177.1 GCA_029931975.1 Bacteroidales bacterium | reverse complement strand
TCACCATGGTCGACTTCCACTTCCCGATCATCTTCCGGTAGAGGAGATTTTCATTTGTTACCCGAACTCCACCGCTAATTATTAACAAGAAACTATCAAGGTGATATGGATGTGCGGATATTCTCCCCGGCCAGGGAGGTTGATCCTGACTATGGGAAGGCATTGGATAAGGCTATATCCGAAACGGGGTCGAGGTGATTGTCGCCCAGACCAGGGTTAGCCCAAATGGCATCGAGTTCCACCGGATATTACCCCTTGCGATCTTTTGACCCTTGCCAAAATCACCACCAATTCTCCAACTTTTCAAAGAATCCACAATTTTCAAGACAATTGTTTTTCATGAAGCAAAGTATAATAATGAATATCTTTGTCTTAATAGTATTCAAAAAGCCCGGTACAATGCAGACGCTAAAAGTAGAACTTACAGATAACTCCCTAAAGGCATTACGTGAGTTGGAGAATAAGCGACTGATCAGGATCGTCAGAGAACCGGATCTAAATTCTTATGCTTTTCCAGGAGAGCCCATTACTGAAGATGATTTCAGAAAATGGGTCAAGTATGCCGATGATTCTCCAACTGTGAGTCTTTCTGAAGCGAAACAACGATGGGCAGCACAAAAGAAAAAGCTCCAGAAGCTTATTCGTTAAGGATCACCTAGAATGCTCTCCAGAATATTGACGATATCACTGGCTACATCGCTTACATCAAGCATCAGCCACTAATCGCCATCCGGATCGGTGATAAAATATTCCAGACAATTGATCGTATTGAGAAAAATCCCCTGGCATTCCGGGAGTGCTGGGAGATTCCAACGAAAACGAAAATCTACCGGCAAACCGTTTGCATGAGCTGGCTAATTATCTACAAGGTAAAAGCGCCTCAGATAATAACTCTTGGAATTATCCATAGCAGCCGCCAACCGTCAAGGGTAAGAAGCCTTTGGACAATCAAGTAGGTGTTCCCGGCCAGGGAGTTGAAGTGATTGTCGCCCAGGCCAGGCTTAGCCCCAATGGCATCGAGTTCCACAGGATTCTACCTGTAGAAATATAGTGTGCAGATTTTCCGGAAAAAGATTTATCCTATTTGGCTTTCTTTGCGTCTTGTCCTTTTCCCATGATGTTATCTGTTAAAAATTTGTTTTCAGGCACTATGTATGCGGCGTGTTTAATATCCAGTTGTTTGCATCGGCTGCAGTATGGCCCTTTTCTTCGGCGTATTGGACTGCCTGGTGCATAAAGGCCTGGAGCCGCAATTCGATGGAAGAATCTTCCTGGCCGTCGTAAGCAATACTCACATAGGGGATATTGCCTTTATCCTTACGCAGTTGATCTGAAACTGCAGCCACAACGGTACCAGGCATACAGGTAAACGGTAGCATATTGGCAATTCCGGAGATCCCTCTATCCGCCAGGATGGCCGAAGTACCCAGGTTGAGAGCAGGATCACCGTCATAGTGCCTGTGAATATAGGGCCCGCAGGCATTCAGCATATCCTTAACAGCTACCTCCTTGTCATGGTCAAAGATATTATGGAACGGTTTGATAATTTTTTGGGCGATTCGCTCCTGAAAATGTTCCTGCAGCTTTGATTTAATAACGCCCTTGAAATCGCCTTTCCACTTGCTATCGCGGGTATAGCGGATGGTGGAGTAGGCGAGCCATTCGGCAAAGGGTGCAATCCATGTTTCGGCACCGAATTTTTCCAGTCTGGAGACCAGGTGACCGCTGCAGAAGTCGTTATCGCGCATGAAGATTTCTCCTACGATGGCCACTACCGGTTTACGTTTTCCATTGGAAAGGGGGATTTGTGTGAATCCATAAGCAATCCCGGCCAGGGTGTCGGTGAGGTCGCTACCCCCGTTTTCCATACAACGGACCAGGTCTGCCAGTGCATGCTCATACATTTTATTAACACTTCCCGGTACCAATTCGTAAGGCTTCCGCTCCTGTTTTAGTTTTCGGATGATGTCCATTGCCACAAATCCTTTCCATGCGTTTAGCCGGAATTTGGAACCATGTCCGCCCGAGATAGACTCATAAGAGTCATCATTGCTGGGTGCAATAATTTCGGCCTTCGAAAAGCCAAGCCTGTCAAAGAGCACCCTCTGGAAACGGTTATATTGTCCAAACCGGCAGGGCCCGTTATGATCGGGCATAAAGAAACTGACCCTGGTTGGGTCAATGCCCGGTTCCATCAGTTTTTTCAGGAAGCTTCCTGTGGTACAGATCATGGGAAAGCACTCCCGGGCGGAAGTATGCTTCCTGCCCAGGTCGACCTCCTCCTGGGTCTGCATGGGAAGTGATTCCGATGCAATTCCGAAGCTTCTGCAAACAGATGCCATTACATGGGAGGCATCACTCATGTAAGGGAAGTAGAGGGTTCGGTCCTTCATAGGAGATGAAGAGAGAGCTCTGGGAGTAATCACATCTTTTTTCTCGCCCGAGCTTATTTTTGAACCTCTCAGACTATCCAGGAAGGCTTCGTAGCGGGTAATCATCCCGGCATCTGCCCCGTGCTCATCGATCTCAAGCTCCATATAGGGTTTTCCGGCCATCTCTTCGTTCACAAAGTGAGCCAGGAAAGAGTCTGGTCCGCACCTGAAATTACCCATATAGATACCATGAAGCCGGTCATCCCTGGCAATGATCCTGGATGCTGCCAGGACCTTCTGGCCATTGGGCCAGTACATCTTATTGTAATCCCTGGTAATATGCTCCTCTTCCAGGGGAAGGTAGTCTGTGGGGATGGGGAGCACATCCAGGTTGATCAGTTTCTCCACCATACTGAGGTTGAGTGCCGGATCGCCTGTATTGTAGGGGCGCCCGATAATGACCACACACTCTTTATCTTCAGGAAGGGAGGCCATTACCTCACGTCCCCGTACCCTGATCTGCTCTTCGAAATGCTCCTGTTTCGCATCGGACTTCTTCATGGCCTCTACGATCTGCTTTTTGCTCAGTTTGAAACGTTTTCCGAAGTAATCATACAGCTCTTTCTCCACCACTTTCCCGTAGTAACGGAAGTTAAGTGCGGGCGAAAGCAATCTTTCCTGTTGTTTTTTTGGCAGGGAGGCGCTTACCATAAAGGGAAGCGTCTGTACCCAGGGGCAGTTGGTGTTGGAAGTGGGATTGTCCTTTTCTGCTCTGGCATTGATTATAAAGGGGGTAAATACGTAATCTACTCCACTGTCCAGCAGTTCATATACGTGGCCGTGCATGACCTCCACAGGGAAACAGGTTTCGGCTATTATTTTGGTCAGGCCTTTCTTGATGGTCTGATTGCTGGTTTCGTCCGATATAACCACATTGAACCCCAGCTCTTTAAAGAAAGTGCTCCAGTAGGGGAACTGCTGGTAGAAGACCATTAGTCCGCGCGGAATTCCGATGGTGGTTTTTTCCGGATCCGGGTTGGTTTCAGGCTGGTAGCCCTCCATCAGTATACTGATACGCTCCTCGAAGTAATTTGGAATACCCTCTCCTTTTCCCTTACGATCTTCCATTTCATACTTTTCGCATCTTCCCCCGTAATAGAGCGGTTTTTTCTCTCCCTCTATCCGTACCCGCCTGATTTCGCACTGGTTGGAGCACGCCTTGCAGGTGAATGTATCCACTGTGTAGGGGATCTTGCTGATATCAAAGCCCTTGAAATGGGTTTGTAGATTGTTTTTTATAAGATAGTCCCTGGCCAGCATGGCGGCACCAATGGCCCCGGTTACATCGAAATGGGGTGGGATATAGATTTTTTTGCCGGTTACCTTTTCAAATGCAGCCACCACGGCCCTGTTGTTGGTGACTCCACCCTGGAAGAGGATGTGGTTGCCTATCCGTTTTTTGCGGACTACCTTGTTGATATAGTTGTGTACAATGGAGTAGGCCAGTCCGCCAACCAGGTTATCCTTTTCCACCCCTTTTTGCTGGAAGGAATTTAGATCCGATTCCATAAATACCGTACATCGATCGCCCAGTCCGGCCGGTCTCTTGGCCCCCAGCGCCATCTCACCAAACTCCTCAATGATATTGATATCCAGTTTTTCGGCCTGCTCCTCCAGGAAGGATCCGGTTCCGGCGGCACACACCTTGTTCATCTCAAAATCGACCACTACACCCTTATCGATACTGATGTACTTGGAGTCCTGTCCGCCGATCTCAAAAATAGTATCCACTTCCGGGTCATATGCAATGGCAGCTGTGGCCTGGGCGGTAATCTCGTTGCGGATCACATCGGCCCCCAAGAAATCTCCGGTCAGGTAGCGACCCGATCCGGTGGTGCCTGCGCCTTTGACCACAACTCGGTCCCCTATCTCTTCATAGATCTCTGCCATCCCCCGGCGGATGGCCTCCAATGGTTTACTGGCCGTGGGCAGGTACCTGCGTGCAATCACCTGGTTTTTGTCATCAATAAGTACCACATTGGTGCTCAGGGAACCAATATCGAGCCCGAGATAAACTTCGTATTTTTCTTCCGATTCAGGTAACTGAACTACTTCCTTACGGATATCTGATACGGGAGCGGAGAGGGGTGCAAAGGATTTTCCTCTCGATTTTTCACCATGGATATAGTCGTCAAGA
>JAOZQY010000027.1 GCA_029931975.1 Bacteroidales bacterium | reverse complement strand
CAGCGTTGCGATCATCACGCATCTTCATCATCTTCTCACGCATGGCCTCACGACCACCTTCGGCAGGAGGACCGCCGGCGTTTCTCATTTTCTGGAATTCGATCTGCCTCTTATTATAGAAGTCCATTTCCACTGCCAGAGCCTTTTTATGCTGCTCATCGGTGAGTTTAAGAGTTTGGGCCCTTTGTTCGACCCGCTCCTTGATATCATCTTCGGTCATCTGAAATCCGCGACCAGGTCCGCCTCCACGACCCTGGGCCGAAATATTCAGAGCACTAAGCGAGATCAGGAAGGCTAGTCCCATCAATCTTAAATAAAATGTTGTCTTCATCTTCTGTATGTTAAATGTGTATATCTGTTTCTATGATCAATCTATCTAATAAAGGTTTAATTTCAATGTTTGATTTTTGTAACAAGATTAAACCTTGCTGCGTCCCATCAGTCAAAACCCAACGAATGGCAGACCCTGCATCAATTTTGAATTTTGAAGATAGAAATTAAAAACCTGACCAAGACCTATACGGGCGGATTTAAAGCTCTGGATAATGTGGATCTGACTATCACAGACGGGATGTTCGGACTTCTGGGTCCCAACGGAGCAGGGAAATCAACTTTGATGCGTATACTGGTTACCCTGATGCAGCCTACTGAAGGACAAGTACTTGTGGATGGAAAAGAGATCTCCTCCTTCCGCAAGGAAATGCGGAAAATGCTTGGTTATCTTCCCCAGGATTTCAGGTTCTTCTCCAAACTTCGCTCCTGGGAGTTTCTGGATTATGCTGCCCGTCTTGCAGGAATGAACTCTAAAAGAGAACGTGGAGAACGTGTGGAAGAAATGTTGGAGAGCGTGGGCCTCTATGAGTTTCGGAATCGTATGGCTAATAAGCTTTCGGGCGGAATGAAACGAAGACTTGGGATTGCACAGGCACTCATTGCCCGTCCATCCTTGATCATTGTGGATGAACCGACAACCGGTCTCGACCCTGAGGAACGAATCCGCTTCAGAAACCTTCTATCGGACATGGGCCACTCCGATACCATTATCATACTCTCCACTCATATTGTGGGCGACATCTCCAGTACATGCAACCAGATGGCCTTGTTAAACGAGGGTTCTCTTATATACAACGGCACACCTGATCACCTGGTGGAACTGGCAGATGGATATGTCTGGAGGGCCGAAATCAGCCAGGCGGAATACGAATCATTAAAGAGCGAAGTGCCTATTATCTCAACTATTCCTTCGGGTGGAGGCTGGGAAGTACAATTTGTGGGTGAGAAACCAGACAGGATCGATGCAGTACGCGTGGATCCCAACCTGGAACATGCCTATGTGCATTATATGGATAACAAACTGGAACACTGGAACCTGAAATGAACCTGATCAACATATGGAATGTGGCCACCTATGAAAGCCTTACGCTTTTCAGAAGCTGGTTTTTCAGGATATTTGCCATTTTTGCCCTGCTGATCCTCTTTGGAACCAATATGGGATTTTTTGGGACAAATGATGCACAGTGGACCTTCAGGGCAATTCCCGCCAACCTGCCCTACATCAATGTATTATTCATCAATGTGGCACAGGCAATTATTGCTGTTTTTCTGGCTTCCGATTTTCTGCAACGGGACAAAAAACTGGATACAACGGAGGTGATCTACGCACGCCCCATTACCAACGGAGAATATGTGGTGGGGAAAACCCTGGGCATCCTGGTGCTGTTTGTGGGACTGGTATTGATGGCGCTAGTGATGACCCTGGTATTTAACCTGGTACGTAAAGATGTGCCGGTGGAGTGGGTGGCCTACCTTTACTATCCGCTGCTGATCTCCATACCCACACTGATCTATATCCTGGGACTCTCCTTCATTATGATGATTCTCTTCCGAAGCCAGGCAGTTACCTTCCTGGTGCTCCTGGGCTACATAGGGCTCACCCTCTTCTATTTCCAGGATAAGCTTTACGGCATGCTGGACTATATGGCCTTCAATCTGCCAATGGTTTACTCCGATTTCATTGGCTTTGCAGATCCGCGCTTGATGCTGCTGCACCGGCTTAGCTATTTATTGCTGGGAATCGGATTTATCTTTGCTACTATCCGCTTTCTGAACCGCCTGCCGCAGACCGGGCGCTGGAACGGACTTAATCTATTTGGATTTATTGCATTTGTTACTGCCGGGTTGTTCGTCGGGGTAATGTACTACAACAGTTACCGAAGTATTGCCCTGGAAAGGGAGGCTTACCTGGAGCTGAACAATCGTTATGTTGGCAGCTATGTTAGCGATGTTCTTTCCAATAACCTGCATGTGGAGCAGGTTGGAAAATCACTGCAGATTCACTCCGCCCTGCATGTTCAGAATCAAGACAGTACACGGCTTGACACTCTACTGTTTTCACTAAATCCCGGTTTTATCATCGACAGCATTACCAGCAGGGGTGGAGCAGTGGACTACCTGAGAGAAAAACAGCTTCTGATGCTGTTTCCTGAAGGGGGACTGGAAACGGGAAGGAGATCGAGCTTTAATATCTACTACAGCGGTGTTCCCCAAGAATCCATAGCCTACCTGGATATTCCTCGCGAACAGATGGAGGCGACCAAGCGAATTATGGTGGCCGCCGTCGATAAAAAACCTGGGATTATCCATCCCGACTATATGCTGCTCACCCCCGAATTAAACTGGTATCCGGTGGCCGGAGTGGGATTTAATCTGGAGACCTTTCAACCCCGGGAGCCTGATTTTACCCGATTCAGACTAACAGTAAGATGTGATAGTACTATCACGGCCATCGCCCCGGGGAATGTATCTGAAGATGCGAAAGGGACCCATTTTTCCCCGGAACATGATCTGAATGCATTTCCATTGGTGCTGGCTCCCCTGAAGCGGAGAAGTCTCGAGATTGACGGGGTGGAATACAATCTCTACCTGGATCCGGAGCATGATTATTTTTCAGAATACTTCACTAATATTCAGGATACCATCAAGGCACTGATCACCGAGGCTAAAGATGATTATGAACTGGATGAGCTGGACCTGTATTATGCCTTCGACCGGATCAACCTGATCGAAGTGCCGATCCAGTTTCATGCATATGAACGACCTTATATACAGACCGTTGAGAATATTCTCCCGGAGATGATCCTGCTGCCGGAAAAAGGGGCCGGACTCAGTACTCTTGATTTTCATCGCTTCATGCGTGTGGCAGAGAATCGCGATAGAAGGAATGAGAATGTACGTAGCTCACGTGAAATCGAGACCGATATGTTTAAACGACTCTTACAAAATACTTTTTTCAGAACCGAGACCCAGAGCAGGGGTAGAGGCGGTCCCGGCGGAGGTAGTGGAGGTGAAGAACTGATCACTTTCCAGGGTGATATCAGTTACAGCAAGAATCCCTACTGTGTCTTCCCGCTGTATTACAGTTATGTTTGTGGTGTCAGTTCCACAAAATACCCGGTATTCAATTCCATGCTGGAGATCTACCTGAAGGAAGGATATGAGGTAAGTCCGAGAGATGGATTCTCAGGGGGCATCACCGATAAGGAGCGGGCTAACCTGCTGCTGAGCCGGAAGAGTATGCTGGAACTGTTTGCCCGCTGGGATACGGAACTCACTTCATCGCTTATTAACCAGACAGGTAGTTTTATTATCTCAGCCCTGAAAAACAAGGTGGGAATGGGCGACTTTGATTATTTCTTTTTCTATTACCTGGAGGACCATGCCTTTTCAGAGATCACTTTTGAGCAGTTTTCGACTGACTTTCTAAAGGAGTTCGGGGTTGAGATAGCTCCCTACCTGGAAGTGATCAATGCAGGAGGGGAGATGCCCACCTTCCTGATATCTGAACCTGAATACCTGCAAACACGTGACGAAATAGGGGATGTCTACCTGGTGAAATTTAAAATCACCAATGTGGGCAATGCAACAGGACTGGTCGATTTCAACTTCCGGATCATGGGACAGGGCGGTTTTGGTGGCGGAGGCGGCATGAGCGAGGAAAAACGACTATATGAAGTGGAGGCTGGCGTTACCAGGGATGTGCAGGTGGTGCTCTACGACCGTCCCATGATGATGACCGTAAATACGCTTATATCAGGGAATATACCCTCAAGCTACAATAACTTCCTCCGATCACCCAGCGAGGTGACTGCTGCCAACCTGGAGGAGTATGAACGGAATTCCGAGCATCCAGTGAGTTTTATTTTCAAGGACGAATATGTGGTGGACAATGAAGATGAAGGTTTTAGTAGTTTTTCCATCTCCCGGGAGAGTAAATTAAAGCAATGGGTCGATTCCAGGAAAGAGGAGGATGACGGGCTCCTCTACGAGAGTCTTCACGAATGGTGGACCCCATCACGCTGGACCCCGGTTGCACACTCTGCCTATTATGGTGAGGCCGTGCGCTCGGCCATGGTCATAAGGAGAGGTGATGGCACCAACTACGTAAGCTGGAGCACTGTATTGCCAGAGAAAGGCTTCTACGATCTCTATGTATATATTCCCGTTTCGGCCATGTATAAACGCCCTTCACGCAGGGAGCAGGGAGGCGGACAACAGGGAGGCCATACACCCGGAAAGGGAAGGGGCTCCGGTCCGCAGTTTGCTGATAAGGGCACCGATTACAACTATACCATCACTTCCAGTGAAGGAAGTGAGAAAGTGAGCTATGAACTAAATAACCCGGAAGATGGCTGGAACCGCCTTGGATCCTTTCACTTCCCGGCCGATTCGGTTTCCATCCGGCTCACCAATGAGACCGATGGCTGGCGGGTCATTGCCGATGCGGTAAAATGGGTAAGAAGGAGGTGAAAGCTTTGGAGTTAATGGAAGTGAGAAAAATAGAAAATTATAATATGATGAAATGTTTCAATAGTAGCAGATTCAGAAAGGGATTGCTTTTGGCAGGAACCATCACTGTATTGGGTGTCGCTCTTGAGGCACAGGCCCTGCTCACCATCGATAAATCCATGGAGATCGCTGTTGATAACAGTCCCGATATGCAGCAGACCGAACTCTCACTGGTACGTAGCCAGGAGCGACTCAATGCCCAGCGGGCCAGACTTAAATCACAGTTCTCCATCACACTGGATCCCTTTGATTATGAGAAGACCAACCGCTTCGATCAGCAGACCAGTGAGTGGTATCTGAACGAATCGGCCTCCACCGGGGGGACCTTCGCCATCAACCAGAGGATACTTCCCACCGATGGAGAACTGATGCTGGTGAACCGTTTCTCCTACGACTACAGCTTAACGGAGTCTGCATTTGCCTCTGACCCGCTCTCCAAAACCTATAATAACCGTCTCTATCTTCAGTTTACACAACCCATCTTTACTTACAATAGAACCAGGATGGAGACTGAGAAGCTGGAGCTGGAGTATGAAGCCTCTCTGATTCGCTACCTGCTGATGCAGCTCAACCTGGAGCGGAATGTAGCCCAGGAATTCTATTCGGTTTACTCCAACCAGATGAGCCTGGATATTGCGCGGGAAGATTTAAAAAATAATGAGGAGAGCTACGAAATCATCCTTAACAAAGTGGAGGGCGGTTTGCTGGCCCTGGAGGAGTTATACCAGGCCGAGGTTAACCGGGCCACCAGTCATTCAGGGGTATTCAATGCGGAACTGACCCTGGCCAACAGCCTGGACCAGTTCAAAGTACTGATTGGACTTCCCCTGGATACTTCGCTTCTGGTTGCAGCCGAGATCATGGCCGATACCGTCCCTGTAAACCAGGAGCTGGCTATTTCCCATGCCCTTGAGAACAGGATGGAATTAAGGGAAAGGGAGATCGATTTGGAAAATGCCAATTTTGATCTGATTGTGGCAAAATCCACCAATGAATTTGCCGGTTCGGTGACCGCCTCCTTTGGTGTACAGGGGAACGATGAACAATTCTCCAGGCTGTTTGAAACTCCCACCAACACACCGGCAATCGGACTTACCCTGAACATCCCGCTGTTTGACTGGGGGGAGCGAAAATCGGAGATCAAAGCGGCTGAAGCAAGCTTGCAGAGTAGCCAGATCGATTACCAGGTACAACAAACCGACATAGAGATGAATATCCGCTCGGTGGTTCGGAGTCTGAAAAATCTGGAGAACCAGATTGAGATTCAGCGCAAAACCGTTGAAAATGCGGAGCTAACCTATGATATCAACCTGGAACGTTACCGCAATGGAGACCTCACCAGCATGGATCTGGGTTTGTACCAGAATCAGCTCTCTGAATCGAAGATGGCGCTGACTAATGCCATTATCAATTATAAAATAGAGTTGCTGAATCTGAAGATTCAAACCCTGTACGATTTTGAAAAACAGGTTCCCATCATACCTGAAGAACTGCATAGCTATGAAGAAGAGAACAAATAGAACGAACATAATCATGAAACAGATCCGAAACACTTTTTTCTTATTTGCAGCTGCAGTCCTGCTGCTGAGCTCCTGCAAACAGCCAGATACGGAGGTCAACACCACCATTGAGGTGCCTGTGGGAGTGATCGAGGCGAGCACTTCCGCCATCGAAGAATTTGTAAGCACCACCGGATCGGTCTACCCGCTCAAGGAGGTAAGCATGAGCTCGGAGATTACCGGGGAATATAGCCTGCAGATTAATCCCGCAACCGGAAAGCCCTATGCCCTGGGTGATCACGTAAAGGCTGGTGCCACAATTATTAAGCTGGAGGATGCAGAATATGTGAATGATATGAAGATTAAGTCCAAAGAGTTAGACAAAGAGATCTCTGAACTGGAGTATGAAAAGCAGCAGGCACTCTATGAAAAGGGAGGGGTCACCCTCAGGGACCTGAAGAATGCGGAAATTACCATGATCAATACGGAGTACGATATGGAGAGTAGTAGGCTCAACCTGGCCAAGATGACCCTGGAAGCACCTTTTTCAGGGGTGATTGCAGAACTTCCCTACTTTACCAATGGAACAAGAGTGGCCAGTGGCACAGAGATGGTCTCTTTGATCGACTTTCAGAAACTTTACCTGGAAGCAAACCTTCCGGAAAAGTATTTCAGAAACATCGAGCGGGGATTTAAGGTCTATGTGACCAGCTATACCAGCACGGCCGATACCCTTTTGGGCATCATTACCCAGATCTCACCTTCCATCGATGCTGAGGCCCGGACCTTTCTTAGCTTTGTGGAGATAGAGAACAAAGATGAAGTACTGCTTCCCGGTATGTTTGTTAAGGCCGACCTGGTGGTTAACAGTGCTGAGGAAGTAATCGTGATACCCAAGGATATCATCATGAGCCGGAACCGGAACCAGATTGTTTATGTGGTGGAGCAGGGAGTGGCCAGTGAACGTATTATCACGACTGGACTTCAAAATGCCACAAGTGTGGAGGTGAAGATGGGATTACTGAAAGGGGAGAGTATTGTCAATTCAGGCTTTGAAACCCTCAGGGATCAGTCCAGGGTCAGAATACTCAGATAAAACAGGAAGCGAGAAACCATGTTAAAAGCCATCACCAGATTTTCGGTCTCTTACCCTGTATCGGTAAGTATGATCATCATCGCCACGCTGTTGCTGGGATTTATTTCCTTCGATAAGCTGGGAATCGACCTCTTTCCCAACCTTCATAGTCCCAGGTTATATATCGAACTGGAGGCCGGTGAACGTCCGCCGGAGGAAATGGAAGAAAAGTTTGTGGACGGTGTTGAATCGCTGGCTATCAGGCAGAGCGGTGTGGTCAATGTTTCTTCCACTTCCCGGGTGGGTGTGGCTCTTATCGAGGTGGAATATACATGGGAAAAAGATATGAATGAGGCCTTTCTCGACCTGTCCAAGGCGCTCTCCTCTTTTAACCAGGATGAGGACCTGGAGGAGATCAATATTACCCAGTATGATCCCAACGCCAGTCCAGTGATGCTGGTGGCATTTCAGCATGCCGAAAGCAGTGACCTGAACGAGTTAAGGAGGACCGCCGAGGACTATGTCAGGAACGAATTAATACGACTGGAGGGAATCGCAGATGTGGAGGTTGACGGAGCAGAAGAGCTTGAAGTACTGGTAGAAACAAATGATTACCTGCTAAACTCCTTTAATTTAGATATTTCGACTCTTACCAGCAAGATAGAAAGCTATAATCAAAATATCTCAGGCGGATCCATTGTGGAAATGGGTAAGCGCTACATCGTTAGAGGCATCAGCGAACTGGAACAGGTTCAGGACCTGGAACAGATCATTGTTAAGATGGGAGCCTCCACTGAAGAAACGGATGGAAAGCGGGTTCCTGTCCTGCTGAGGGATGTGGCCACAGTCTCCTGGAGCCTGAAGGAACAGGAGAACGCTGTGATGATTGATGGAACGCCATGTGTGGGCTTAAGTATTTACAAGGAGATGCGCTATAACACAGTTAAAGCGGTGGAAGATCTGAAATTGGCCCTGGATGAGATGGAAAAAGCACTTCCCGGATTCATTTTTACCGTAGTAGAGGACCAGGGCAACTATATCTCATCGGCCATCGGTGAGGTTAGCGACAGTCTGATTTTCGGAATTCTCCTGGCCGTTTTTGTACTCTTCCTCTTTCTTCGCAGAATTGGACCTACATTCATTGTCAGTGCTGCCATACCGATCTCCATCATTGCCACCTTTGTACTAATGTACTTTTCTGGTCTTACACTTAATATTATGACGCTCGGGGGTCTGGCCCTGGGAGCCGGAATGCTGGTTGACAATGCCATTGTGGTGCTCGAAAATATTTTCCGTCATCATGAACAGGGTGCCGATGCAGGGGAAGCTGCTGTGCGGGGAACATCCCAGGTTGGGGGCGCAATTATCGCCTCCACACTTACAACCATTGTGGTCTTTTTTCCCATTGTTTACATGCGTGGGGCTTCTGGTGAACTATTTAAGGAGCAAGCCTTTACCGTCGCCTTCTCCCTTTTGGCCTCACTGGTGGTGGCCATCCTGATTATCCCTATGCTTTATTCCAGGATCTATAAAAAGAAATCGCCTTTTACCGGAAAGAAACGTGAATCGATTCAGTTCAATGGCTATGGTCGCTTTTTAAATAATATATTGAATTACCGGGGCTGGGTAATGCTGGGAGCCCTGCTACTGATGGCTGGTGGATGGTTTATGCTTAAGCAAACCGGAAGTGAATTTATGCCCCGTGCCGAGGCGCGGGAGTTTTATGTGGACCTTCAGATGCCCGAGGGGACTCAATTGGAACGAACTGCAGGTGCCGTAAATAGCCTGGAGACAATTATCCGTGAGCTAGCAGGTGAAGACCTGGATCTTATCTACAGTGAGATCGGTCCAAGCTCGGGCCTTTCTTCCGGAGGGGAAAATCTCTTTGATGACCAGAACATGGCCACCATCAAGGTGAAAATGAAACCAGACAGCCATCTCTCTACCAGTAGCCTGATTGGAGTACTCACCGGTTATTTCAAGGATAACCCCAACTTTACAGCACTTTTCCGACAGGAGGAAAGTGCCCTGTCCACCATCCTTGGTGCCGATGTTTCTCCACTTGTGGTAGAAATTACAGGGGAGGAGATGGAGGAGCTGGAAACCCTTACCGAATCGGTAATGACTCAGATGCAGGAGATTCCCGGTATTCGTAATATAAGCTCCTCCATTGAGGGTGGAGCCCCGGAGCTTGAGATTGTGATCGACCGCTACCGGGCCGGACTGATGAATGTGGATGTGAATACACTTATCAACCGGGTCAGTGAGAAACTACAGGGTTCAGATGCAGGACAGATGACCGTAAAGGGCGATCTGACCGATATCACGGTCAAACTGCACGATATAACTCTCCAGGAGCTGGAGATGCTCTCAGTGGAGGTAAACAACACTGAGATTCTCCTCAGGGAAGTAGCCAACATAAGGATAGGGAATTCACCCAGGGAGATTTTGCATAACAACCAGAACCGAATCGTTGAAATCTCGGCCGACCTGGATAATGATCTACCTCTTGATAAGGTGGCCTCAACCATTGATGAAAAACTGGAAAATGTGGAATTCCCGCCCAAATACAGCTACAGTATTACCGGTGAAGAGGCCCTCAGAAAGGAATCCATGGGGAGCCTGGGCTTTGCCCTGCTTCTCTCCCTGATCCTGGTTTACATGGTGATGGCAGCGCAATTTGAAAGCCTGCTACACCCTTTTACCATTCTGCTGCCTGTTCCGCTGGCAGTGGTAGGAGCGGTGGCAGTCTTTTATCTGCAAGGCAAAGCGCTCAATATCATGGCACTAATCGGGATTATCCTGCTCGTGGGAATAGCGGTAAACGACTCCATTATCCTGGTGGATGCCATCAACCAGTTCCGCAAAGAGGGGATGAAGCTGAGGGAGGCCATTGTTTCGGCCGGACAGCGGCGAATCAGGCCCATCCTTATGACCTCACTTACCACCATCCTGGCCCTTTTTCCGCTTACACTGGGTTTCGGTGAGAGTGCATCGCTACGCTCACCCATGGCCTGGGCGGTTATCGGGGGACTCATTACATCGACCATGCTGACCCTGGTGGTGATTCCCTGCATTTACATGGTTTTTGGAACAATGGGATTGAAGCGACAAAAAGAGGAGGCTCCTGGCGGTGAATAAGCACTTCCTCATACAGCGAAAGGTTCTCATTTCCATGCTGTTTATTGCAGCAACCATGCTTGGCATCCTCTCCTGGAAACAGTTGAAGATGGAGATATTTCCCAATGCGGAGCTGCCCATGCTCTTCATACAGATTAATTCCAGGATAGAGGTAACTCCCGAATATATGGAACAGGAGGCCATTGTCCCGGTGGAAAGTATGATCGCGGGATTGGACAACATCGAAGAGATCCAGTCCAATGCCGGGCGGCGAACCGGTTCCATCCTTATTTCCTACGAAAAGCGTACCGATCTGAAATATGCCTATCTGAAGCTGGACGAACAAGTAAGTGCCATCCGGGGCGATCTAAGCGATGATTTCACCCTGCAGGTGGTGAAAATTGATCTGGATGCAGCAGATAACACCCTGATGAGTCTGCAGGCCAGGGGATCGGGAGGTGTGGACCGGGTCCGAAATTATGTGGATCAGCATATCATAAATGAGCTGGAGAATATAGAGGGAGTGGCAGCAGTCAATGTTTTCGGGGGAAAGCAGAAATCGGTGGATATTATCCTGGACCGGGCCGCATGTGAAGCATACAATATTGCTCCTTCCAGGGTAAGGAACGTCCTCGCCTCCAACATGAACCTTCGCCAGTATGGGGGCACAGTAAAAGAACAAGGACAGCGTTTCTTTGTCTACCTGAACGCCGAATATGACCATATCTCCCAGATCGAGGAGTTAATTATCGGACGGGGAACTATGCCTGTAAGGTTGAAGGATATTGCAGAGGTCTATTATGGAGAGAAGGAAGAAGAGACTATCAGCCGTGTCAATGGCTTAGATGCAGTGTCCCTGGAGCTTATCAACGATGCCCAGGCCAATATCATAGATCTCTCTCACAAGGTGAATGATCAGCTTGAGAGGCTGAACAGGGAGGGTGCCCCCTTTGATGTTGAGGTAATTGTGCAGGAAAACAGTGCGGAGTTAATGGAGGATAATATCAACCAGATCATCCGCCTGGCGCTTACCGGTGCACTGCTGGCAATCTTTGTCTTGTGGGTTTTTCTTCGCAATGTAAAGCTGGTGCTGCTGGTGGCTCTGGCCATGCCCATCTCAATTTTTACCGCATTCAATTTCTTTTTTGCCTTTGATATCTCCATCAATAGCCTCACACTGATTGGTATTGCACTTGCGGTGGGCATGCTGCTCGATACTTCGGTAGTGGTGCTGGAGAATATATACCGGCTCAGGAGTCTGGGGGTAAAACCGGCCGAAGCTGTGCTTAGAGGTAGCGGGGAAGTTTGGCGTTCCATTGTGGCCGCCACAGGAACCACCATAGCCGTATTCATCCCCTTTGTCTTCTCGTCTGATTTCCTTATCAAGCTGTTAGCCAGGCATATCGGTGTATCCATTATCTCCACTCTGACCATATCCCTGCTTGTATCACTCTTGCTAATACCCATGGGGGTTCATTTTATAATGAAGCGCAGGAAGCTGGAGAAACGGGAAGTCTACCAGGAGGTATCGCTGGATAACCGGCTGGTACGAATCTACCTGTCTTTGCTAAAAACAGCCCTCAGAAATCCTGCACCTACCATTATAGGGGTGTTGATCCTCTTTTTCGGAACCATCCTGAGCACCCTCTCTGTATCGGTAAATAAGCTTACGGAACTGGAAACCAATCAGATTACCCTCTATGTGACCATGCCTACCGGTACCACGTTAAATACCACCGATGCTCTGGTTTCTGGTATGGAGACGGCACTGATGGAGATTGAAGAGCATAAGGAGGTGATCTCCCGAATAGAAGAGGAGGAGGCCACCGTCACCATTATGCTACAGGATGATTATCGTAAAATTGCCAATCGTTCCTTCGGACAGATACAGTCGGAAGCCTACGAGATGGTAAAGGATCTTCCGGCATCGGATATCAGTCTGACTGCTTCCTCGTCGGGAAGCGGGAAATTGCGTGGAGGTGGAGATGGAGGCAACATGGGTGGAGAAGCCGGTTTTGAGAAATTACTGGGAATTGGGGAAGATGAGGAGTATATCGTTCTGAAGGGACAGGATTTTAACCTGCTTGTAGAGGTGGGAGAGGTCCTGCAATCCTATATGGACGAACTGGAAAATATCAGCTCTGCCAGGCTTTCGGTTCGCGAAAACCAGCCGGAGGTGCATCTGGACTTCAATTCCCTGATGATGGACCGTTACAACATTACACGGGGAGGGGTGGTCAATGAACTGAGCTCCTTTACCAGCGAAATCAGCTCGGGTGTAAATTTCAGTCAGGACAATGAGGAGTATGAAATCATCATTAAGTATAACGATGCGGTGGATGAGGAGGAGAAGCGGATGGAGGACCTGCAGGGACTGCAGATTCCCGACAGTTATGACGAGAATCTTTTTGAGCTGCAGGAGATCTCCGAGATCTTTTATGCTACAGGCCTGCGTGATATCTCCCGTGTCAACCAGGAAAAGAGGGTGGAGCTTCGTTACCAGTACAACGACGATGTGTACGACTCAAACGAGCTCCTGACTTATGCCAGGAGCGAAATTGAGAACCTGATTCAGAATTCCAATATTCCTTCGGGTGTAGCTGTAGAGCTGGTCCAGGAGGATTCCGGACTGGACGATTTCAAGTATATGTTCTTGATTGCCATGTTGCTGGTCTATATGATCCTGGCAGCCATCTTTGAATCCTTTGTGACTCCCTTTGTGCTGCTATTTTCTATTCCACTGGCAGCCATTGGTTCATTTTTGCTATTGACAGTCACCGGCGAATCACTTTTCAATGCCAACACCATCATGGGATTTCTGATCCTGCTGGGCGTGGTGGTCAACAACGGGATCATTCTGATCGATTTCATCAACGTATTGCGTAAGAGAGGATACCGGAAACAACGGGCCATCCTTGTGGCCGGACTCTCCAGGGTGCGTCCCATCCTGATTACGGCGGTAACCACCTGTGTGGCCATGATTCCATTGGCCATGGGCAATGCTGAGTATGTAGAAGCCATTGGCCCACCCTTTGCCATTACGGTTATCGGGGGACTAAGCCTGAGTACGCTGTTGACCCTGATCTATATTCCCATGCTCTATAATGGTGTCGAACAGGCACTGAAGTGGATCGGGGCACAAAAACTGGTGGTCAAAATCTTCCTGTTGATCCTGGAGCTGGCAGGAATGCTCCTGGTGGCACTTTACCTGGAAACCTTTATCTGGAAGATGGCCGCAGGACTCCTGGTTATTGTGGGGATCCCGATAGTCTGGTGGTTTATCTCCAACAGTCTTCGTAAAGCATCGGAACGCATTATTGATGAGCAAAGCGATATCCATATCCAGGTCTCCAACCTGGTAAAGATCTATGGAAGAGAGTCCCGAATGATCAGGGAGTTCCAGAGTGGTGGCAGACTGGCCAAAGTAGCCAGGATGGCCGATCGTACACTCAAACCAAGGTTGGAGTCGCTCATCTGGCAGATTCCTCTCCTGGCCTTCCTGGTATATTTCTCCTGGTTCTTCCTGCTAAGTGGCTTCTGGCAGTTGGTTTCTTCGGCTGTGGCCTACTACTACCTGGTAGCAATCCTGGGCGACTTCAGCAGCTTAGGCAAGCGCCGCTCCTTAGAAATACTCAACTCAGCAGTCAGATATGGGGCCCCGGTAGCTGTGCTGGTCATTTTCCAGCTTCGTTGGAACAACGCTGCCCTGAGCATAGTGGCAGGTTTTCTGTGGTACCTGGTTATTGCCATGGGAGTTATTTCGAAACTGCTTAAAAAACGAAATTTTGAGCTGAAAAAGATTCGTCCCATCTTCCGCTGGTTTGCCTGGTTTGTCTCAGTACTTCCCGGATTGGGTAAGGGGCCCGAAAAATTCAAAGCACTCAAGGGGGTTTCCCTGGAGATTGGAACCGGGATGTTTGGATTGCTGGGGCCCAATGGTGCCGGGAAATCAACCATGATTCGTATTATCTGCGGCATCCTGGAGCAGAGTTATGGTAAGATCTGGATCAATGGTATTGATACCCAGGAGAAGCGGGAAGAGTTGCAGGGACTGATAGGCTATTTGCCCCAGGAATTTGGCATGTACGAGAATATGTCGGCCTATTCCTACCTTGACTATCTGGCAGTATTAAAGGGAATAAAAGATCCTGATGTACGTGCTAAACGAATCAAAGAAGTGCTGAATTCGGTGCATATGTGGGATCAGCGTAAGAAAAAGATCGGGGCCTATTCGGGGGGGATGAAGCAACGCATCGGCATTGCCCAGGTGCTGCTCCACCTGCCACGCATCCTGGTGGTGGATGAGCCCACGGCGGGACTGGATCCAAGGGAACGGATCCGTTTCCGCAACCTGCTGGTGGAACTGAGTACTACGCGTGTGGTTATCTTCTCTACCCATATTATTGAAGATATTTCCAGTTCATGCAATACCATGGCGGTAATCAACAGGGGAGAGGTGCTCTTTAATGGCACCCCAACAGAGATGACCGAAATTGCAAGGGGCAGGGTATGGAAATCCTCTCTTCCTGAAAAAGAATTTGAAGAAGCAAGTAAAGAGATGCTGGTGGTGCACCATATGCGCGATGGTCAAAACATCCGCTTCAGAGCTATTGCTGCAGAGAAACCCTTTGAAGATTCCATTGAAGAATCTCCGCTCCTGGAGGATGCCTACCTATGGCTGCTACGAAATGATAAAGAAAAACAGGGAAAAGTGTAAACATATGTCATCCTTCAAATCCACCATTCAGAACACCATCAGCCTGGCCAGGTACAATATAAAAATAATTTTCGGGGGAAAATTCGTTTATTTCATCCTTGCAGCCTTTTTCTTCTTCCTGGTATTTGGTATTATTTTCGCGCTGGATGGCGGGGACATTTTTATAGAGGATGTCTTTAACCTCTTGGCCTTTCCAGCCATCCTCCTGGTCTTTTATCCCTCGGTATTCGGGATACAGAGCGATGCGGATCAGCGCACCCTGGAGATTATATTTGGCATACCCGACTATCGCTATAAGGTATGGCTGGTGCGCTATGTAATGATCCTTCTCCTGGTTTTCCTGCTTCTTTTTCCTTTCGCGGGACTGACTTTCTATGCCCTGGTTTCTTTCCCCATACTGAAAATGATTCTCCACCTGATGGTGATGGTATTTTTTGTCTCCGCAATGGGATTCTGCATATCCACCATCGTCCGTAATGGCAATGCCTCCGCTGTGATCATAGTGATCATGGGACTGGCCCTTCTAATCCTGGCCGATGAACTGAATGAATCCAAATGGAATGTCTTCCTCAATCCTTTTTATATGCCAAATGATCTAAATGAGATCGTTTGGAAGGAGATCGTCCGTCAGAACCGGATCATCATGGGCATTGGAAGTCTGGTCATGATTCTGCTTGGACTGCTGAACCTGCAGCGGCGGGAGAAATTTCTCCGCTAGGATGCATAATATTTGTCCCTTTCAATAAGAATGGACCTGGATGTGGATGTTTAGAAAAAAACGCTATTTTAGAGGAACTAAACTACGCATCTAAATGCGTTTTTCCATAAAACCTGAACCCAGGCAGGAGTCTTATATGCGAACAGTCCCCATTGATGAGATTTTGGCCGCATGTAAAAGTGAATATGGAACAAAACCCATCCTTGAATACTACTTCTCACCCACAAAAAATGAAACATTTATACAGGATTTCCTGCATTATCTGAATTCAAGCCTGTTGGATGCAAAACATGGAGTAATACTAATTGCTATTATGATGATACAAACAGCTTCAATGGGCCAATTCCGGGGACCAGCCACCGGTTTTTTCGAGGGATTCAATGATATTGGCTCCCCGGTACTGAAGGGCAGCGCACTGTACAGTGAGCCAACACAGGAGTATCGTATGACAGGTTCTGGTGAAAATATATGGTTCGGTTCCGATAGTTTCTCTTTCCTCTGGAAGAAGATGGAAGGTAATTTCATTATCCAGGCACAGCTAGCCTTTGTAGGTGAAGGAACAGAGCCTCATCGCAAGGCCGGACTGATGATCCGAAACGGGTTGTCGCCCGATGCAGCACATGTAAGTTGTGTGATTCATGGTAATGGGCTTGCTACTCTGCAATACCGCTCTGAAGCAGGAAAGGATATGGAGGAAGTGATTTTTGATATACAGGGTCCTGATGTCATTCAGCTTGAAAAGAATGGAGATTCTTTTACCATGTCGGTAGCTCATTTCGGAGATCTCTATACGAAAAATACCGTGGAACTGAAGCTGGAGGGAGCTCTTGAAACAGGGCTATTTATCTGTTCACACAATGAGAAGGTGATCGAGGAAGTCGTTTTTAGCAATGTGAGGATCTTTGGTATTGAACCTGACGATTTTACCCAGTATCAGGATTATCTCGGAAGCCTGCTGGAAGTGATGAATGTGGAGGATGGAAAACGGCAGATTCTTGGCGGAGCCCCTGGATCGTGGCAGGCTCCCAACTGGACCCCCGATGGGAAAACGCTTATCTATAATGCGGACGGACTGCTGCATAAGTTTGATCTGGCCACCGGCGATTCAAAGGTTTTGAATACAGATTTTGCAGACAGAAACAACAACGACCATGTGATCTCCTTCGACGGCAAACAGATGGCCATCAGTCATCACGCTGGAGAAGACGGGCAATCGGTAGTCTATACCGTCCCCATTGAAGGCGGAACACCCAAAAGAGTCACTCCTTTAAGCCCGTCCTACCTCCATGGCTGGTCGGCCGACAATAAATATCTGGTCTATTGTGCGGCCCGAAACGGGCAATACGATGTGTACCGGATCCCGGTGGAAGGTGGGGAGGAAGAGCAGTTAACCAATGAAAGCACTCTGGATGATGGTCCCGAATACAGTCCCGATGGAAAGTATATCTACTTCAACTCGGCGCGGACCGGCACCATGCAGATCTGGCGTATGGATCCTGATGGCGGAAACCAGACCCAGCTCACATTCGATAAGCATAATGACTGGTTTGCACATGTTTCACCGGATGGCAAATGGCTGGCCTTTGTCTCATTTCCCCCGGAAGTGCCGGCTGGAAGTCACCCCTTTTACAAGCGGGTCTATATCCGCTTGATGTCAGTGGAAGAGAAAAAGCCAAGGGTAATTGCCTATCTGTACGGGGGACAGGGAAGTATAAATGTGCCTAGCTGGTCGCCCGACAGTAAGAAAATCGCCTTTGTTAGTAACGGAATTTTCGAATAAGTCCAAGCCATGAAATCATTGCATATTTATTACCTTGTACTTCTGGGGCTGATGCTGTTCCAAACTACTGTCAAAAGGATGGAGGTGTATGCTTATCTTATTTATTGAACCATGTTCCTATGAAACATAAAATTTCCCGAAGGCAGTTTGTGCAGACCACAGCTGCCGCTGCTGCCACAGTAGTCATTACTCCTGTTGCAGGATGCAAAACAACATCCCACTTCGACGCCAAAGAATTGCCTACGGTCGAACTTGGCAAAACCGGTGCAGTGGTACCGGTTTTGGGCTTTGGTTGCGGCAGCCGCTGGATGGCAGTATCGGATAATGATAAGGCTTTGGAGATTCTGGAATCGGCATTTAACCAGGGACTCTATTACTGGGATACGGCTGCCAACTACGGCAATGAAAAGATTTCCAGTGAAGAACGCATCGGCATCATCCTAAAGGAGCGTAGGGAACAGGTTTTTCTCTCTTCAAAAACCGGGGATCGGGATGGTGACCTGGCCCTTAGGAGTGTGGAACGCAGTTTAACAAGACTTCAGACCGACCATCTGGACCTGCTTCATATTCATGCTGTCTCTTCGGTAGAAGATGCAGAGCAACTGGGCGAAAAGGGCAAGGTGTTTGAAGTCCTTCATCAACTCAGAAGTGAGGGGGTAATCCGGAACATTGGCTTTTCCGGGCACGCTTCGGCAAAGGGAATGAAGCGAGCTGTGGAACTCTATAATTTTGATGTGATGATGATGGCTCTGAATCATCAATCGACAGATCGAAGCGAAGATTTTGAAGGTCTGCCCGCTCCGCTGGCCAGACAAAAGGGGATGGGAGTTGTGGCCATGAAGGTAGTCCGGCCCAGGGAAACAGTCAATGGACTGGCAGCAAACGATCTGGTCCGCTATGCTCTCACACTGGAAGACTTCCATATGGCCAATATAGGCATTGACAGTATGGAGGTATTGAACTCCAACCTGGATATCCTCCGGAATTTCACCTCGCTGAGTAAAGAGAAGATGAGAGAGATGCGACTGGCATTGCAGCCCTTCTTCCAGGGAAGAAATCTTGCATGGATGGATCCTTCCTATCGGGATGGGTTTAAGCCTGAAATCCGGCTGGCCTGAAGCAAAGCTATTTACTCGCTGTAAAACTTTTCAGCGTGGGCCGCTGCCAGACCAAGAAGCATCTCTGCCTTTTCCGGGTATTCCCCGATCACATTGGTGGTTTCGAAAGGGTCTGCCACCATATCGAAAAGGGACGTATCGATTTTCGATATGGCATATTTGCCGGGATATCCCCCGCTTCCTGCAGAGTCCAGGGTACGATATTCATGGGGGAGGTGTAATTTCCACCTGCCGTCTCCGCTCATTACCCCTTCAAAATTGCTATTATTTGAAAAGGCATAGTAGGAGTGCGGGTTAACCGCACCTTCAACACCGGATATCAATCCCCAAACATTTTCCCCGTCAATCTCATTTTCGGGCAATGGAATACCGGCCAGGTGACATAGGGTGGGAAGGAGATCCACTGAACCAAAAGTTCTATCAGAGATCTTTCCTTCTTCAATTTTACCAGGGAATTTCATAATGCATGCTGAACGGACGCCCCCGTCAAAGGAGGTCCCTTTGGCCTCCCTGAAAGGAGTGGTTCCGGCATGATCGCCGTAAGAAACCCAGGGTCCGTTGTCGGAGGTAAGGATCACAATGGTATTGTTTTCAAGTCCACGCTCCTTCAGGGCCCGGTTGATCTCTCCCACACTCCAGTCGATTTCCAGCATCACATCCCAGTACAGGCCCTTACCTGATTTACCTGCAAACCTGTCACTGCAATGGAGAGGGACATGGGGCATGCTGTGGGGAACATAGAGCAGGAAGGCACTATCCTGGTTCCGGTCGATGAAATCCACTGCATGTTCGGTATACCAACGGGTCAGGTTCTTCTGATCCTGATGGTCCACATCCTCAATGGTCACCTGTCCGTTCTCCCAGAACTTCAGGGGCCATTGGCCCCAGTACTCAGGATTCCCCGGATGGTTTTTCCACATATCATTGGAGTACATCAGACCGCAGGTCTCATCAAAACCCCGTGCATAGGACCTGGTTTCAGGCTGATCGCCACAATGCCATTTACCGAATGCGGCTGTGGCATAGCCCGCCTGACTAAAAACCTCACCCATGGTGGCAAAGGTGGTATCAAGTCCCCATGCATTGGGTCCGTGGGCTCCGAAAACTTTCGTGCGTCCCGGGAAACAAGCGCTCATCAGGGCTGAACGAGAAGCTGAACAAACCGCCTGGGGTACATAGAAGTTATGGAAAGCAGTCCCTTCAGCAGCCAGCTGACTTACATTGGGAGTTTCCACAGAAACTTTCCCAAAGGGCTCAAAATCGGACCATCCTGAATCATCCAGGAAGATAATCACAACATTAGGTTTTGCAGGCAACTGTTCAGTCTTGCATGAATATGGACCCAGCACCATAAGAGCCAGTAAAATTGAAGATAATGGAGATTTCATAAGCTTTCTATTTGAAGTCAAAAGTAAGTTCAATCTGAAGAGATTCACCGCTAACTCTTCGCTTTATATAATAATAATCACAGGACTGTGGGCCAAGTTCTTCTGCGTTTTTAAATTTGGTTCCAATAGCTGGAATTCCCAGCATAAAGGAAAGGTCTCCCGGGGGATGGATCACCGCGGTTCCTGCCGGTTGGGGAGCCTCTTCGGGAGTGAATAATCTTAGAAACAAATCATCGGTATGACTGTAAACAGTGAAATGCCGATCCTGAAGATCTGTGATCCTGGCCCAGTAGAGATTTGAATAATATCCTTTAAATTCCGGGTAGTCAAACCCTGAGTGGCCCGTAATGGTGTTGTTGTACTTCTTGTTCCATACATTGAAGTTTACTCCCTTCATCCGGTTTTTCCATACCCGGTAGGGTCCGTTCCCCAGGTAACTAACTGTCCGGACACCTTGTTCCGGAAAAGAAAAGGAGGCGCCGGTAAAGGGAAGTCTTTGTTCTCCAGGCTGATAGTGAAGTTTCATGTCAAGCAGTCCCCCGGCATGCAAAATCCACTCCAGGCTGCCCTCCCTTCCAAAATCCACAAGCACATGGTGACTGTCCTCGCCGGAAAAATGTCTGAATGAGATGAGCTGAAGGTCATCATCCCTGAAAATCGGTCCATCCGACAAAGGTACCTGCCATTCTCCCGAGTTTACCCTCTTCAGTGTTCCATCTGCTTTGGAGAATTCTATGATCACAGGTCCCGATTCAAGGATCAGAGTTTCGTTAGTTTCCGATACAGCAATAACTCCTGGAGTCCCCGGGACCAGTAATTCAGCGGTGCTTTGATCCGGCGACTTAAGCGGCCAGCTCCAGCGATGAATTAAACGTCCATGAGGATCAAATGCTTCCATGTAAAGTACATCACAATCCTGCCAGCCATCAAACAAGGGAACTTCCAGTATTCCGTTCTGTCCTGGTTCAAGAGGGTCTACCAGTGGCCGGCCAAAATCAAGCACCTGTCCCGATTCAATGGATGAAGGATCAATCACCCCAGGATTACCCGGCCCCTTTAGTTTGATCCAGTTGTAGCGAAAGTTGCATTGATCCAGGTTCGTATAATGAAAGCGGTTCTGGATACGAAAGATTCCGTTAAACCAGGAAGTGATATAGCGTTTTTCGAAGTGCACGGGCGACCAGATTTCACGGATAGCATAGAAGCTACCCTCCTTTTCATGATAGGGTCCCAGGATGCCATCGGGGGCATGGTTTCCATCTGAATCCAGCTTCCCAGTGTCGCTGCGTTTGACGGCTTCGTCGGCAAATACCCAGAGAAATCCGCCAGCACTGAGGGGATTGTTCCACATACGCAGCCAAAAATCTTCCAGTCCGGCTCCGTGCCCCCCATCATACAAGCCATGAATCATCTCCGTGGGAAAGAAGATTTTCCTGGGCGCAAAATGGTCCATGGCCAGGTAATCATAGTTCACATAGTGGGCCGTATTGGTCAGCCCAAAAACCGCCCAGGGGTGATTGACCTCCCGCTGCTGGATATCAAGTTCTTTGAAATCCTTGTCGTAGGCTTTGTTCCAGCCTCCTTCATTGGCATTATCCCACATCACCACAGAGGGATGATTCACATCGCGTGCTATCATCTCACCAAGTAGCTTACGACCTACCACTGAATCGTAGGAGGGACGCTGCCAGCCGGCCAGTTCGTCCAGTACAAAGAGTCCCAGCGAATCACAAACATCTAAAAAATGCACATCAGGAGGGTAGTGTGACATGCGTACCGCATTCATATTCATATCCTTCAGTAGGTTCACCACTTCGATACTGAAAGCTTTACTTGATGTACGGCCGTGATCAGGATGAAAGGAATGCCTGCAAACGCCCTTGAACTTGATGCGTTCCCCATTCACATATATTCCGTCCTCGGGCCGGACCTCCACAGTTCTGAAACCTATCTTCTCCTTTACCCGGTGAATTACTTCACCACCCTCATCCAGTAAAGTGAATTGAGCAGTGTAGAGATTGGGAAACTCAGGATTCCACTGAAGAGGCGATTCCACTTTTCCCTCTACTCTGATATTATCAGATTCGGGCGGAACAACCGTCTCAAAAGCACTTACCACACTATCCTCCCGGTCAAGAATATCCACAAGTACTTTCCCCCCTGACGTATTACCTTCCAGCCCGATGTCTGCCCTAAACATACCATCTGCACATGCATCTATCGCCACTGTGTTGATATTATTTTCAGGTTTGATCTCCAGTCTGACAGGACGGTAGATTCCTCCAAACACCCAGTAATCGGCCTTGCGTTCAGCCTGATTAACCGACTCATTATCTGAGTACTTCTTTACCTTCACCTCCAGCTTGTTTTCTTTTCCATACTTCACCAGTTTTGAAATATAATAAATGAACTGGTAAAAGCCTCCCTGATGTACTTCTCCGGCCTGCTTTCCATTAACCAACACCTGGGCATCTGTCATCACACCTTCAAAAACCAATTTCAACTGCCTTCCTCTCCAGGCTTTTTGGACATCGAAGAAATACCTGTAGTGTCCCTCTTCTTTTAAGCGGTTTTCCAGTGGAACATGTCCATAATTATATTCACCAAATCCCTGCTGCTCCCAGCAGGAGGGGACCTGTATAGTAGTCCAGGCCTTACTGTTCATTCCATTGCTACAGTAAAAGTCCCATTCCACGGTATTATCGAATCCGGTTCCTGAGAGGTAGATTACTTCAGTATCCTGTCCGTGGACAGAAACAAAGGGAAGGAGTACAAGAAGAAGTCCGGATAGTAGTATTCCTGCTATTTTCATCTTGTACATATTTTACCGCTTTTCTACTTCAATACAGATGGGTGAATAAATTCCACCTTTTGCCTGGTACCAGGCCTCAAAAGCATGATCTCCCCGGTCGAACAATAAATCTTCCATGCTAATTTCGCTGATTGTCGTATCGCGATTGCTGAACCAGTACTGTCGCGTACCCACCCTGATCCTCACTTGTCCCGCAGCAGGGAGAGACTCTTTGAAAACCATCTTAACCGAATAAGGTCCAGGGTCCACGAACGTTATATCATAATAGCCAAATGCCTGATCAGAGGCCCATTGCATAGCTTTAGGACCTTTCCAGTCGTTGCGTCCCAGGATCACGGTGTTCTCATATTCGGACCCGATAATCATTCTGGGCGACTTCAACAGATGGGGACTCACAATGATCTCTTCGTACCACTGATCCAGTTCCAGTTGCAAGGCAGCCTTCACCTCCCTTTGTTCCGCACTTACATCCACCAGTTCATAAGGATCATTCTCCAAATCGAAAAGTTTCAGATGATCATTTGTTTCTCCATGTTCGGTCTGACCCACCAGCTTATAACGACCCTTTCTTACAGCCATATTACTGTACCGCTGCGGGTATCCCCGGTCCCAGACAAAAAAGAGGGAACGGTCTTCTTTGGATACATGTTTCCCTGTGAGTTCAGGCTCCAGGCTGATTCCATCCATATCCCCGCTATAGGATATCCCTGCAAAATCCAGCAGAGTAGGCATCATATCGATATGGGCAGATGGGGTGTTTATTATACGGTTTTCCTGGAGCTTTTCCTTCCAGTAAAACATACATGGAACCCGTATGCCTCCCTCCATAACACTCGATTTCCTCTGGTTCAGTCCCGCCGTATACCTTCTTTGCTGGGGACCATTGTCGGTGAGAAAGACGACCAGGGTGTTCTCTTCTATCCCCAGCTTTTTCAAAGTACTCAGAAGACGGCCCATGTTATCATCAATATTACTGACCATGCCATATACCCTCCGGGCACTTTCCATATCCCGCTCATTCATTTCAGACACATTTCCGCCACTCACTAAGAAATCTGTACTTCCATACTCCATCTCGCTATATTCCTGTTCATATTTTTCTGGCAATTGGAGGGGTGTGTGGGGTGCATTAAAGGCCAGGTAGAGAAAGAAGGGATTCTTAGCCTGTTCGCTGGTGTGTGAGGTAATAAATTCAATGGCCTGATCTGTAAAAATGTCAGAGCAATAGCCTGATCGTCTTACCCGCTTCCCGTTTTCCCAGAGAAATGGATCAAAATAGGAGCTATCTGTCCGCATAAAGTTTCCAAAATCATCTCCGGGCTGACCAATTCCACCTCCCTTATGGGCCAGGTAATACTGAAAACCCTGGTCCATGGGCCTCATTGGATAGGAGTCGCCCAGGTGCCATTTACCCACCATGGCTGTATGGTAGCCATGTTCAGCAAGCACCTCGGCCACAGTTTGCTCTTCCGTGGACATCATGGCTCCACCGTTGTAAGTATCATAGACACCTGTGCGCAGGTGATACCTTCCAGTCATCAGGCTGGAACGGGTGGGTGCACATACGGGAGATACATAAAAGGGATCTATTCTGGTACTGTGTCTGGCCAGAGAATCCAGTACCGGGGTCCTGATATAAGGATTTTTATGTAAACCCAGATCCCCATATCCCTGGTCGTCTGTCATCACCAGAATAATGTTCGGTGAGCTGGTTTCACTAAGTTCTTGCGGTGTATTGCATGCTGATAATAGCATGCAGATAAATAATGAAAAAACTAAGATTTTCATATACATATGCTTACTTTAGATTTTCATATTTTCAGCTTTCAATACAATCAATCCTGAATGATCATGAAAACACTCCTTCATACCCTGGGCACGCTCCTTTTCATGGTCCTTTTCACAAGCTCCTGTGAAAATAGGCAAAAATCGATGCCTGACAAGCAATTTGTCGCAGATATGATCATCTATGGAGGAACTTCCTCTGCTGTGATTGGGGAATTGGCACGTAATTTTTACCACCGGCTCTATCTGCAGTACCAGGACAGTACGGCAAGGAGCTGTTTATTGAATGTGAAAGTTTTGACAACAAAGGATACTATCCGGGTTCCTTCAGGTGGAAACTATCATGTTTGGGCCCGGACTACAGACTGGGCACCGGGAAACTGGTCCCCGCCCGGACAGTTTAATATCTGGATGGAGGGGCGAAACTCTCCAAAACCATGGGGCACTTTAGTGGATGGGGCTGGAACTATGCCGGGAAGGTAAAGTTGGAAGAAGGACCGGTTGAAGTAGTACTGGAGGATCTGACCGGACTCCCACTAACCAGCAAGATTACCTGAAGGAGATGCGGAACCGTTTCTCAGAAAGTGGAGAGATTCCCGTACAAAATCTAAGTTTCGACCTGGTAGTTGTAGGAGGGGGAATTGCCGGATGTGCAGCCTCCATTGCCGCTGTGGAACAGGGATTAAAGGTTGCCCTGATCCACGACAGGCCCGTACTGGGAGGAAATGCCAGTAGCGAGATCAGGGTTCACACCCTTGGTATCTACGGCTACTTTGAGCGGATTCTGAAAATGCTCGATACAGAACACTACCCCAACGGATCACCCGAAGCACTGGTAGATGAAGAAAAGCGGCAAAAACATATATAATAAATAATTTGACTTATAAAACGGGAAAATAAATCAAGTCTAAAGTCAAATAGAACAGGCAGGACCTGTATCTATATTTCACTTTATATCAGATGACCCAGTGGTCCAGCTTCAAAAGATCGAAGAAGAAAAGGCCCTGGAGAACAAATCTAAGCAGCCGTGCCAGGGCGTAAAGTAAAAAATGGCCTGAAAGGATAGTGAAATAGGGTAAGGGCAATTACCACCAGTGAAAGGGGGGTGAAGGGAAAGAGGGCAGCAATGATAATAAATGCACCTCCCCACTTTCGGACAAAAGTATTGTAAATCTTCATGTGAGTGGATTCTGAATGATCATCGATCATTAAGCTGGATTTGGATCACACTATTAATTACGCTAAAGAGGAATGTGATCCAAGCATTGCATCATATCCAACAACATATGGAAATGGGAAGTATTCCCAGGTATGTCTTAGTTATTCGGACTGCTCCCTGATATCATAAGCCATCAGCGCCTCTCCCCGCCGTTGATAAAGCACACCCCTGTGAATAACCGGGTGGGAAAAGTGATGCCGTGTTCCCTTTTTAATTTTAAAGGAACTAAGCTCCTTCATCTTTCCCTCATCGTAGCTGATCAGATACATCTGCCCACGCTGATTGTAGTAATATAGCATCTCATCAGCGGCAATCACTGCACCCTGACCAATTTTCAATGAATCTGTGAGCATCCCTGTGGTGGCATCAATGGATTTGAGATATTGTGCGGTGGTTCCACAGGTATATAAATACTGTCCAATCATTACAATACCTCCCATAAAGCTGTCAAATCCAGGATTACGCCAAACCTGGGTGATTTCGCTGCCATCTTCGGAGAGGTCTAGTCTGACGCCACCATTGCCATCTCCGGCCGCATAGTAGATCGAACCATCCTTATAGATCACCGAGTTGGCATGAGTGTCACCGTATCCGGGACTCCTCTTCTCGGGGGGATAACTCGTCTGTTCCTGGGACCACAACAGATCCCCGGTTTCTGCATCCAGGCCCATAATATGGTAGGCTGTAAAAGTGACAAAAAGCTTTCGCTCCGCAAGAGAGATTATTTTTCCAGGATTATAGGCGGAATACTCACCAAATCCAGGATTACTCCATATGAGCCCTCCATTGAAGCGATCAAGTGCCACCACATTGTAGGTTTTTCCACCCGGGGTCCAGAATACCAAATCGCCCAAAATATTCGCAGCTTCGGAATGACCATGCAGAGGATAGCCCCCCTGAAAATCATCCGTAAAATCTTTGGACCAAAGCAGGCTGCCATCGACACGATTAATACAATAGAGGTCTCCCATACCGGTTCCAATGTAGATCAGATCATCCACAATAGTGGGGGCAGAGCGGGATCCGGGAAAACTTGTGACCCACTCTTTGCCCAGAGTGGTTTGCCATAGTTTCATTCCATCCAGGTCAAAGCAATACAAAAGCGCCATACTATCCACTTCTCCGGTAATGTAAAAACGATCTTCCATAAATTGAGGTGATCCATAACCTCTTCCAAGGCTGTCTATGGTCCAGATCTCTCGCGGCCCCTTTTCTGGCCAGGAAGTTAGTAATCCGGTATCGGGATAGACTCCGGAACGGTTGGCTCCGCGCCATTCAGAAATATCGGATTGAGCGGCGGAGCAGGAGAGCAGCAGCAAAAAAAGCGGAAAAATATATTTGGTCATGGAATATTAAAAAATGGTTTGGAAGGCTCTAAGTTAGTATATTGTGCAAATGTTTAGCAAAGAAATTTACCAGCTAAGCCTGGATGCCCATCTGGCAGCCGTTTCCATGCTAAAGCCTGGAACAGCGTTTAAGGAAGTGCACCTTACCGCCTGTCGTACCATATTCGAAGGACTCAAAACATTTGGCCTTACCAGAGGAGATACTGAGGAAGCAGTGGAGGCGGGCGCCCATGCCCTGTTCTTCCCCTGCGGGACTGGACATATGATGGGACTGGATGTTCATGATATGGAGAACCTGGGTGAGCAATGGGTCGGCTATGACGGCGTACCCAAATCAAGCCAATTCGGTCTGAAGTCCCTGAGACTGGGTAAAGAACTTCGTCCCGGCTACGTACTTACCATTGAACCGGGCATCTATTTTATTCCCGATCTGATGGATCTCTGGAAATCCAAAAACCAGCACTCACAGTTCCTGAACTACAGCGATATAGAAAAATTCAGGGATTTCAGCGGAATGCGAAATGAGGAGGACTTCCTGATCACGGAAGTGGGGGCCCTCCGTCTTGGAAAGGCTCTGCCTCTCACGATTGAAGGGGTGGAAGCGGTCCGGTCGCAGTAGCTTATACAGTTCATCCGGAAAAACCGTCAATTCGGTAACTCTTATTTCTCTTTGATGTTTGAGTGAAGCAGATTTGCAGTGTTATTTATTTCAAACACTGCAAACCATTCACATGAAATATTCTTTACTCTTTTGCCTCTTGTTCCTGATCCCGGCCTCCCTGTTTGCACAAGGTATTATTTCAGGAGTAGTTACAGATAACAGGGGAGAAGCCCTGATCGGAGCCAATATCTATATTGAGGGAAGCTACGACGGAACCACCAGTAACCTGGAAGGGGATTTTATCCTGGAGACTTCAGAAATTGGTGAACAGATACTCAATATTGAGTTTATCGGATTCAAGAAGCATAGGGAAAAAATCAGCCTTACTGGCGGCTCTATGGAACTGGATCCCATTAAGCTTGATGAAGAAGTAAATGAACTCACTGCTGTAACCATAACAGCCGGAACCTTTGAGGCGGGAGACAAAAAGAAGTCCATTGCCCTTAGTTCCATAGATATGGTAACCACCGATGGCTCTTCTGGTGATGTATATGGTGCCCTGCAGGCGCTGCCAGGAACCACGACCGTAGGAGAATCGGGCAAACTTTTTGTAAAGGGGGGTGATAGCAGGGAATCGAAAACCTATATCGATGGTACCCTGGTCTATGTACCCTATAGTTCCTCATCGCCCAACACTTCGGTGAGGGGACGTTTCAGTCCCTTTATGTTCAGTGGTATGATGTTCAGTACCGGTGGATACTCTGCAGAGTTCGGTCAGGCACTCTCATCTGTTCTTTCCCTGCAGACCAATGCCATGCCGGTGCAGGATCAGCTCAATATCTCATTGCTATCAGTTGGAGCGGAACTGGGTGGTACAAAAACCTGGGAGAATGCCTCTGTTGCAGCCTCCATCGGGTATAACAACCTGAGTCCATATATGAAACTAGTGCCACAGTATACCAGCTGGAAAAGTGAGCCCCAATCGTTTGGAGGAGATATGAGTTTCAGACTGAAGACGGGGAAATCGGGTATGTTCAAGTTTTACGGATCAGCCAATCGCTCCAGCCTTACTACCATTGAAGAGAGTTTGGATCACCCCGGAACCACATTCAACTACAAGTTGGTAAACGATAATCAGTTTTTTAATACATCATGGATCGGCGAGATCCGAAAAAACTGGATCCTGACCACTGCTTTCTCTTTTACCAACAACCAGGACAGGATAGCCATCGACAGTCTGAAGATAAATGAGTCACTACGGGGCACACATGCCAAACTCAGCCTGAAACACAAGGTCAGCGACCGTCTTAGGATTCTGGCTGGGACAGAATGGTACGCAAAAACATTTGGAATGGAATATCCTCTGGCAGAGTTGCAGGAAGCCAGCACTTATACCAACAACACCCTCACCGGCTTTTTTGAAGCTGAAATATATGCCTCATCCAGGTTTATCACTCGCGTGGGTACCCGCTTTGAATACTCAGACTACCTGAACCGTTCCAGCCTGGCACCCAGGATATCCACCGCATATAAAATAGCTAAGAGAAGCCAGGTATCCCTGGCCTATGGTTGGTTTTTTCAGGATCCCGATAATGACTATCTCCTGTATAGTAATAGTCTCGATTTTGAACGGGCCGATCACTATACCTTCAATTACCTGATGAACGGAGATAAGCGAATGTTGCGAACCGAAGTATACTACAAAAAATATAGCAAGTTGGTAAAGTATGGCATAGGAGAGAATCAGCAGTACAGCTTTGTCAACAACCTTGGAGATGGATATGCTTATGGTCTGGATTTTTTCTGGAGAGACCGCAAGAGTATTAAAAACGGGGAGTACTGGATCTCATACTCCTACATAGAATCCATTCGGGATTACCTCGATTATCCCGGTGAGGCTGTGCATAATTTCACCAGTAAGCACAATCTGACATTGATCTACAAACACTGGTTCGACAGCCTGAGATCTCAGCTGGGAGTTAACTTCAGCATAGCTTCCCCCCGTCACTACAACGATCCCAACAAGGATGTTTTCAACGGAGAGAAAAGCATGGCGTACCATTCACTTAATATCAACTGGAGTTATCTGCCCAAACAGAATGTCATCATCTATGCTTCAGTATCTAACCTTCTGGGCTCAGAGCAACAATTTGGATATAAATATGCGTCTGTGCCAGATGAGAGCGGGACCTACCGCAGTGCCCCGATTCTTCCGGGAGCAAAACGCTGGTTTTTAATAGGATGTTTTATTACCCTTTCCAAAGACAAAGAAATCAACCAATTAGATAAAATCAATTAATAATCGAAATCATGAAAAGAACAACATTATTGTTAAGTGCCCTGCTTATTGCCACAGTCGTTATGGGCGGAAATGAGAAGTACTACCAAAAAATGGGGGAGACTCTGAGGAAATTTGCAAGCTGCAGCTCCGTGGAAGATTTCCAGGACCTCGCCAACCAGTTCCATGTTATTGCTAATATGGAAACAAAAGAGTGGCTGCCGCTTTACTACGAAGCGCATTGCTATGTTATAATGGGTTTCATGGATCATCTGGAAGCCGGCGTCAGAGATGGATATTTGGAAAGAGCTTCGGTTTCCATTGAAAAGATGGTAGAAATTGCCCCCGATGAAGCGGAGGTATATGTGATGAAAGCATTCTATCATACGGGCTATATGGTCATTAATCCTCCTGGAAGATCGATGAGCACTTCGCCGCTTATCAGTGCTGCCATTGCCCGGGCCCTGGCCATTGAACCCAATAATCCACGTGCGCTCTTCCTGCGAATCTCCAATGAAATGGGAACTGCCAGTTTCTTTGGTTCCGATACCGCACCCATTTGTGAAAAAGCTTTAGAACTGCTGGAATCCTGGGATTCCTATAAGCGAAAATCGCCCATCCATCCCAGCTGGGGGAAAGGGGAGACTGAAGGAATTGTGAAAAGATGTGGCCAGTAATCTGGTGAAAACTTGTATTTTGTAAAAGATGAAAGTTTCAATCATAAAAAAATACCCGGTCAGGCAACACCTGATCAACCTGGCTGCCATGCTCCTGCTGGCCCTGCTAATCACCCTTTTTATTTTTGACAGTAGGGATGAGGGCTTCCGGATATTTTTAATCAGTTATGTCTGGGCTTTAGCGATCTGTTTGACCCAATCGCTAGGGCACAGTTATATATATAAACTGCTCGACAAGAAGTACAGCTGGCAGGAGCACCTGGTAAAAAGAGCCATTTTCGGAAGCCTGGCGATCATTGGATATTCTGCCATAGCCTACCTGGCGGTTCAGATGATCATGTTCTTGCTGGTCTATGGAGCCCTACCGGAGAATCCAATATATTGGGCTCTTCGGACCAGCTATATTGCAATTCTGATCTCCTTCCTGGTCTCTGCGACTTTTGTGCTGATTGCTTTCTTTCAGAACTGGAAAAAATCCCTGCTGGAAGCAGAACGCTTCAAGGCCGAGATGTTGCAATATAAGTACGAAGCGCTTCAAAACCAGATCAATCCCCACTTCCTCTTTAATAGTTTCAATGTGTTGAGCGATCTGGTTTACGAAGATCAAAAGAAGGCAGTAGCTTTTATCAGTCAGATGAGTCAGCTTTTTCGCTATGTGCTGGACAGCCGGGACAAGGAGCTGGTACCTATCACAGAGGAGCTGGAATTTATTAATGCATACACTTATCTCCTGCAAACCAGATTTGAAGATAAATTATCCATCAGACAAGATTTCAAGGCAAAGGAAGATGAAATGATTGTACCCATGACCCTTCAGCTACTGATTGAAAATTGTGTAAAGCATAACGAAATCTCAGGAAATCAAGCCCTGACAGTTCATATTTCCAGAAAGGGAGAATATTTGAAGGTGGAGAATAACTTGCAATTGAAAGCAGCTTCGTCTGAATCAAAAAAGACCGGACTCGCCAATATCAGGCAGCAGTACAGCTACTTCACCGACAGGAAGATTGTAATTGGGGAAAGTGATAAGCATTTTTCTGTAGAGGTGCCAATCATCAAATGGGACAAGCAATGAGGGTGATAATTCTGGAAGATGAAAACAGGGCTGTTAGTCACCTTAAAAGGCTGATTCATGAGGTAGCACCCGGAATGGAAATAGACGGAGTATTTGAAACAGTCAGGGAGGCGATAGCCTTCTTGGAGCAGGAACCTCCTGTGGATCTTATTTTTTCAGATGTACAGCTGGCCGACGGAATCAGTTTCGAGATCTTCTCAAAGGTCCATATCGATTGCCCCATCATCTTTACAACTGCCTATGACACCTATGCCATTGAAGCCTTTAATACCAACGGCATCGACTATCTCTTAAAGCCCATCGAGGAAGAACGCCTGCGAAAGGCCGTGGAGAAGGCAAAACAGTTTACTTCAAACAGAGGACTGGAAAGCCTGCTGAACCTCAGGGCCGATCCTGGTTCAAAGCCGGCCAAATCGAGGTTTATGGTGAAAGTGGGGGAGAAGATCAGAACAATCATGGTGGAAGACATCCTTGCCTTCTACAGTTTTGAGAAGACTACCTACCTGCATACCAGCACGCACAGGGACTATATTATCGACTATTCCCTGGAAGAATTGGAAAGCATGCTGAATGTGAACAGATTTTTCAGGATCAGCCGGAAATATATTGTTTCCATAGAGGCATGTTCACAGATCATTGCCTGGTCCAACAGCCGGCTGAAAATCGTTATTGAAGGTATCGACGATCAAAAGATCGTAGTAGCACGTGAACGTGTGCGTGAATTCAAGAACTGGCTGGATAGCTAGGCTACGAAAGTGTATGCCTTCCCAATCTTTCCGGCGCGACCGGTACGGCCAATGCGGTGAATATAACTGTCGTGGGTCTGCGGAACCTGATAGTTGATCACATGGGATATATCGGATACATCAATGCCACGTGAAGCCACATCGGTAGCCACAAGTACCTGGACGCGACCCTGCTTAAATGCTTTCAAAGCGTTTTGTCTGGCATTCTGACTCTTGTTTCCATGAATCTGATCCGCCCGGACGCCCGAATTGTTTAATTTCATACAAAGGCGACTTACCCGATGCTTGGTCTCTTCGAAAAGTAGCACCTTTGAGAACTCATCATGAGAAAGCATTTCTTCCAATATCTTGAATTTGTCCTCACCCGGCTTCACTTTGATCACTTCCTGGTCAATAGCATCACCACCTCTGTTTCCAGTACTCACCTTCACAGTCACATGATCCTTCAGAATTTTATTGATCATCGATTGTTGTGACTTATCGAGGGTAGCTGAGAACAACATGGTGTGATTACGCTGCTTCATTCCATCCAGGATCCTGTTCACATCGCGAATGAAACCCATATCCAGCATGCGGTCAAACTCATCCAGTACCAGGGTTCTAAATTTACCAAGGTCAATAGCCCTGCGATCTGTCAGGTCGAGCAACCTTCCTGGTGTGGCAATCACTACGTGGGTGTTTCTGCGAAGGGTCTGAAGGTCCCTGTTGATATTGGTTCCTCCGATAAAACAGGCACTATAGAGGCCCAGTCCCTTTGACATACTTTTGAATTCCTCTTCTACCTGAAGCGCCAGTTCACGGGTGGGTACCACCACAAGTGCATATGGATTTACCCTCTTATGAAGCAATTGCTCAATGATTGGGATCAGAAAGGCTCCGGTTTTCCCGGTTCCTGTTTGTGCAATTCCCAGAATGTCCTTGCCCTCAAGCAGGGTCTCCAGGGTTCTGTCCTGAATTTCGGTGGGCGTTTCATAACCCTTTGCGGCAAGAGCCTGTCTCAGTTTGATATCTATGGGAAGCTCACTGACCATGCGGTCTGAGCGAAATGCTTTTTCTACCACTGAATGATCTGCCTCTTTCACAAGAAGCGCAGGATCAAGTGTCGATGCTTTCTTGGCCGGACGGGCATTGTTCCGGTTTCTGTTGTTTGAACCCTGAACTCTTTTGCGTCCGGGATTCGAATAATTACTTTGTTTGTTTCTTACTGTTGTATTACTCATAAAATTGATTTTGAACAGCCTTATTACAGGACTGTTATATGGTTTAAAATGACGAGCTTCAAAGAGTTCGCTGCCTTAGCTGAATCAGAAAAAAAGAGAAGGGACCCTGAATACGGGAAAACTGCCTGTTTGAAAAGTCGGCTAAGAAATTTGTGCAAAGGTAATCAAATAATCCACATTCCGCTTTTAGAGCTTTTTCCGGCAACATTCGGGGAAAGATTTGAACTTAGCAGGAATATTGAGATCTTTGCATCAAATAGTTAATGAATGAAGTTTGAAGAGTACAGCATCGCAGAAGGAATCAAAACCAGCATCTCCAAACTTGGTTTTACCAGGCCCACAGATATACAGTTTAAATCCATTCCTCACATCCTGAGTGGAGAAGATGTGCTGGCCATTGCCCAGACAGGAACGGGTAAGACGGCAGCTTTTGCCATTCCGGTTTTGCATGTGCTTCAGGAGCGTAAAATCAAAGGACGTCCCGATGGTGTAAAGTGCCTTGTAATGGTGCCTACCCACGAATTGGCTCTGCAAACTGAAAATGTCTTCCGCGTTCTGGGAAAGCACACAAGGGTAAAAGCCTTTGCCATTCACGGTGGGGTGGAACAGGATCCACAAATTGAACAGCTGAATAAAGGGGTAGATGTGCTCATAGCTACTCCCGGAAGGATGTTTGACCTGGTGAGTCAGGGAGCACTGAAGCTCCAGCGCGTGGAAATCCTGGTACTGGATGAGGCTGATCATATGCTTGATATGGGTTTTATCCGTGACATCAGGGACCTGATGCAACACCTGCCCCGCAAGCGGCAGACTCTCTTTTTCTCCGCCACCATTGATGAAAAAATCAAGAAGATCGCCTACTCTCTGGTGACAGATGCCATCCGGATCCAGATATCACCCAAGGATCCCGTGGCCAGGAACATTGACCATGCGGTGGCCTTTATCGAAATGGATGATAAGCGCTTCTTCCTTGAAAGTGTGATCAGGGAGCGTGCTGAGCAGAAAATCCTTGTTTTCGTCAGAACAAAGGTACGGGCCGAGCGAGTTAAAAAGGCGCTTGAGCGTGTGGAAATTGAGTCTGAGACCATCCATAGTGACAAGGAACAGGCCCAGCGCGAGCGAACCATGCAGGACTTCAGACAGGGGAAATTAAAAGTGCTCATTGCCACTGATGTTAGTGCGCGGGGTATTGATATTCCAGAAGTTGAGCTGGTAGTGAATTACGATCTTCCTGAAACTCACGAATACTACGTACACAGGGTGGGACGGACCGGTCGGGGCAGCAACAAGGGTCAGGCCATCTCTTTTTGCAGCAAGGAGGAAAGGGAGATGCTTAAAATCATTGAGGAGCATCTTGGAAAACCCATCTACAGGGTTGAGATCTCCAAAGGCTTCTACAAAGATACTATAGCCGCATCCATTGAAAACGAAGAGACTGACTGGCAGTCCTTAATCACCGAGGAAGAGGAATTTCAGAAGAAGAAAAAGAAGAAAAAGAAGAAGAAGTGAGTAAACTCATTCTTATAAGTATCCTTGTTTTCATCCTGAATATACCCTTCGGGTACTGGAGGGGCAATGTGAAACGCTTATCCACCCAGTGGTTTCTGGCCATCCATATTCCGGTCCCCTTTATTGTGGCTCTAAGGCTTCTTTCAGGAATTGGATTTAGCTGGTATACCTATGTTTTCCTGGTTGGCGCATTTTTCCTGGGACAACAATTTGGTTCCTTGCTGATACAATGGGTACATCGACGTTGCCATCAGAAGAGCTCCTGCCTGGTGATGGATCTCTTGCGTTGTAAAAATGTTTAATTAAGCACTCTTTCTACTCACGTTTCAAGGTGTCGGCCGGATTCACATTGGCTGTTTTAATTACCTGTGAACTAACTGTCAGCCAGGAAATCAGTAACACCATCAAAAGGGGAAGCAGGAAGAACCACCAACCAATCCCTACCCGGAAGGGGAAATTCTGTAGCCTATCGGAAGTGTTGTCACGGAAAAGGAAGCTCTCCCTTGAGATGATTCGAAATCTGCATGGTAAGTAGAATATCTCTTATGAGTCGCTGATGGGACGCTACTAGGCCAGAATCAGATCCACATTCGCTTTCTGAAAAGCTTCTTTGAACTCCTGAGGCAGATCCTCGTTGGTGGCCACATGTCTGATCTCCGATAAACAACAGATGCTGGTCAGCTCGGTTTTCCCGAACTTACTGGAGTCTGATACGATGAAAACATCTTTGGCTCGCTGTATGATATGACTGGAGACCTCGGCCCTGAAGAGATCGCGCAGCATGAAACCTTTTTCCGGGGTATATCCATCGATGCCGATAAAGGCCTTGTCAATATTCAGCTGGTCGATGCAGGCCCGGGTCATTTTACCCACCAGGGCCTCGCTGTCGGGCTGGTAAATTCCGCCAAGCAAAATAATATTGGCCTTACTATTCTTCCTGAATTGACGGGCAATATAGACATTGGTGGTAATGATAGTCACCTTCTTATGTGCTACAATTTCCCTGGCAAGCAGAGCATTAACCGAACCCGATTCAATTAGAATCGTCTCCCCATCATTCACATATCCAGCCACTTTATGGGCAATTTTTAACTTCTGATCATAATTGATCCCCAGGCGGTTATCAAGGTCGTCTCCGTCCTTTAGCACAGCTCCGCCATGAACCCTTTTCAGCAGTCCCTGCGACTCCAGGTGATTCAGGTCCTGCCGAATGGTCACCGAAGACACATCCAGCTTCTGCGAAAGCTCATTTACCGAGGTCCGGTTGTCTGTTCCAAGGATCTCCAGGATCCTGCTCTGTCGTTCGTTCAGCATCTTATTCAAGGCTCAAAGCGGCGGCACCGATCACCCCGGCATCACCAATAATATCAGAAAGGGTGATCTCTATGGGATCGAATATCATATCCCTGGCCAATGTATAGAAAGTCTCCTTGATCTTATCCAGGTAAAACTCTCCCCAGTTGGTCAATCCCCCGCCCAGCACAATCAGGGGCGGATTCAGAGTTTGAAACAGGTTATAGAGCCCGATCCCCACATAGTAGGCGCTGTCGGAGATCACCGCTTTGGACAGCGGATCATCCATATCCAGTCCCTTCTTAAGGGTCTGCCCGTTTATTTTTGAAATATTAAAGTTGGGAGGCATCTTCAATTTGGTCTTAAGACCTTCTTTTAGCTTCTTTTCGAACATGTAGGGGAGGGCCATGCCGCAGGCTAGGGCCATGATACATCCCCGATTCCCGCAGTTACAGACCAGTTTACTATCCGGCTCCACAATAGTATGTCCGAATTCGCCGGCGGTACCGGTCATCCCCCGATATAGCTTCCCGTTAATCACTATCCCGGCTCCAATTCCCGTACTGATGGTCACAAAGATCATATCCTCATAGCCCTGGCCAGCGCCAAACTTATACTCCCCAAATGCCTGGGCATTGGCATCATTATCCAGGATCACCGGGATTTCGAAATGGGATTGTAATTTTTCACGCAGGGGGTAATTATTGAATCCCTCCAGGTTGGAAGTAGTGATAATTACCCCGTCGCTGTGACGAATATGGCCCGCACAACCCACTCCTATGGCGGGAAGATCAGACTGTTTTATCTGGTTACGCTGCAGAAGCTCTTTTACATGACCAGCCACCATATCGACCATACCCTTCTCACCCTCAGCCACATGCGCGCAGGTATATATCTTATCCAGGATCTTGCCATCTTCTTCATCAATGAGGGCGATGGAACACTTGGTTCCACCGATATCGACTCCGCAAAGTATTCCTGGCATGGATTGGAAGTTAATGGTTAGTGGTTAATGCTTAGTGCGATAATGTATGTTCGGTGCGAGCAATGATGTCGTCTTGTGTATCGGGAGATAATGTAGTAAAAAATGCAGAATATCCCGCAATTCTCACCACCAGGTCTCTGTATTTCTCCGGATCTTTCTTGGCAGCCAGCAGGGTCTCCCTGGAAACAATATTGTACTGTACATGCCAACCCTTCAGCTCGGCAAAGAAGGTACGAAGCACTGAAATCAGCTTGTGCTTGTCCGCCTCCTTCTCAATAGCAGCTGGACTGAGCTTCTGATTCAGAAGCACTCCGCCCATGATTTTATTAGTGGGCAACTTGGCCACAGACTTGAATACGGCAGTAGGTCCAAGCAAGTCAGTCCCTGAAGAAGGGGAGCTACCTTCGGCCACAGGAGTAAAGGCCTTTCTACCATCGGGTGTGGCCGGAACCACCGCGCCACTGGGCACATTGGCCGAGATGCTTGATGTTCCTGCATAGTATTTACAACCGATGGGACCCCTGTTATGGCGGGTGGTATGGTAGTTCTCCAATTCCTTGATAAACTCCATATAAGCATCCTTCAGCAGGAGATCCACATAATCATCATCGTTGCCATATTTGGGAGCAAAGTTCAGCAATAACTGCCTTATTCTTTCGCCTTCCCTGCCTTCAAAATTACTTTCCAAAGCATCCAAAAGCTCTTCCCTGCCTATCTTTTTCTCTTCATATACCAGCTTTTTGATGGCTGCCAGGGCATTGCCCAGGTTGGCGATACCTACCTGGAGACCAGAAATAAAATCATACTTGGAACCACCTTCCTTGATTGTCTTTCCCCGGGATATACAACTATCCACAAAAGCAGAACAGAGAATGTCAGGAACATGTTCCTCCAGCGCTGTATCCACGGCTGTATCTATCTCCACGGTCTTCCTGGTGTAGTACTTGATCTGCTGCTGCCAGGCTTTAAAAAGTTCTTCGTAAGAGCTGAAATCCTTAAAGTTCCCAGTTCCTTTCCTGAAGGTCTGTCCCGACTGACTGTCATACCCGTCATGCAAGGTGGCCAGGAATACCCGCATCAGATTCAGAAAGCTCATACCGGTGCAACGGTAGCCCCATTTCCCGGGTACAGCAATCTCAATACAGCCAATGGCCGAGTAGTTATAGGCATCATCTCGTTCCACACCCATCTTGATCAGTTCAGGGATCACGATCTCATCATTGTTAAAAGAAGGCATCCCGAAACCTTTCTCAATCACCTTCATGGAGGCCATCATAAACTCCTCACTAATTCCTTTATGAAAGCGAACGCTCAGGTTAGGCTGGGTCAGTTTCATTTTACCCACAGAATCAAGTACCAGAAAACTGAGTTCATTGACGGCATCTGATCCTTCGGTGGTTTGTCCACCGATAGTCACATTCTGGTAAAGAGGTCCGCCAGCCGAAAAACGGGTATGAGACCATGGTCTTATCTTATTAACGGACAATAACTTGATCCATGTGTTCTCAAGTAATTCTGAAGCTAAGTCCTCATCCAGCTTTCCAGCTGCAAGATCCTTCTGGAAGAAGGGGTAGAGGTACTGATCAAGCCTGCCCAGGGAAACCGAGTGACCGTTGCTCTCGATTTGTAGAATCAGCTGTACAAAATAAACCAGCTGCAGGGCCTGGTAGAAATCCTGTGGGGGCTTCTCTGCAATCACATCACAGTTTTCGGCAATGCGTTTTAATTCATTAATCCGCTGAGGATCATCACTCTCCTTACTTAGGTAGCTAGCCAAATCGCGATAACGACGAATAAAGGTCTGAAAGGATTCCAGTCCGATAGTTAGAGCAGAGTAAAACTTATCCTTCCGGATTCCTTCACGGTCCGAACGATCTACAGCTTCATGGTGGAGTTTAATTTCTTCAAAATAGCCTTGTAATCCCACTTCCAGAATCTTCGGAAAGTCAACCGCAATATGAGCATCACCCGAGGTGAGGTTCCCGGTGGCCTTGATGATTGCCGAATCCTGCAGATCGCGCAGTTCCTGCGTCATCAACGCCCTTCCACGGTCCCAGAGCACCTTGCCCTTCCACCAGGAGGCAATCTCCTTAAGCTCTGCTTTATGCTCCTCAGTAATATAAAAAGCATCTCCCGGACGTTTATCAAGCTCATCCATCTCCTCCGGAAGCCAGTCCACCGCATATTCAGGAAAGATAGGGGCCGCCCGGTGACTGGACGACTGGTTACCCACAATCAACTCACCCTTATCAATAAAGATGGTCATCTTTACAAGAGTCTTCTGCAGTGCCAGTGCCCGTTTGATAATCACCGGTTCATCTTCATGGTCCCGGAAAATCTCAGTATAGAAGCGGGCCCGCTCGGTACAAACAGTGGGTTTGCTACTCAGTACCTTTTCACGCAATTGGGCAATTCGCTCTGTGATCTCTGTGACTTGTTTGGTGTCTATCATCTCATCCTCCAATTTTCGCTTTAAATCCTTGTGATTGTGCATATTGAACATAGGGGAGCAGCTCCTCTTCAAGGACCTGGGTATTGTTATTGAAAATATAATCCATTCCCAGCATTTTATATTTCTCTACTCCATATGTATGGTAGGGAAGAAAATGTATTTCTTTGAGGCCTTTAATGGTCGATACATAGTCGACCATCTGCATAATTTCACGTTCTGTATGGTTAAATCCAGGAATTACCGGTATCCTGACCACCACATGGGCCCCAAAATAGGCCAGTTTCTCCAGATTGTCCAACACCAGACCGGAAGTTCCGTGAGTAAATTGCTTGAATTTCCTGGGATCAGTATGTTTCAGATCAACCAGGAAGGTATTTACCAGACCGATGCATCTTTCTACCTGCTCCCATTTCACATGAAGTGAGGTTTCTATATTGGTATTTGTACCTTGTTTCTTAAGTTGCTGCAACAATAGAACAAGCTCCTTACCTTGAGCCAGGGGTTCACCTCCTGACAGAGTTACTCCACCATCTTCCCGGTAAAAAGGGAGGTCTTTCTGAACCTCTGCCATCAGCACATCTACACTTTTCGTTTCACCCGAGATTGTAAGGGCCCTGGTAGCACATACCTCTTTCAGTTTTTCCGGCTCGGCAATCAGATTGCGTTTGATCTCTATTCCTCCACCAGGATTTGTACTTATCGCAGATGGCTCTGCAAGTGCACAATCTCCAAAGTTTTTGCAGAGCTTAGAGTCGTAAAGAATACTATGACCAAAAGACTGGCTTTCGGGGTTGCTGCACCACTGGCATCGTAACGGACATCCTTTGAAAAAAATCAGGGTCCGTATGCCATCTCCATCATGGGTTGAGTATCGTTGGATATTGAAGATCATTGAAGCAGCCTGTGAGTTTACTACAACAAATATACAAACTTTCGAATGAAAGCATATTAACTTTCGTTTAAAGTTTTAATAATTTACTGTAAAGCATAGAAAGATCTCCTTGCTAGTTTAGCATCACCTTGAGTGATCCCAGCTGCCTTCCACTACTTTCGACCAGTTGCAATATGTAGATCCCGGAAGCCAGGCTTTCTCGTGACAGTCGATAGCTTCCTCCTGCATGCTCCCTGATTTCCTGCGCGATCCGTCCATGTATGTCCCTGAGGATTAGATAAGCATCTGTATGACTGCCTCCGGGTATCGTAACCAGGGTTTCGTGGTGAAAGGGATTGGGAGTGGCCTTAAGGTTTACTTCTGTGGGCTGCATAGTACGCTCAGAAAATCCGCTTAGGGCTAATTTGCCTTCATGTACCGTGATCGTCATTCCATTGATCGGGAACCAGTCAAAGAGAATGAAGCGATCTAAGCTGTCCTCCTGAACCGCTACATAGTTGAAGTTTTCTTCCGATCCCACAGTGACAGAATCTTCTGTCCAGCCAACTGGCAGGACAATTTTCAAAGTCAGTTCCACATTGAAAATGGAATCAGGCAGACCATCATCGGCCTCAAAGGAAAAGTGTCCCGGCTCTGCTTCCATATCCTCACTCTCCAGCTGCACTATCTTCAATGCATTACGCTCCCTGATATACTTATAGACTCTTTCATGGGTATCGATCCAGAGATCTCTTTCTGCGGCATCTTGCACCGTTTCCCGGAAAAGCTCCCTGCTGTAATTGTAGATCTCGGTCTCCTCATCAAAGGGAATATCCACCATATCGTGGTACATCAGAGGAAGCCAGGTGCCATAAGTCTCCGCTATGGCAAGCAGATTATCCACATAGGCAGGGGGGGTGGTACTCAGAATGGGCCACGATTTAAGGGCATAGAAGTCATAAGGAGTGGCCAGGTTAAATCCGAACTGACTACTCCTGGCCGTGTAGAAATGCTGAGCGATGTATACCAGGGTCTCATATTGGAAGCTTCCGAAGGGAGTGGACATGGACACGGTCTGTTGGTCAAAACGTTCATTTAGCAGCTCTACAGAGGTGGAGAGCACCTGCTCAAGTGAATCAAGATTCCCTGATTCGGTAAGAAAGCCCAGGTTGGAGTGATTGTGTGTATGGGAGCCAATTTCATGTCCCATCTCCCTGTATGATCTGACCAGGCTGGTGCTGGCCAGCTCCCCGTCATAGACGATGGTGGTATCTGTGAAAATATAAAAGGTCCCCTTCAATCCAGCTTCTTCCAGTTCCGCCCCCCCATGTTCAAAAGCTCCCCTGTAGCCGTCATCAAAGGTAAAAGAGACAGCTCCCCGGCTATCGTCCTTCCAGGTGGCAGCAGTGATCAGTGGCTGATATATAAAAGTTCCGCTTAGTACTGCAGTAAGGTCCGAGAATGAGAGGGTTCCCAGATCAGACACATTGGCTATCTCAGGAACCTTAAAGGAATGTAGATTACTCTCCAGCACCAGAATCTCCTGACTGCCTGTTCCGGGATGGTCATAAAAAAGAGTCAGATCGGTAGCTGTATCGCCTGCAAAATTGCCGACTGTTGCATGTAGCACTTGCGAAATATCCAGTTCTGTTTCCGGAATGCTGATAAATTCAGCCGGTGAGAGCTGACCCGCTGCAGACCCTTCAAATACAGGGATCAACAAGAGATGGTTAAGTGAATCATCAAGTAACATTGCAATATCTGAATAACTATCCAGATTGTAATCGCCCGGCAAAGCATACTTTATATTGGAGAAATCATACTCTGCTTTAGTAGTTGTATATGCTGCAGGAAGTAGCTCAAATGAGCTTCCGTCGGATTCAAAAATGAAAACAGATTGTTTGGTTTCCGGTGCTGTACCAAAGTAGTTGTACAAGACAGCGATATCGGGTTTTCCGTTCCCGTTATAGTCGCCCGCACATGCAAATTCCAAAGCGGTGAAGTTAAATTCGTTTCTGTTAACGGTGTACCAGGCTTGAGCCTCTGAAAACCCTGAACCACTTGATTCAAGCAGGTAAATGCTTAACTGATCACTTGCCGGATCATTGTAGAGGAGCGCAATATCATCCAATCCATCCAGGTTATAATCGCCAGCCACGGAAAATGAGACATAGTCAAAATCCAGTTGCGAGTTCAGCGTTGAAAACCAGGTTCCAGAGGGGATAAATACTTCTCCACCGGAGCGACTAACCCTTACTACTGAGCAGGTAAAGGCAGGATTCATATTGGGAGTATAGCTAAGATCATTAAACACAGCCAGCTCATCCAGGCCATCTCCGGTGAAATCGCCCGAAAGTGTAAGCCGGGGATGATTGGGAGCCAGATCATAAGTTCTTGCACTGAATGCCTCAATCATCCTGAAGTCGTTTTCCTCCTTGTCAAACAGGAGATAGGAGACTGTTTCGTCTGAAGGCTCGAAAATGGCAGTCAGGTCGCTGCTTTGCCCGGATAGCTTCCCGACAAGTAAAATCAAGTACAACAATGGAATCAAGAATCTCATGCTACACAAAACTATGAAAGGGTTTCTTATTTTTAGGCCTTAAATATATTATTCACAACTGCATTTTGCTATTTTTGAGTAATGAAAAAACTTCTTGTCCTGGTTTTTATCTGTGTGAGCTATCTTCATGCAAATGCACAGCCCTATGAAAATGACTGGGAATCACTTGATACAAGGCCAATACCCAACTGGTTTGAAGATGCCAAGTTTGGAATCTTCATCCACTGGGGAGTTTATTCGGTACCTGCCTGGCGAAAGCTGGAGCCCGGACTGTATGCTTCCTACGCAGAATGGTACTATGCCAGGGTGATGTTCAATCCCGACAATGGGGGTGAGGAATTTCACAACAAGAACTATGGAGCGGATTTTGAATACCGCGACTTTGCACCAATGTTCAGGGCCGAGCTGTTTGATCCCGGACTTTGGGCAGAGCTATTTCAGAGAGCTGGTGCCAGATATGTGGTACTTACCAGCAAGCACCACGATGGGTATTGTTTGTGGCCCACAAAGAGCCCCTATAAAAAGGCCTGGAATTCCATGGATGTGGGACCTCACAGGGACCTGGTAGGTGATCTGACCGCGGCCGTCAGGACCAAAGGGATGAAGATGGGACTCTATTATTCAAATATAGAATGGGAAAGCAGCTGGACCCATCGCACCGAGTCGGGTTATTACCTGCCCGATGGAGTGGTTGAGAAATACAAAATTCCGGAGAATTCCTATGTGGAACATATGAATTCTCAGCTAAAGGAGCTGGTTAATAATTACCAGCCCTCCCTGATTTTTGCCGATGGAGGAGAGTGGGATGGAAGCGAAGAGTACTGGCGTACTAAAGATTTCCTGGCCTGGCTGTATAACGACTCTCCGGTAAAGGATGAGGTAGTTGTAAATGATCGTTTTGCAAAGAATATGCCTGGCAATCACGGGGACTATTATTCCAGTGAATACCAGGATATGAAAGGGGTGGAAGCTAGTCATCCCTGGGAGGAAAGCAGAGGCGTTGGTGGATCCTATGGTTTTAACAGGGCAGAAAATATCGATGATTACAGCACATCAGAAGAACTGATACATGAACTTATAGATATTGTGAGCCGTGGGGGCAATCTTTTGTTGAATGTGGGGCCGACGGCCGACGGCCGGATCCCGGTTATCATGCAACAGCGGCTGGTAGATATGGGAGCCTGGTTGGAGGTCAACGGCGAAGCCATTTACGAGAGCAGGAAAAGAGAGGTAAGCGGTCAGATGAATGGGGAGCAAAAACTCTATTTCACCACCAAACCCGGTTCCATATTTTGCATCTTCGATAATTGGAACAATAAGATAAATATAGATCTGCTTGATAATGAAACGATTGTCGATGTAACCCTGCTCGGTTGGGATACTGCGCTTCAATGGAAAGTGGAAGGGGAGAAGCTTACGATTGAACTTCCCAGAATGGGGATGGATGAAATACCCTGTTTATATGCATGGACCTTACAAATTGATATAAAGTAATATAAAACCCTAATTATGTCAGCAAGCGATACAACAGCTCCCCGGAGAACCGGGACAAAAGAAAGATTACAATCACTTGACACCCTGCGTGGTTTTGATATGGCCATGCTTGTCGGAGGCGGTGGAATCCTCGTCGCACTTGCCAACCTGACCGGATGGAACTGGATGGAAGTGCTGGCCACACAGGCACACCATCATGTGGAGTGGGAGGGATTCCATTTTTACGACATGATCTTCCCCCTGTTTATGTTCATCAGTGGAGTGGCTATCCCTTATGCCATCAATTCGAAACTGGAAAAAGGAGTTTCCAAATCGCTACTCTTTAAGAAAATATTTATCCGGCTACTGGCCCTGATAGCCTTTGGTATTATTTATAATGGGGCAACCAGCAGGGGATTTACAAATCTGCGTTATGTGAGCGTATTGTCTCAGATTGGATTCGGATATTTTTTCGCAGCGCTAATCAGTCTTTACTCCAAAAGCATAAAGGGACCACTATACTGGATGCTGGGCATCATGGCCGGTGTGGCTGCTTTGCAGCTATTTGTTCCTGTACCCGGATTCGGGGCCGGGACCTTTGAACCTGCCACCACCATCAATGCCTGGCTGGACCAGCACCTGATTCCTGGCAAGCTCTATAACGATGTATTTGACCCGGAAGGTGTATTATGCATTGTATCTGCCGTTTCAGTTACCCTAATGGGTACTCTGGCAGGTTATGTGATACGTAGCTGGAAAAAAACTCCTTTAAAAAAAGCGCTCTATATTGCTCTGGCAGG
>JAOZQY010000071.1 GCA_029931975.1 Bacteroidales bacterium | reverse complement strand
GATCAGGAAGAAATTCCTATGGTGCCACCGAGGGCAGATCTGCCGGAAGGGGTAGCAAACTATGTGACCAGGGTGGGTATGGATGAACTAATCAATAAAAAAGTTGCGGATAAAGCCATCCCGTAACAAGCCCGGAAGTAAGGCAAGACGGAAGCAACGCAACCCTGCAAGAGTACTTCTCATCTTCATTGAGAAGTATCTTAATAAACCCACGAAAACTAAATTACTATGAAAAATTCTAAGAACCTGGCAGTCTGCCTTATTGCTATCATTCTGTCCGGATTTACACCCTTGCTGGCACAAGACTCAGATTATCAAAACATAGAGATGGTTGATCTGAAAATGAACCTGGCAGAAACCAAGCTGGATCTTCTGGATTCCAAAATACGTCTCTGGGAAGAAAAACCCGCATTGCTGGAAAAGCAATTAAGGGATTTAGAGAACAATATAGCGCAACTCTCCTTTAGCCCCGAACAATTTAATTACAAATTCCTCCTGCTTGATTCATTGCTGAAAAAACAGCAATCCTTCATGGCTGAACAGAGTATAATGTTGGCTTCATTGCCTGCTTTGGTAAATCAAAGTGAATCGGATATCCAGGCTACCTACTCTGCAGAGCCTATCACAATACCACCTGATAAATATGTCATTTCGATATATCCGGTGAGGCTTTTTGAAGGTACTTTGCAGCTCTCCGTCGAAAGAGTATTGAATCGGGGGAACTCCATTGAATTGTCCGCGATGGCAAGCTATGCTTCAAAAAATGGAATTGCTAACTACTATCTCTCCAACCAGAGTCTGGAATACTTTAGTGCAGCCGCGAACGAATATATTTCTTATGAAAGTGAGAATATTTCAGGTCTGGGCGGATCATTTGCATGGAGGAATTACTTGCTTCCCCGAAGCAAAGCCGAGTATTCTGCACCGAGGGGACTCTATGTAGCGCCAGTTGTCATGTACCGCCGGCTTACCCTTTCTAGCTTTGATCAGGAATACAATGTAGAAGAGGATAGGATGGAAATAATCGAGGTCACACAAAAACTCAATGTTTTCTCCGGAGGATTTAACGTCGGATGGCAATTTGTTTTATGGAAGGCCATTACAGCAGATGTGTATGTGGGTGGAATGCTCCGCCTGAGTAAATACGAGGATGAAAAAGAATTCACAAAATACAGTCAGGTGCAAAATATTGATTTTTCAGGGGTTATGCCCAATTTTGGAGTGAAAATCGGGATCGTCAAATAAATCAAAGCAGATATCTCTTCTTCAGCAAATGCGAATTGGAAGGAGAAAAGTGCAAGACTTAAAAACCCTGAGAATTGACGCATGACGTCAATGCTTTAGATCGAAGAGTTTTACTCCCAGGACCAAAATATCGTCAATTTGTTCCTGCCCGGCCCTCCATATCTCGTGCTCCTCCCTCAGAATGGAAGCCTGTTCTTTCATGGGCTTTTGCCAGATCTCCCGGATAAGCTTCTTTAATCGTACCGATTTAAAGGTCTTCCTGTCCAGTCCCCCAATCTGGTCCACATACCCGTCAGTGAACAGGTAGATGCTGTCATGCTCCCTGTACTGAATTTCCCTGTTGGTGAAAGGTATCTCTTCTTCATGATAGATCCCAATAGGCATCCGGTCACCCCTTATTTCGCTTAGCTCTCCCCCACTCATAAGATACAGGGGACGAAAGGCGCCGGAATACTGGATCTTCCTGCTTACAGGGTCTATCACACACAGAGCCATTTCCATTCCTTCCCTGGCCTCATCCGTTTTCCCCGTTTGGCCAAGAGCCCGGATGGTGCGTTTACGAAGTTCATTCAATATGTCGCTGGCCTGGGGACTGTCCATGGTGTTCACTAATTCATTCAGAAAACTGATTCCCAGGATACTCATGAAGGCCCCGGGTACGCCGTGCCCGGTACAATCGACCACTGCGATAATCAGCCTGTCATTCTTCTTACTAACCAGGTAGAAATCGCCGCTTACAATATCCTTGGGTTTATTGAAGACGAAATGAGAAGGCATCAATTTATCCAGTTCTTTGCCGGTAAGCATCAATGCCTTCTGGATCCGCCTGGCATAGAGGATGCTGTCGGTGATATTGAGCCTTTGCTGCTCAATCTCCCTCGTTCGCTCCATCACCTTGCGCTGTAAAGTCTGCTTTATCTCATTCAGGGAAGATATCAGGTTACCGTTCTGGCGTTTCAGATTATAAACCTCCAGGGCATTATCAATGCTGATCTTCAGGTTCTCAGGCTGCCAGGGTTTGGCCACATAGCTAAATATAATGCCCCTGTCGATGGCCCGTATAATATCATCCATGTCCCCGGTACCAGTCATAATCATCCGCATACAGTCAGGATAAAGGGGTATAATCTTTTCCAGGAATTCAAGCCCTGTCATATCAGGCAGGTCCTGGCCGGTGATCACCAACTGAACGGTTTTCTGCTCCAGAATCTTCAATCCGGCCTTGCCTGTAGAAGCCTTGTAAACATGATAATCCTGGCTGAATGCAGAATCGAAAACTGCCAGGTTCTGCACCTCATCGTCGATGCAAAGAATGCTATATATGGGGTTGATAGAGGTCAAAGATCACGCTAAAACTTATATAAGTACATATTATTGTACAAATATAGCAGCATAATCATAATGAATCAACGATTCCGAAAGAGGTGACCGACTCTCAGTTTACAATCCAGGAGACAAGCTTTTCATTGTCTGGTTTTGTCTTGGGCGAGAAATATCCCACCAGCTTTCCCTCTTCATCGATCATATACTTCTGAAAGTTCCAGGTAACCTTGCTGTCTTCCACTCCATTATGACTTTTTGATGTCAACCAAAGGTAAAGAGGATGCTGATCGTCTCCTTTGACCGACACCTTGCTCATCATCGGGAAACTTACCCCATAATTTATACTGCAGAATGTGGCTATCTCTTCGTTTGACCCTGGCTCCTGCTTTAAAAAATTATTTGCGGGAAATCCTATAATCGTAAAATCATCACCTCCATATTTTTCATAAAGCTCCTGCAAGCCTTCATACTGTGGTGTCAATCCGCATTTTGATGCCGTATTCACCACAAGTACCTTTATGCCTTTAAGCTGTGAAAGGGGATAATCCTCCCCATTTATATCTTTTACTGTAAAGTCGTGAAAACTAGTCTGTGCATTTACCATAACCATCATTATGATTAAGAGTCCGCTTAGTAATATATTTCTTTTCATCCCTGTCCGTATAAATGAGTGTGCATTCTCTTAAACAAGCAAGCAAAATAAAAGTTCGTAACCCGCTGTGATCATTCACGCCGGTCTTTCCAGCCTTCCCCCAGATAAAAATCCTCTGTAAGGTTTTTATATGTATCAGAATATCTGTGTCTCTTTCCGGTCTCGATAGTCAGGTCATCCTCCTGGCATTTCCCTGGAAGGAAAGAGCACTCCAGTAATACGCGGTTCGATAACTTACCGGGTGCGGGTATTACCCGGGTTTTTCGCTTGCAATGCATCCGATGCTCCAACATCAAATCATAGGCAGTTTCTTCCTTATCAACCGGCAGAATCAGGCTGAGTACAGCCCTTTTTTTCATCAGTGAAACGGAGCCCTGGAAGATATCCCCCAGACTCAGGCTGTCATCGTGCCTGGCGAGATTTTTCTCCTTCGAGGCTGTTTTCGAAGAAGCCGAGAAAAATGGCGGATTGCAAATAATCTGGTCATACTGATATTTGCCTTTAGAAGAATAGTCCTGGAAGGAAGAAGGTATGCACTTCATTCGTTCTTTCCAGGGCGAGTTCTGGATATTCTCATTTGCCTGCCTGGCGGATGACGGGTCTATTTCAAGGGCATCCACCCAGACATCCCTGGTTCGCTGGGCAATCATAAGGGCGATCAGCCCGGTACCGCATCCAAGATCCAGAACTCTGCTACCCGGTCCGGGGACCGATGCCCAGGCACCAAGAAGAACACCGTCGGTACCCACTTTCATAGCGACATGCTCCTGTTCTATGGTAAACTGCTTGAAACGAAACCAGTTGTTGGACATGTATTTGATTCTTGCCAGTCAATGAATTTACAGCGTCCTTTTATCTTCCCAAATTTATAGAGACCTAATAGCATGGTAAGGGGATTGGAAAATCGGGAAGTTTAAAGGATCTCATATCAGTAAACTGTTTTAATCTCTTGTAACTCATAAATAATATAGTGCCCGAAAGTCTCGTCCGGATCCTCTTCAATGATTCTTGCGTAGATGCCCAATCTGTCATTGATCATCCACAATTTCTTTAGCACATCAGAATCGCTCAATGCTTCTACCACCGTGCAGTCGAAGGTGCCGGCAGGAGTAGTAATCTGCTCACTGCCTGCTATTCTGTACGTATCTTCATGAAGGGGATAGAGATCCAGATCGTAAGAGGGATTTGGGGGGATCTGGGTATCATCGGGAGGATTAAAACTGTCGTATCCGTAAAAAATAAAGTCGATCTGATAGCCCTCTTCTTCTAAACTAGCCTCCACATTGGCCCTGAGAATCTTGCTATCGAAGGTTTCTGTACCTTCAATCAGCAAGGAATAATTGTAAACCAACTCGCTTACATTTAAGAGGCCCATTTTCATTTCCGACCAATTAGCCCAGGGTAAATTCCGGTCCTCGTCTTCATATTTATAATCGCCATCAGAGGTGAAAAAATCATCCCCGCTAAAAGTGAGCCGTTCAATTTTAGATGGCTTCGACGCCTTTCTTTTGGTCTCAAAAACTCTTCCGTTATTTTCCAGGACAAGTTTTTCTTCGTCCACAACAAGCACCTTGTTTTCACCATTAAAGCCATTATCACCCATAAATCCGATCATCAAAAGCAACATGTCCTTCTCATTGAAAATCCATGTGCCGGAGATCCTTCCCTCATAGCCTTCCCCCTTTTCAATAATGGTCATTAAATCAGGTTCCTTAAAGGTGATAAGCGTGTTTAATTCGGGATAGGGAAAATCATTTAGCTCCCAGGTCCCAAAGAGTCCTGAATTTCTATTACCAGCTGCAATTTCAGCTTGGTCAAGTCTTTGGTAGAATAGTTTTGCACCATCTTTGTCAACCACCAACTCTTTATCAGTAAGTTTCAGGATGGACATATCGCCACTAAAATCATCGACAAAATCAGATTCCAATGCAATGGTTTTGCTGTTTTCGTCGAATTTCCATGTTCCAACTTCCATTCCCATCATAATCAAGGTCCCGCTCTTATGAAATTCGTTCACAAAATAGGGCTGTTGGATTTCGCCATCCACCTCAGCACGTATCAATAGCCAGCTCCCGGTAATTTCCGGTTTCTGGGCATTCATCAGACCAATAACAATAAATAGAATAAGGGAAAGCAGAAATGCTTTTTTCATGAATAAATGTATTCGTGAATTTGTGATTTGCATTTGACGGATCAATCCAGACTGCCGAAGACTTTTTCGAGAAGCGGAGTGACACGTGCCGAAACGTTGGTCCTGATTTTCTTTTCTTCATCCTGCACTTTCAGGAACATCCCGTCCAGGGCCCTGTTTGTCAGGTAATCATCCAGGTCGGTATTCACAGCTTCGAAACCGGCCAATTTGCCTACCACAGAGTTGGCAAATCCGTTCCATTTTCCCGTCAGGATCTCCCACGATTCTTTGGTAGAAATTCCTCCCAGGATATCCTTCTCGGTCGACTGCCTGATCTTTGGCTTATATAAATTGTAAAGATCCGTGCGGGTGGTGGAGCTGAGGTACTGGGTAGCCGCATTGTCGGCCCCCTTCAAAATGGCAAATGCGTCCGAAATGGTCATCTGTGTAATGCTGTTGACAAAAATAGGAGCCACTTCTTTGGCCGCATCCTCAGCTGCCCGATTGATCCTGAGAACCACATCTTGCACCAGTTTATCTCCTCCCGGGATCCTGGCAAGGTTATCGATAATAACCGATGCCTCTTCTGGCAGAAGGATCTTCACCAGCTCGTCGCCGTAGTACCCATCCACCGCCGAAAGGATGGACGAAGAATTTTTCGATCCCACGATCAGGGCTTCTTTCAAGCCTTTTGCCACGTCCGCTTCCGTCAGGGGAACATCCACGGGGATAGATTGCATAAGTGTGTTTAGTTCTGCACATCCCGAGAGTAAGAGCACAGACAGGGCCGGTATCAATACTAGTTTTCTAATCAAGACTTTTCGTTTAAGTGGATCTAGCTAAAGATATATGAAATTCTCCAATGAACCCATTAAAAAGAAAAGATCAGACGCAGGTAATAATTGCGTCCCGGCTCAATGCTTATACTTCCCCTGTTGGTGCTCAGGTGATTGGTATAAGACCGGTCCGCCAGGTTTTCGATGCCGGCATATATTCTCAACTGTGTTGGTCCGAGCCGAAGGGGTGCTGAGCTCATGGCCAGGTCGAAACGTGTATATCCATCTGTTTCTGTCTCCCCATCAGCAATTTTATCCTGCTTGCTGGCAGCAAGGACCGTAAACTCTGCTGAAACAATTCGGGGGAAAGAGTAACGCATACCCAGGCGTCCGCTCAGCGGTGGAATCCGGGGAAGGTTGGCATCCGCTTCCGTATCCAGTCCCCGCACATAAGCACCCGATGCGTATACCACCAGAGTGGACCAGATATTGTACTGCATTCCGAAATCGAAGCCGTAAAGCAGGGCCTTACTAACGTTAGCATTGATCAGGGCGGGAATGGTATCGGTGCTTCCCTCCAGGAGCCCCGTATTAATGCTATAGATAAAATCGCCGGGAGTTTCCACAATCATATTGGAGATACTGTTCACAAAGGCATCTGCCTGGAGATTGAATTTCGTTTTCCAGATTCTCAATCCCAGGTCTGCCGAGTAGGCACTTTCAGGTTGAAGGCCAGGATCGCCAAGGCGGACAAAATTCCCCAGGTCTATGTATTTAAAGCGTTCTTCCAGCGAAGCTGCTCTGAAGGAACGGGATAGCGTAAAGCTCAGATCCGTATTGGCCGATAGCTTTTGTACCAGACCCGCATTGGCGCTCCATGAAATGTTATACTCCATCCCTTCCTCAAAGGTGATACGCTGATTGGGAGGTGGATCGTTCATGACCCCGTTTACCACCAGGTAGTCGATATCATAGCCCGTGGCATTCTGAACCCTGATCAAATCCATTCTTCCGCCCACAATCAAACGCAGCTTTTCATCGAATAGCTGGATTTCATCCTGCATGAATGCCCCTGCACTGCCGAAAGTCGATTCAGGTATGGGGGTCTCCCCACGCTCAAGTTCATTGGTTTTAACAATCGCTCCGCTGCCATTCAGGACCTCCACCTTAATAAACTTGGTTCGCTCTGTGGTGAGCCTGCGTGACCAGAAATCCACACCTGCTATCAGGTTGTTATGCTTACCCAGATCCCAATTACTCTGCAACTGTGCTCCATGGGTCAGATGGTTCCCGATGGGAACTATTCGCTCAGGAGTAATATGCTGTTCTCCCGAGGGCAGCGGTAGAATCGTTACGGCATTGGGAATCATCTCCACATCCCTGTTAATATACTGGGTGAAATAGCGAATTTCCAGGCTGCTTAGCCTCTCGCCTATTTCCTTTATCTCATAGCTTGCGGCCAGCAACTGCCTGCCAATATCGGTGTACCTGGCCTCCGCCGGCCCGGGAAAGGCTGCTCCTCCCGGAATCCCCACATCGGTGGCCCAGTTGTTCTGGTATTGCAGCTTGAAAAGATGATTGGCAAAAGGCTTCACCCCAATTTTTGCGGCCACATTATTGGATTTGAACTGACTATTGGGCAAGATACCTTCCGGTGTACGTATATCATCAGCATCGTTCGTGCTTCCGCTAAGCCTCAGGTACCACTTCTTTGAACCGGTATTCACCGCGGCATGTACACTCTTCTGCTTATTGGCCGAAGCATACCCCGACATCAGGGTTCCCGAAACATAGGGCTGATCTGCAAAATGGCCATCCTTGGTAATGATATTAACGATGCCTCCAATGGCGCCGGTACCATAGAGAGAAGATTGTGCTGCCTTCATCACCTCCACGCGTTCAACATCATTCACATCAATTAAGCTCATGGATGCGGTCAGGTCAGAGGCAGTCTCCACCCTGTTTCCGTCAATCATGGTCACCAGCCTGTTTTCGCTCATTCCTCGCACATTGATGCTGGTGGCCCAGACACCGTCACCACCCAGCGCAAGACCAGGCTCGGCAGCCAGAACATTGGAAAGACTCAGGGCCGACTGCATCCGGAAGCTGTGGGATCCCACAACGGCCATGGGAACAGGCAGGTCTTTTACTTTCCGGTTAATCCGGAAACTGGACACTTCAACTTCCCCCAGGGAAATGCTTTGTAAGCTAAGGTGAAACTCTTCCTGCATATCACTACCAATAGTAAGCTCCTTCACCAGGGGGGCATAGGCCAGAACCTGCAAACTCAAACGGTAGTCCCCCCCAGGGCACTCCAGGACGAAGGTTCCACTGCGATCCGTAAGGGCATGATAAGAACTCCCGATCGCATCCACGGGAGTCAGCTCTGCCACCACATTCTCAATGGCCTTATTATCTGTTTGATCAAAAATCTTTCCCTCGAAACGGAAAGTCTGTCCGCTTAGCGGAAGAGACAAAAGCAGTGCAGAAAGCACGTGCAAAAACCAAAATCTTTTCATTGTATTTTTTCTTTTCCTTCAGAGTACCTCTGGATTAGATTTATATGTGAACCTGCTTCACCTTGATGGCAATAAATCCCCATCGCAGAACGAAAGCAGTTTTACTGTTATTCTTTTAACAAAGAAAGCTGTTTATTTCCAAGTATGCAACTTATGCCGAAGAAAGTTGTTCAGGAATAATTATCTTCAAACCAAATTTCGAAAAATTGAGCAGAACAAATGTCCCCGGAAAATTGATCCTGTCACTGGTATTCGCGATGTTGCTGTACGGGTGCAGAACTTCACCACAGGCAGATACCACCCCCACAGATACGCTGATTCTGGCCACCCTGAAAGGCCCTTCATCCATGGGCATGATCCGGATGATCGACAGCCTCAGTCAGGGCGACGGGCATAGCATAGAGGCAAAGATTCTGAATGAGCCCCTGCAGGTTCGGAAGATGATGATAGAACAATCTGCCGATTTTGTAATTCTTCCAACCACCATGGCCGCCCTTTTGTATAATAAGGGACTGGAGTACCAGGTAGTGGCCATACCGGTATGGGGAAGTCTTTATCTCTTTGGGGGCGACAGCACCATTACCCGCTGGGAAAACCTCCGGGGCCGCAGTATAAATCTGATGGCGCGTGGAATGACTCCCGATGTGCTTTTTCGCTATCTGCTCAAAAAAAACAACATCAATCCGGACAGAGATGTGCGCCTGGACTACAGTTTTCCAACCCATATCGACCTGGCCAATGCTGTGGCGGCCGGAAGATGTGAATTAGCCGTGATCTCCGAACCCATGGCCAGCATGGTAGAAGAAAAAAACAAGTCCGTACACCGTCTGTTTTGCCTCAGTGAGGAATGGGAAAAACTCCAGGGAAATCAGGTCGTGGAAACTTCCTTCATGGTCAGAAGGAGTGTAATCAAAGCCTACCCCGAAGTAGTGGAGCAGCTGCTTCTAAGCTACGAGGCCTCTATCAACTGGGTAAATTTCAATCCCGACAGCGCAGCCCGGCTCCTGGTTAAATACGATATTTCACCCAATTATCAGGTCGGACTCAGTTCCATTCAGCACGCAAAGCTTAAATTTGTCAGGTCAAAAGGGATCAGGACCGAAATTGAGGAATACCTGAAAATATTTAAGCAGATGAACCCCGATATTATTGGAGGAAGAATTCCGGATGAAAATTTCATTTACTAAAAAGCACTACATAAGCCTGGCTTCCCTGGCCTTTATGCTGGTCACCTGGAAGCTCCTTTCCCTGTATTTCGGGTCGGATATTATATTGCCGCCCCCCGAAAAAATTCTATTTACCACCCTGAGGATCTTTGGGGACCAGCACTTTCTGGCCATCGTAGGTTCCACCGTGCTGCGCGGAGCCCTGGGCTTTTTCATTTCCCTTGTACTGGGACTCGGGCTGGGCATCCTGGCAGGGATTAACCCGAATTTCAACACCTTCATGCAGCCCCTCGTTATAAGCATCAGAAGCATACCTGTCATCGCACTTATTCTGCTTGCACTTATCTGGCTGGGATCCGATTCAGTACCCATATTCATCGCCCTGCTCACCATGTTTCCCTTCATCTATACCAATGTAAGCGACGGGATCAAAAATGTGGACCCCGACCTGGTGGAGATGGCCACCTTTTACCGGGTCGGCAAAAGCCGGATTATCAGGGAGCTTTACATCCCGGCCATTTTACCCTTTATTTTCAGCGGGGCATCCAGTGCCATTGGCATAGGATGGAGGGCCATCATCACCGGCGAAGTACTGAGTCAGCCCGAATACGGCATTGGCACACTCATGCAGGCTGCACAGACCTTTCTAAATGTGGATGCGGTCATTGCATGGACCCTGGTAGCGGTACTTATCTCTTATGCATTTGAAAAGATCATCCGCTGGATTGAACGCTTGCTAATCGTCTGGAGAACCTGATCATGAGCATAGAGATCTTAGGACTATATAAGAACTTTGACGAAATCGCGCTATTCAGGGATTTCTCTATCACCTTTCCGGATACCGCCATCACCTGCATCCTGGGTCCATCCGGGTGTGGTAAAACCACCCTGCTCAACACCATTGGCAATCTCAGCACACCCGATAGCGGAAGTCTGCGCGGTTTCGACCATAAGGCCATTTCTTACATCTTCCAGGATCCCCGTCTGCTGCCCTGGAAAACAGTGAAGGAGAATATACAATTTGCCCTTCCCGAGAACATCCCCGTGGAAGAACGTGAAAAAATAGCCGAACGCTTTATCCGAATGGTAGAACTTACGGATTTTGCCAACTACTATCCCTCCAAACTAAGCGGTGGAATGCGCCAGCGGGTTAGCATTGCCCGGGCTTTTGCCTTTCCCTCAGACATCATTCTTATGGATGAGCCCCTCAAGGGCCTTGACATTAAACTCAAGCTGAACCTCATACGGACCTTTTCCAGAATCTGGCAGAGTGACAAGCGAAGTGTGATCTTTGTGACCCATGACGTGGATGAGGCGCTTCTGCTGGGCAACGAAATCGTTGTCCTGAGCCAGGCACCTGTCCGCATTACCACCACCGAAAAAATCGCCACTCCCCTTTCGGGCCGTTCCCTGAATGCCGACGACCTGAAAAAACTGAAGCAGAAATTGCTCCTGGCACTGGGAGAGTAAAGAACACATTACCCTATACTCATGTTTCAAGCCAATAACAGTTTCATGCAATTATTTTGTTTAAGTTCCGTACCTTGTGGCCGATAAACAGTTCTACTCTAATTTTCCATCACTAATAGCAGCCATGAAAATAATTACAGATAGTAAGAGGATATTGTCGCTTCAGCATAAATTGAAAAAGAGATTGACCAAGCTGCTGCCTGATATTGCAATGCGGCGTGTTGATATCCCCAAAATTATGAAAGATGTCCCGGTAAATAATAATATCACGCTTAAGAAATGGTATTACTATCAGGACAATCAACAAGCCCATAAGCATACTTTTTTTGTAGGAAATTGGAAATATGGAGGTGGAATTCTTCCATATAGTGGATCTATAAGTATCGCCTGGGACGGTGAAGAATATCAAGCAGGTATTTTTGTTGAGGAAGCCAACGATGTCTATTTGTTACATTCTGGAATTATGGGCCGCAGAAAAAAAGAGAATTTTTTTGATGTCTACCAGGGCGAAACGAAAGAAATTGAAATTAATAATGAAGTTAAAAACTATGCTGTAATAGGAAGGATGGATGATCCTGATATTGCAAGTGCTGTTGTTAATTTTTTCGATTTTTTAAGTTAGCCCCTGATGTGCATATCGCCTTAAGGTGCTTTCCCCTCATTCTCCTACACCTAAATATCCTGTTATTACTTTCTCAATTAATCCTCATCCTCCCCTGCTGCAACAAATGCTGCGTGTACCGGCAAGGGACAGGGACTGTCAAGGCCTTTGACGGCTTTCCAGATCACCTCACAAAAGCTGTTATCCGGGGCACTGTCTTCTTTGGAGAAATCAAATTTTTCGCTAAGCTCAGAATAAGCGCTTACTTCGGTATTCTTTTCATTCAGATCGACATGGATGGTCCTGGCCGTGAACGGGGGATGGTCGGGTTTGGTATCAAAACATGCATACATGGGTGCAGCCGATGCATCGTACTGACTCATGGGAGGAAGTCCGAGGATCAGCTCAATTGTGCGCAGCATGGAAGTGGTTGAATACATGGTGTGATCCACGTAGCCCTGCTTCACAAACCCACCTGCCAGGTAAACCGTCGAACGGTGTGCATCCACGTGATCGGGACCGTTCTGGGCATCGTCCTCAATGATGAATATCACGCTTTCCTTCCAGATGGGCGATTGACTCAGGTACTCGACGAAAAGTCCCACGGCCAGGTCATTGTCCGCTGCATGCGCATTGGGTGTGGGACGCCCGATGTTCAGTCCCTCGGTATGGTCGTTGGGAAAACGAAGAGTCGTGAGTTGGGGTACGCTGTTCGCAAGAAGCAGCGAATCAAAATCGCGTTTCCATTGGCCGAAACGGACGGTGTCCCGCACCCCCATATCCCAGCCCGTAAAATAGGGACAAAGATGATCCTTCAGAACCGGAATATTGGGTTTGTCACCGCTGGCAAACTCGCCGTAAGTTCGAAAACTCACGCCATAGCGTTTGCAGAAATCCCAGATGAAACCGTCCCTGTTGTTCGCGATCTCCCGGTTGCCTTCACCAGGGTATGTTCCTCCACGTCCCCCGTAACTCGTGGGCCATGTTTTTTCGAGGTAGTCGGTGGCATAGGCGCCCACAGTCCAGTTATGGCCATCGGCACTCACCTCACTGTCCACATAAAAGTTATCCAGCAGGACGAACTCCTCTGCCAGCGCATGCTGATTCGGGGTGATCTCCTTTCCAAACAGGACCAGGTCCCGATCGCCGTTCCCCCCGGGCATGTCCCCCAGTACCTGGTCGTAGGTGCGGTTCTCCTTGATAACATAGAAAACATATTTGATGGGTGAGGCATCGCCCACCTGCAGCGGGATGGGATTGGCCGGGTCAATGTCCATCATTATCTCTTTACCGGCCTTGAAAGGGGTGTTGTTGTAAACCGCCTGCGAATAGATGCCTGCCTGCTTCGGTCCGGGAACATCGATAACCTGCATCGTTCCCCGGAACAGCCCGGCAATGTATTGAACCTTCATCGTTTTAGTCTCGCCTCCCTGCTGGTATATCACCTGCTCTCCCTTCCGGTAAGGGTTGGGACCATGCGGATTCACCACGTTCATATTCCCCTTGCCGTTTGAAACAAGAATCTTATCATCCACCACACGGACACAGGTCGGATACCAGCCAGTGGGTATAAATCCCTTCCCCGCCGAGGATCCGGGCTCCGATACATCGAATACGGCCAAACAGTTATTATCGGCATTGGCCACGTAGAGCGTCCTGTCATCATTCCCCAGGGCCAGGCTGTTGCTGGTCGATCCCGAAGGAGAATCCGGGTAGAGCGCTGCATTCAACACCTCAACGACCTGATGTGATGCAAGGTCAACGACCGATACCGAATTGTCGTTCGCGTTGGCTATAAAAAGGTAGCTCCCGTCGCGGGTCAGACTCATGTCATTCGGATTGTCGCCCACAGGAATGAATGCCCTGAAGGCCTGTGTCCGTGTGTCGAGGACCGCCACCCGGTTACAGCCCCAACAACTTACATAGAGTTCGTCCCGGTCGGGAGAGAGCAGGCATGTATACCCCTCCCCTCCCAAAGGAAGGCGCCTGATTGTTTGATGTCCTTTCATATCATAGATATAAAGGCTGTTATCCTCGGTGGTCACAGCATAGAGCAGCTGCCGCGCATCATCTACCTGGATACCGGCCACCCAGATCCTTTCCGGCCAGGACTTGCCGAGCCTGAAGGTGTCGGCGGGAATAAGGCGCTTGTTCGCGATGGAGAAGCGTACGATCCAGTTATCGTTCCCACCCGAAGCATAGAGAGATCGTCCATCATCGGAGAATACCAGTCCCAACCACGATTTACCCATTTCAACCGAATCAAGAAGGGCAAAATCCTCCCTGTCGAAAAGCATAAGCTGCTGCGTACTCTGGCCGTTGTTCGTTACCGCCAGAAGCTTACCGGAAGGTGCAACGGCAATATTCAGAGGCAGATCGCCCAGTGGAACCATATGGCCCACCGGCGTAATGCTCCACCCGTTGCTCAGGGTAACACGCTTCGATTCGATCTCACCCAGGCCTTGGGCAGAGAGGCTCCCCGCAAGCGCAAGGAGGACAAATAAGGAAAGAATATTTTTCATGTTGTTGATGCTTTTTTTCGGAATGGAGGTAGTCAAAATATACCGGATAAAACTACGAAATTTGGAGAAAAAGTCATTATTATCATTATTACGAACCTCCGTCCGAGCACAATATGATGCATCATTACGGAATAACCACCGATAGGTATAAAATGCCAATTAATTAAGTGACAACCACAAAATCTACTTCTCCTTTTTCTCCTTTTTCTCCTTTTTCTCCAGTTCCTTTTCCAGCTTGATGATCTGGTCCAGCAGATCGTCATTTTTTATCTGGAGATCCTTCAGTTCACTGTCCAGTTTATGGATTTTCTTTCGGTAGATACTACGATAATAAAAGTAGGAGGTAAAATATCCGATCATCCCTGCTACCAGTAAGAGCACGATGATTTCAATGACAGTGCCTGCCAGAGTTTGTGCCAGTATGATGTTGAACGTGGTCATTTTATTGGTTTTTGATGAATATTTCTGTTCTTCTGTTCTTTGCCCTTCCCTGGGGAGTTGCATTATCAGCAACAGGTTCACTTTCACCCATTGAGGAGGTTTCTATTATTTCGGCCGGTATGCCCTGTCCTACAAAAAAGGATTTGACTCTTTCTGCCCGCTTCATTCCAAGAGCCTGGTTATAGGTTGCGGGCCCGGTGGCATCGGCATGGCCTATGATATCGATCATTGAACCCGGTTCTTTTTCAAGGTAGGCTTTGCACTCAGATAAAAATCGTGATATTTCTTCTCCGGATTTGAAATCATCCAGGTTGTATGCGAATTGAATTACCAGGTTCTCTGGAAGAGGAGTGATTTCTTCTGCCGGTTCAGTTTCAGCTACTGCGACACTATCAGTTTTAGGTTGGGTTTCCGGCCTGGAAACCTGTTGGGATACTTCTGGTCCATCACAAAAATCATTGACATGACACACGTAGTACCATGTGGAAAGTGAGGACCAGATCAGAAATAGCAAAATTCCAATGAACAGTGGTCTCATGGTTTCATATAAATAATTGTTAGTTACTCATGCAAGTTATAACATTAGGGAAGCTAATTCAATAATTCAGCTATGTTGGATATCAGGAACTCGAAGAAATGTGATTAGAGTTAATTACACATTCTGGTTGAGGCTTAGAATTTCCCCAAAATTGACGAAGAACCGACCACCTGACCATTTCAGGCCGATCCTGAATGATCAGGTGAATGCGTTGATTTTTCCGGGGACATGGCTTATTCGAAATATTCAAATGCATCAATAATATCCAGGTACACCCCATCGAATCCGGCAGCCAGAATTTTATCCAGATAGGCATTTTTTCCGCCCAGGATGATGGCTTGCCAATCGGGGTCCCAGTATTTCACCTTGTAATTGCCCCTCCATTGCCTGTTTTCCTTCTCAAGGAATTCTGGTTCCCCTACTTTCCAAAAGTTCTGCCAATAGAAGCGATAGTCCTCAGCTTCGCCAATACTCATATATGCGATTATCAATCTCTGAGCACCATTTTGTTTAACTTTCATCGAGGCTATATCAGATTTGCTGAGTTCCTCATCTTCAAAAAACAGATCTACAATGATTACATCATAATCGGTTCGATTCAACGAACCCAGGTAATCCTCCTTATCAGCATATTGTTCCGGATTAAGCAAGTATAGAAAGTTTTTTGCCTCACCCAGATTGTGGATATCGTCTGCATTCACTTCATAGGCTTGTACCGGGTAATCAGGTATGGTATTTAGCTCACGGTCAGGAGCAGCAAATGAAATAAAATCCCTTTGACTGTTCTGCTGGTATGAATCATCCATCTTACTGTGATCCCAACAATAATCCGTTGTCAGTACTTCTACCCCATTTTGCTCACATACAAGCAGGAAACTCAGCATGTATTCTTTTTCATCGGCAGGAGTAGCATCGTTATCCCTCTTGAATCCGTAAAAAAGGTCCTCCCTGCCTACACCGTCTATAGCGGCCAGATAATCGTATTCAGGTTCTCCATCTTCATTTCCATCTACCGTTACCAATTCTTGTCCGTTCTGGGGAATCACCAGAAAATCGGCATCTGCAGTTTTTGCATAAACGCTGATCTTCTGCACGAATGCCCGCATTTCCTGTTTATACTCAGCTTGAGCTAAGTCATCCTGATCACAGGATGAACCCAGACATATCAGTATGCCCATCAGAAAAATTAAGTTAAATCCGATTGGTCTCATCTATAATATTCAATGGCTCTAGTTTAATTCTGCGTTGATATTAACGTTTCGTACCTTGTTACGATTCCA
>JAOZQY010000176.1 GCA_029931975.1 Bacteroidales bacterium | reverse complement strand
TCTTCATCATAACAGGCTCTTGGGCCGTTGGGGTTCACATTGCCCCAGTAACTTTCGGGTTGTGGATGTAAGGAAGGATCACCATATATCTCTGAGGTTGATGCCTGAAAAATTTTTGCATTTATCCGTTTTGCAAGTCCCAGCATATTTATTGCACCATGAACCGCAGTTTTAGTGGTCTGAATGGGATCAAGCTGATAGTGTATGGGTGATGCCGGACAGGCCAAATTATAGATTTCATCAACCTCAAGATAAAGTGGAAATGTTATATCGTGTCGGATGAATTCAAAACCAGAGTTATCACACATAAAAGACTCAATATTTTTTTTCGTCCCTGTAAAACAATTATCGACACATATGACTTGATGCCCCATGGCATTAAGTCGTTCACAAAGATGAGATCCTAAAAATCCAGCCCCTCCAGTTACCAGAATACGTTTTTCAAAATGTTTCATTAATTTTTTCCTTTGATTGTTTATTTAAAATAAGAATGTCCTGTTTGCCAATTTATCAAACAGGAACTCCTTTATTTCTTCCTTTGCCGATAAAGGGTCTTATCTATTACACCAGCCATATTTTCAATATTTGCATGACCGCCTATGAACCGGTTTATTTTTTTGCTGTACTTTTCTGGAGACATCAGGATGTTATTATAGTTGACATTGAGGACCTCAAACCCAGGTTGATTGCTGAGCCATTTTGCCAGTTGACCCAAATGTTTTTCATAAATATCTGCCAGCACTTCATCTGAAACCTTATCTATGGGTTCTTTTCTACGGATAAGCATTTGTTTTTGCGATGCCAAAATTTCCTGAATGTTACGGTTAGAAAAAACAATTTTATAGGTATAATTCGACGGCAAGTGCTTTAATAGCATAGAAATAATCTTTACTACTTTGCCTTTTGCCTGGGGCAGCCACCCTTTATCGGTTTCAAGTTTTTTAACCCTTTCAAATTCATAATATCCTTTGGGATTGTCCGTATCTGCCTTTCTTATCTCGTCTGTCAGAATTTCCAGGCCACCTGCTTCAAGCATTTTCATGAGCATTGATGTACCAGAACGTGGAAGTCCAGATACTATGATTATCTGGTTGTCTTTTGTCTGTTTTTTTTTCACAAAAAATGCCATAGTTACAACCGTCCGTTTCCGCCTTTATATAAATAATTTCAAAACCAAAAAAAATCGTCATTCACACACTTGAGATATGCCAAGTCAGAAAATTATTCCAATTGCCTCTCAATACTGTTATCTCTGTAGATGCAAAGAAAAAAGAAAATATTGACCAATATAAAAACGCAGGTGATGAATGAAAAAAACAAGGCCAGTTAAAAAAACTTGGCCATTGAGTAATAAAAAATTTGACAATCAACTATCATTTAAATCTGGTATTAAAAAGCTTCAGCGCTCTATAAACAACCTCATCCATATTCAGATATTTATATTGGGCAAGACGGCCTAGGAAAGATACCTTTTTTAATTTTTTTGCTTCTGTGTTGTATTTTTCATAAAGTTTCTGGTTTTGTTCCCTGGGAACCGGATAAAAAGGTTCGCCTTTATCAACAGGATACTCTCTTACAATTGTTGTTTTATCATGCACCTGTCCTGTGGCATGTTTTATCTCAACAGTTCTGGTAAAGTCATAATCGTTGGGGTAATTAATTTGAGAAACAGGTTGAAACCACTCCTGATTTTTTGTTTCAAATTCAAACTCAAGTGATCGATAGGGCAGATGTCCGAATTTATAGTTAAAAAATTCATCGATTGGCCCGGTATAGACAAGGTGTTTACAGGGAATAAGATCCTTAACAGCTTTAAAATCAGTTTTTAACAGCAAATGGATTTTATGATGACTGATCAATTTTAAAAACATACGTGTATAGCCATGTTTAGGCATTACCTGATATTTATCATTAAAATAACGTGCATCATTGTTTGACCTTATCGGGATTCTACCACAAACAGAAGCCTCTAACTCAGAAGGATCTATATTCCATTGTTTTTTGGTATACCCTTCAAAAAATTTTTCATACAATTCCTGCCCGACCTGGCTGAGAACAACATCTTTTGAAGATTTAATTTTTTTTACTGGCTTGCGTATTTTTTTAAAAAAATCATTAAGTTCAAAGCTTGACAGATTCAATCCGTAAAGGGAATTGATAGTATCAAGATTTATGGGAAAGGGGACAAGCTGACCATCCACGCTGGCAAGAATTCTGTACTGGTGGTGATGCCATTTTGTGAATTGTGAAAGGTAATCTAACACTATTTTATTATTTGTACGAAAATAGTGGGGTCCATATTTATGAACCAGGATACCGGAATGATCATAATAGTCATAGCAGTTTCCTCCTATATGATCTCTTTTATCCACAATTAAAACAGTTTTTCCCTTCTGTTGTGCCAATTGTTCTGCCAATACACATCCTGCCAGTCCTGCACCTACAATTAAATAATCAATCATTTTTACCCCTTGGTTACCCAGATAGGGCTTGACCAGCCCTGATGGTAATATTCAAATTTATTATGGTCTACCCAGGCCCAGAAGGTGTCGGACAAAGTAACCCTGATATAATAATAATGAGTACTATTCAGATCAAAATCAGCGAATTCTTTATCTATAAATATGAATTCTACCTGATCTGTATTATCTGTAAGGCTGTATATAGTATCGTTATCCCTTATTATCTCAACCTGCTTGATTAAGGTATCACCGCTAATAATCATAACCGCAAGAGAAGGAGGTTCAGTTGTTGTCAATTCATCGCCCATGATGACTTCTTTGTTTATAATAAAACGCAAAATTATCCGTTTTCCAGTGGTGGCATAGGTATGACGTTTGCTCATTTGATTCATGACAGATGTCCTGGTCAGGGATGGGGCATAAACTGCTGTCAGGGCAGGCAAGGCATGGCGATGCCCTAAATAGTCAGATAAAATGTCATTACCACCCGGCAAAGTGTAATGAGAATCAGTTGAGGCCACAAAACCAATTTTTTGACCTGAGGCCAGTGCATCCTGGATGTAATACCCTGGCTCTCCTTTGCTTGAAACAGAGTAAGGTGGTCCTGATCCATAGTATTCTGAATTACCAGCACCTTGATATATTTCTGCCAAAGGTTGCAGATCTTCATGAAAGTACGACCAGTCCACCACGCTACGGCCACCATCAGCAGGATGGTGGGGAATGGTAAAAGCATTTCTCCCAGTTAAATTCTGCCATAACCCGTCAGGATTTTTTGTTGCTTCATCAGTGCAGGTGAATAAAGGTTCGCCATCATCCAGGTAATAAACATTTCTATGACCATACCCCCTTCCTAAGGCCGAAAGGCTGGTCCATTCATAGGAGCAGAAGGTTACAAATTCATCTGGATCATAATATTCTTCTGCTAATTCACAGGCCAATGACCAATAGCCCCTGGGATCAAGCAGGGTGTCATGATCAGTCAAGGCAGTAAAGTCAAGACAGGTTACTTTCCTGGCGTATGAGTATCCTTCCCGTGGATGAGTTAACCCATCCGAAAGTTTGGAATGCCAATGCAAGTCACCCCAGTAAAGCTTGTACTCAGGGGGATTAGATCTAACCCAACAGGAATTACTATCGGCAGATATGAAATTATCGTTCACTATAATTAGAAATTTTCCTGGTTCTTGAAAACTTATCCCTGGAAAAACATGCTTTGACCTGTCATCTGCTGTAAAGCTATAGCTTTCTGGGAGATTTTGACTTTGCCCTTTTGATTGTAAAGTGATGGAGCCTCTATAATCGTGGGCTGGAAAACCATAATTATCCAGAATCACAACTTTTACCTTAAATTGTTCCCCGACTCTTACTATGGATGGAATTACAACGCGAATGTGGCCAGCTTCCCCTCCTCTGACTTTGACTCGGGGAAATTTTGCAATGGGAATGGCTTCTTCATCTTCAGTTATTCCAACAGATACTGGGAAAATGCATGTTTGGGCGATTCCCTGTGCACTTGCCTGGGTATACTCAATAATAATAGATTCACCAAGGTTTAGTTCTTCATTGGCAATGAGCTTTATGCGGTAGGAAAGATTATGGCTCACTCTATGCTCAAGGGTCTCGATATCCACGGTAAGATCATGATTGGAAACCACACTTACAAAACCGGTATCTTCTGAGTTGTCAACCTGGGGTGCACTCCAGTTAATTTTTGATCCGAGACCATTATAGGAAGCACAGGTTGGAAAACCAAACCGGATATAACCTCCTGCCGGTATGCCACCTGTGCCTACAACAAAGGTAAATTTATAATCTTGGTATTCCATAACCGCGGTTTCTGACGGCGAAATCATTGCCTCGCCTTCGCTTGCAGTACCTAGGGCGAAATTAACATTAGGGGATAGTAACAGAGTGCTGGTAGCCCACACACTTTTTTTGACAAATTGACGTCGGGTAATTTTATTCCAATATTTATTTTTTCCCCAGAACATTTTATTCCAATATTTATTTTTTCAGAATATTTTCCCCAGAATATTATAAAATTTTAAATTAAAAGATATTTTACCTTATTTTAAAACTCTTTTATAACAATAAATAACAAATAAAAGCTCACCTGCACAAGTTTATTTTTTTTTTACAATCTGTTTAGCAGTAACATA
>JAOZQY010000175.1 GCA_029931975.1 Bacteroidales bacterium | reverse complement strand
TTGACGTGTTCGGGATAAACCCATACTCTACCAAAAATCAGAACTATGTCAAAGAACTTATATTCTACGGCACTATTGCCGCTTAAAAGTTTAACGAAGTATTGTTAGAACAATCAGGATGAAAGCAAAAATTCAATTACTAACTTCCGTTGTGTTCTCCATACTCCTGACCAGTTGTGGAAACAGAGAAACGAATAATCAGGATAATACCGGAACACACGAATCCGGGTTAATAAACGATTTCATCATCATGGCCTATTCCGGTCCGCCGCTTGAAGAGGTCACCCTGGAAAGGTACCAGGAGGTTGCTGATGCCGGGATCGAATACCTTGTCCCGGGCAACGGATCCTTTAACCTGGAGCAGAACCTGAAAGCCATGGACCTTGCCCAACAGGTGGGGATCAGGATTATTCCCGTTGAAATGCGCCTGTTGCCTTTTGACTGGAATCAAGATGTTTCAATTGATACTGCCGTGATAAAGCAAATTGCCAGGGATTACAAAGATCATCCGGCTTTCGGAGGATATTTTGTCAAAGATGAACCAGACATAAGCATGTACCCTGCACTGAAGCAGGTTGCCGATATTTTTCATTCAGTAGATCCGAAGAATGAATCGTTAAATTGTCTTTTCCCCAATTACGGTACACTTACACAATTTGGTGTTGAAGACTACGGTGAATACATCACCTCTTTTATTGATATTGTGAAACCAGGCCTTCTGGCATATGACTCTTATGTACTAAAACATGACACTACATTATATGATGATTGGTACAGTAACCTTTCCCTTGTTCGGAAGGAGACTCAAAAGGCTGGTATCCCCTATCTTGTATTTATCCAGAGTCACGGTGTTGAAGAGGGGTTGCGTCTCCCCGACAGGGCCGAAATACTCTGGCAGGCAAATACGGTGCTTTCGTATGGCGCCCGGGGAGTCGGATGGTTAAGTTACTGGACGCCAGAGGCGGGATTGGGAGTGCCTCATGCTGAAGGAGTACCCCCGCTCATTGAACACTATTACAATGGTCCTATTGACATCGACGGGAAACGTACGGAAACGTATGATTTCGTGCGTGAAGCCAATCTCTACCTGAAGAGGGCAGGAAAGGGACTTCTTGGCTGGGATAACACAGATGTAGCCCGCTATGAGAACGGTAAAATGGTCGGAGAAGGATCTTCACCTGTTGTATCGCCTGATGGAGAGGAGGCAGATATAATTATCGGAACCTACCGCAAAGAGGGCAAGACCCGCCTCGTAATTTCCAACGCCGGTTGTGACAAACCCACATCGTTTGCTCTGCACTATGCTTCCGGATATGAACCAATGGAGGTGTTTGCCTCCATTGAAGCAGATCCGACAGGTCAAAACGAATCTCTCCTCAGGTGGACCGTGAGAGCGGGAGGTTCGGTTATCATTGAGTTAAAAGAAGACCAATAAAACATCCATAGATGAAACGTATCCTGCAAGTCGTCCTGTTTGCTGTGATCATCACCGGTTGCGAAACAGGGGAAAATGGAGATAACCTGACAGCAAGTGAAGAGATCAAGCTGGATATCAAAAAGATGGAGGAGCAATGGATATTAGAGCCGAACGAGTCAGAGCCAAATCAAATCATATCAGAGTTGAATCCCATGTGGAGCTCCACAGCATTCTGGTACTCGGCCACCGCCACTGGGGCAGAATCGATGCAATAGGATGCCGTAGTCTGCTTAACTTACTGAATGATTTAATACATTAACTTCAATATAAAAATAGACACCATGAAACATTTAATTCCATTGATGCTGGTTGCATTTCTGATGGCAGGTTGCACAACAGCTCCGGATCAACCGGGAATATTAGACGATTTTATTATTGTAGGCTATGCAGGACCACCTCCGGAAGAGGCCACTCTTGAACGGTACCGGGAAATTGCCGAATCGGGGATTAAATACCTGGCTACAGGGGGCAGCGGGAATTACTCCCCTGAGCAAAATCTCAAAGCGATGGATCTCGCTTATAAGGCTGGTATCGGAATCATCCCCTGGGACATCAGGACACTGCCTTACACGGCAAACCAGAATATAACCATTGATACAGCTGCTCTCGCAGGTATTGTCAATGATTACAAAGACCACCCGGCACTGGCTGCATATATAATCATGGACGAACCATACGCTCACCTGTTTCCTGAACTGGATACAATTACCCAACTGTTCCGAAAACTGGATCCTGATCATGCAACCCTGATCAATGTGAACCCCTCATACGGCTGGGTGGGTGATGATTACAGGGCCTACATTCAGTCTTACATCAAAACAGTGAAACCGAAATTACTCTCATACGACCACTATTCGCTGAGGATAGACACCACAATGCACGAAATGTGGTTTAATGACCTTTCTATTGTCAGGGAAGCGGCAAGAGGGGCAGATATTCCTTACATGGTATTTGTTATGAGCGAAGGAATTACCAATGGATTTCGGGTGCCTAGCAGGGCTGAAATACTCTGGCAGGCTAATACAGCCCTGGCCTACGGTACCAGAGGAATCGGATGGTTCGCATACTGGACCCCGTTACCTGATCATGGATGGAGCATTGCCAGGGAGGATGGAAAGTCCTCGCTGGTAGAGGATCATTACAACGCCATGATCGATAAAAAGGGCAACCGAACCGAAATCTATGAGTTTGTAAAGGAGACTAATCAGTACCTGAAAAAGGTCGGAAAGGAACTCCTGGGATGGGATAATTCAGATGCAGCAAGATTTGAAAAGGGGCAAATTGTAGAAGGATCCTCTCCTGTGATAACACCCGAAGGTGAGAAAGCCAACCTGATTATCGGGACCTTCCGGAAGGATGAGAGGCTCCGTATTGTACTATCTAATAGCAGCTGGGATCATCCTGCCCTGTTTTCACTGAAAGTTTCTCCCGGCTGGGAACTTGACGGAGTCTTTGCATCCATTGATGCAGAACCCGGTAAAGGATCCGATACAGAATGGACCTTGGAACCAGGTGGTTCTTTAATACTGGAACTAAGATGAAAAGAGATCGATTGACAGTAATCATAGTATTACTACTAACTATTTCTTCGGGGAAATCTCTTTTCGCTCAAGATCATGCCATCGTTTCCGAGAAAGGATTCGATGGTGCTGTCCATGTGGAGAACCAGCAGGATTTAAACAGTTTGAGTTTTGTTACAGTGACCATTCCATACCTTGGAATGAATGGCGAAACACTGAAGGGACAGGCAAGGTTTTACTATAAACCGGAACTCCTGGAATCCAATGACAAGATCCCCGTCTATTGCGGTGTTCACTACGAATCTTCTGAAAATACGATAAATACATATATTGACATGGGAATGGCGGTTGTTACTCCCTACTTTGGAGAAATCCCCATAGAATTCCCACTCGGTAATAGCATTAACTTTTCTAAAGCGATGATTCAATGGGCAAGAAGGTTGCCTTTTGCAGATCGTGCAAAGATGATTTTTGGCGGTGTTAGCGGAGGAGGTTATATGACCCTGGCGATGGGGGCTGAATTCTTTCCCCTGGGTGCACTGGTCTCTGATCTGCCATGCCCTAACTGGATCTATGGCATGAACTACCTTCTTGACAACCAGGAATCTTCAGGCTGTAATCTCCCGCCGGATGCTCAGAAGCCGCTGCCCGTTCTCGCGCTTATCGCCCCGGGTGCGGACCTGGCCCTCTCTATTTTTAAAAACGATATGAAATCTAAAACATGGTACACCTTGAGTACGATCTCATATGTGGACAGAATCACTGCTCCAACAATGGTTCTGTCTGCTACCGGTGATATGCTGTGTACGATTGAAATGATCACTTCAAAAAAGTTTTACACTTTTAACAGAGGAGAATTTCCTGATAATTATGTGCGCGACCTTGAAACACTTACACTTGAAACAGAAGGCAATGTAACATTAGACAATTCTATTCCTAAAGAAAAACTTGCAACTCACATTATACCTGCACCGAAAGACCTACATCAATTTTCTCTTAACGATCCCAAAATTCTTGATGATGCGGCATACGACCTCACGCCTCCGGTGGAAATCGAACGCCCGTGGACGAAAGATAAGCAGTGGAACATTGTTATTTTAAACGAAGGTGCACCATTGCCCTATATTGGACACAACCGCTACCTCTGGAATACTTCCAACCGGACTTTTGTGAACTACTATAAAAACAGGAAAGCGGATCTGGAGCAACTCAATGCCGCAAAACTAAAACGGCTCTTAGAAAGGTATTCAGGAGAACTGTCTGAAGTTGCTTTGCTTGCAAACGGCAAACCGGCGAACCGGCTTAATTTTAAGCAGCTCGAAAAACTGGATGTTGTTATTGGACTATTGGACTATGCCAATACAGGACCGGCACATGCGAGGAGGCTCCAAGAACTATATGAGTCGTCTTCATTAAAACCTTTTGGAGAGAGATTGGATCTCGGAAATTTGAGAGAATGGGCAGATTCTCTGTAAAAAACATAGTATGAGATATTTATTACTTATTGGATTAACGCTCCTTATATCCTGTGGAGACAATCGACCAAATAATACCATATTGTTTCAGGATAATATCCCTGAAATCTTCAAGGACTATATTGCTGAAATCAGATTTGATTCGTTGGGAGAGTACCA
>JAOZQY010000174.1 GCA_029931975.1 Bacteroidales bacterium | reverse complement strand
TTGATATGCTTCTACGCTGCATCCCTCTCTCTGTACATCTATGTAAAATCCTGTTTGTTATTTCATGATATAGGTTGACGCTAAGTTTGGTTGAAAACTTTCATAAATTTAGCGACAATGAAAAGACAATTAAAATCACACAGGACATTTAGTACTGCATTTAAGTTAGAAAAGGTTGGTTTATTGGACAAGGGGAAGATTACAGCAAAGGACATATGTCAACTATATGAAGTTAGCGGAACAGCTGTCTACAAGTGGAAGAGGAAATACTCAAAGCTGGATACTTCAGAGCGAATAGTGGTAGAGAAAATCAGTGAAGAGAAGAAGAATATAGAGTTACTGTATCGCATTAAAGAGCTGGAGCAGATTATAGGTAAGAAGCAAATCGAATTAGATTATTACAAAACAGCCATAGATGAAATAAGCGAGGAAGCCGGGGAAGATCTTTTAAAAAAGTTCAAACCCAGGTAATGTTACAACTGCGTAATCAGGCCTATCATAAACGACTAAAAAAGAAAGATAAAAAGCACGATCTATATGATTTGTTAGAGAGGATAGTAAAAGAAGACCGACAGATTAAATCGAGAGCTGGATTACGAGTGATCTACCACAAACAAAGGTTATATACATTACTTGGGGTTAATCAATTTGAACAACAAATGAGTATGCGAGGATATGCATTAAAGCCATACAGATCATACATAAAGACAACTGATTCCAGAGGTCATCATTATAAATTTGATAATTTGATAGCAGGCATTACCTTAAACGGAGAAAATCAGATAATTGTTGGCGATATTACGTATTATCAGAGTATAAGTGGGTTATATTATATATTTCAATTTCAGGATTACTACACCTTAGAAATAAAGGGTTTGCTGGGAAGTGAGGATATGAAAGGTGAAAATGCTGAAAAATGTCTTCAGCAGGTTTTCTCCTACAATAAGAAACGTAAGTATGAATATTTACTGATAATACATACTGATGGAGGAGGCCAATATCGCAGTAATAATTTTCAAAACATGCTTAGCTCAGCCCAGATCCGTCCCAGTCATGCAAAAATACTAATATATCCCATTCCGTCGAAGTTTGGTCAACCCTTCTGGTTTTTCCAGTATATCTAAGAAATGAATGGCCCTAAAGTTTCAACAGTCCATAAATCTCATTTGAGAAGAATCTCTGCCTTGGTACCTCTACTGACTTGTCCAGAAACGGGTTTGTCGGTAATTTTTATTTGGATATTTCTATCGTAGAGTCTTTTGATCTGGCGGATCTGTTCCTGAATGAGTTGCTGTCCTTGTTGGGTGCCGGAAGTAGTCCCCAGGTCTTTGGATCGTTTTATTCCAATGCCGTTGTCTTTGATGGTAATTTTGATTCCTACTGGGGACTGTTGCACCGAGATAATAATCTCTCCTTTGTAATCGATGCCGTGAAAAGCATGCTTCACGGCGTTTTCGGCAAATCCCTGGATGAGCATGCGAGGGATATCGGTTTTCTCGAGGTCTACTTCGGGATCAACTTTAATGATGTAGTCAAACAGATCCCGGAACCTGGTCTTCTGGAATTCGAGGTAGTCGGTGGTGAAATTAATTTCTTCCTGCAGGGATTGGAAGACCTGCTGGGAGGTCATCAGTGAGGAGCGGATCATTCGGGTGAAGCGTTGGAAGAGGTCATAGGCCTTTTCCTTGTTTTCCTGGTAGATGGCGTTGCCCACTGAATTGAGCGCATTGAAGGTGAAATGCGGATCCAGTTGGTTCCTCAGGTTTTGAAGCTGCAAGTCTGCTACCTGCCTTTCAAGGGCATGCCGGTGTTCGATTCTGCGCCGTTGTAAATACAGAACGGACATAACGAACCCTACAGACAGCATGTAGATCCCGATCCAAACCAAGTATCTGATACTGAATCTTGGATTCTTTGTATACTCAAATAACTCTGATCCTGACAAGGAAGTGAAACAAATCTCGCCTTTATCCAGTTCAGGATAAAAGTTTGCTGAGACCATACTGGATGCTGCAGATTCCAATTCAATAACCTTTCCATGGCGCAAGGTTCCGTGCGTAAACAATTCTGCCTTGAGATCAGAAGAGTTGATAGAAACGAGCTCGTTTTTTCCGTCCCCATCAAGATCTTCATTGACCATAGGTATTATCCTGTTAAAGTGGCGAACAGACCTATCTGGACGAAGTTCCATCCGTTTGAAATCCAATAGCAGAGTCTTATTATTTGCCAGTTCTGTTACATAATAAATAGGAAAGTCTGCCAAATCTACTTCATTTATCCTGGCTGCACCCTGTCCATGTAGATAAGATCCTCGCTGAATGCTGCCGTCGAGGCCAATTCGGAGAAGTTGCCTGAAATCCAATGAATCAGATTTGGCTATACAATAACCGAATCCTTCTGCATAAATGATGCTATGTATGTCGAAAGGGTAAGGGCCTAAGTATACTGGGGCGAAGGTCATTTGCAGATCCTGGTCAAAGCCAAAAATCCAGGCGGCAGTATCAGAATAGGGAACTGGACTTCCGGATTTGAAATTGCCGTTTGCTGAGGCAGAAAGAAGCATGTGAAATTTACCATTTGATTCAAGACCTTCACCACGTTTGAAAGCGGCACCAGTGTTTATGGAGGTTACCAGCGAATCATTGATGTAATCATAGCGGTAAAGTTGACGTGGGCTTTTTGAAAATCCTCCTACAATTTTGAAATAAACCTCCTGAACAGCATCCCCATTTACATCAAATGTGCCCAGGTGATCAAGATCAAAATCCTGCTTATTATTGTATCCACCCAGCAATGTTACAAGTCTGCTTTCCCGAAGAATTGACATCTGCCTGTAGTCAAATACATTTAGGAACAGGGAATCTTTTTCCCGGGTAAAAAGGATAAGTTCTTTTATGCCATCCTGGTTCACATCCAGAGAAAAAGCGGGCTCAGTCTCCCGGGCTACAAAGCGCTTGTGTTCAAAGTTAATCTGGCCCAGGAAATGGTTCCTTTCATCAAAAACAAATAAAAAAAGCGTACTGTCCGGGTTGTAACCCACTGCGAACTTCTCCTTTCTTCCATCCGATTCCAGGTCATCAAACCAGTATTTCCGGTTTAAGGATTTATAGGTTCTGTATACAACATGCTTTTCCAGGTTCAGGGGAAAGAAGTTGATGACCAATACGGTTGGGATCAGGCCAAACAGCAATAATAGGGGCCAGCCCTGCCAGGATCGGATGATCCTAATGATCTCGCCGCTTAATCCTGCTCTTTTCAGTGGACCTCCTTGTTGAATTGAGACAAGAAGGACCTGGATATCTCATATTGGAAATCCTGTTCGTTGACCCGGGCGGTACAACGTAGATTTCTTTTGTTGATATGTACCAGGTACTGGCAGTTGAGATAGTTCTTGCGGTTGATCCGATGGAAAAGGCCCTCGGGGAAACGCTGCGCCAGACGTCCCAGGTTGTAGGAGGAAAGATACTCCTGCTGATCGGTGGTGATGATACGGGTATAATTGCCTTCAGCCTCCAGCAAAAAGATCTCCTGGCTGCCAAGGTAGATATATCCATTCTTAACCGGTAGTCTAAACTTAAGAGGATGGCTGTTGTCCTGGCCATTGTCTTTGCTTTTGATTTGGATCAGATTATCCAGTAAATCCAACAGTTCTTGCCGGCTAACAGGTTTCAGCAGATATGAAAAGACATGCATTTTTATGGCATCAGATATGTACTTATCGTAGGCCGAAACAATAACCACCTGTAGGTCCTGGTTGTACTGCCGGATGTTATCCAGAACGGTTAATCCGTCGATACCCGGCATTCGAATATCCAGGAACAGGACATCCGGTTTGATTTTTTGAAGTGTACACTCAATCTGGTGGGACTCATTGACAGACCTGACTTCAGACACCAGCCCTGAGTCCTTTAGCAGGTCTGATAATACCTCAATGGCATCAGCCTCATCATCGGCGATCATGGCCTTAAGCTTCTTCATTTTCAGGGGAAATTCTCGTCAATTAAGTTATCCTCTATTTCACAAGGTACAAAAATCCAGAAGAACGAATCGCAGTTGAAAGGATTGATCTATAATCAACTGAAGAACGAGGAGCAGTAACAACCTTTTACCATTGCCCTCAATTAGAAAAACGTAAGCGTCTAAAGCTGAGTGCATAAACGGACATGAGGATCATGATTAAGAAAAGAAGATTTAACTCCGAACATATCTCAAGGTTTAGTGGCAACGAGTAAGATCATTAAGAAATAGGTCAATACGCAAATAGTTTCTCCTGACAGTTCAAATAAGAAAAGAGGCCCCTTAGACAATATTATTCTCTCTTAAATAAAAATTTGTACCGAAACGCACATTCTATCAGTGCAATATTTAATTTGAAGCTTCTCACACCTTCAACGAACTAGCTATGAGAGTAAAGACACTTGCACTAGACTCCATTCTTGTGGAGAATCTAACTAACGGAACCAGGCTTCTCTTCGGGAGTCTACCTGTTCAGGATGATTATAAGACTAACCTATCAACTGGAGAGCAAGAAGGACCTTCAAGGATGCATATGTATCAAATGGAAAACAGTCTCTCAATTGCTAGCGTGAGTTTATTACGACACGGCTTGCAAAACGCCGTAAGAAGCAGAGCATCATAAAGATAGGCGTTATTTATTTGTATACA
>JAOZQY010000070.1 GCA_029931975.1 Bacteroidales bacterium | reverse complement strand
AACACACTTTCAAAGACATCCCAGGGATTCTCTTCCAGCTGCTTGTGTCCAAGACTCAGGCGGCGGTTATCCTTATCTATTTCAAGTACAACAACTTCAATATCAGCTGCAATAGCAGTAAACTCAGCAGGATGTTTAATCTTCTTGGTCCAGGAAAGATCAGAGATGTGAATCAGTCCATCCACCCCCTCTTCAATCTCAACGAAAACACCGAAATTGGTGAAATTACGCACTTTGGCAATATGCTTACTGCCAACACTGTACTTCTCATCAATCTTCTCCCATGGATCGGTTTTCAGCTGCTTCATTCCCAGCGACATCTTCCGTTCTTCACGGTCGAGGGTCAGGATCACTGCATCAACCTGGTCACCCACTTTCATAAACTCCTGGGCGCTTCTCAGGTGTTGTGACCATGACATCTCACTTACGTGAATCAAACCTTCAACACCGGCTGCAATTTCAACAAATGCACCATAATCGGCCATCACAACAACGCGGCCTTTCACCTGGTCACCCACTTTAAGGGCCTCATCAAGTGAATCCCATGGATGGGGAGTCAGTTGCTTCAGACCCAATGCGATCCGCTTCTTATCATCGTCAAAGTCAAGAATAACCACATTCAGTTTCTGATCAAGCTCGACAATCTCTTCGGGATGATTTACACGGCCCCAGGAGAGGTCTGTAATGTGAATCAGTCCATCCACACCACCCAGGTCAATAAATACTCCATAAGAGGTGATATTCTTCACAGTTCCTTCCAGAACCTGTCCTTTCTCCAGTTTGGCAATGATCTCCTTCTTCTGCTGCTCCAGCTCCTCTTCAATCAGTGCTTTGTGGGATACCACAACGTTTTTGAATTCGTGGTTGATCTTCACAACCTTGAACTCCATATTCTTTCCTACGTAGGCATCATAGTCCCTGATGGGCTTCACATCAATCTGCGATCCTGGCAGGAAGGCTTCAATTCCAAAAACATCTACAATCATACCTCCCTTGGTACGGCACTTGATATATCCTTTGATCACCTCATCCTGGTCCAATGCCTGGTTGACACGATCCCAGGAGCGCATTGCCCTGGCTTTTTTGTGAGATAATACCAGCTGACCTTTTTTGTCTTCCTGGCTGTCAACATAGACTTCCACTGTATCACCCACCTTCATATCGGGATCATAGCGGAATTCACTGAGCGAAATCACACCTTCCGATTTGTAACCAATATTGATTACTACCTCACGCTTATTCATGGAGATCACGAGACCATCGATCACTTCATTTTCCGAGATGGTGGAGAGAGTTTCTGAATATAACTTTTCAAACTTATCGTGGTCCACGGAGCTATCCAAATCATTGGCTGCAAACTCGTCCCAGTTAAAATCCTGAACACCTGTATCGGCAGGAGAAATTTCCTCGGGTGCCTTTTCACTACTCTTTTCTGGTTTAGCAGTTTCTTCGCTTGCACTTGCAGCTACGGGTTCTTCATTGGTATCAGCTTCCACCGGGGCAGGTGCCTCAGTTTCTTCGCTTTCAATCTTCGCCTCTTCGGTTACCGGTTCGGTTCCTTCTTTAGAGGCTTTGGGTTCAATGGCATTCTCCTCAACTTCGTTGGGATCAACCTTTTTACTTTCGTTAGACATTAGATAATTCTCTTAAAATTAATAAGTTAGACATTATGATTGCTTAAACAAGGCGCAAAGTTAACAAAATGCATGAAAATGCCCAAAAAATGAGCTCTCAAAAGGCCTGAAAAACCATCGCCAGCAATCTTTTAGCACGCCGGACAACAAGAGCTTTGCTCCATCGTTTAAAAACAGAAATTGATCTTGCTGCAATATCCATTAATAATTTAACTTTACACATCTTAAAAAACTATTCAAGAATATGAAAATTGCTGTAGTTGGAACTGGGTATGTCGGACTGGTATCGGGGACTTGTTTTGCGGAAACAGGTATCACTGTAACCTGCGTAGATATAAACGCAAAAAAAATTGAAGATCTAAAGAAGGGGATTGTTCCCATCTATGAACCCGGGCTGGAAAACATGGTCAGAAATAATGTGGAAAATGACCGTCTTTTCTTCAGCACAAGTCTTGAAGAGAGTCTGATTGACTGTGAAGCCGTATTTATTGCTGTTGGAACACCCCCTGATGAAGATGGAAGTGCCGATCTACAATATGTACTTTCCGTAGCGGACGAAATCGGAACCTATATGCAGGATTACCTGGTTATTGCTACTAAAAGTACCGTTCCCATTAAAACCGCTGCAAAGGTAAAACAGAAGGTTGCAGATGCCTTGGAGAGAAGAGGTGAAAAAATGGAGTTTGATGTGGTATCCAATCCGGAATTCCTGAAAGAAGGTGCAGCAATCAATGACTTCCTGAAACCCGACCGGATTGTGATCGGAACAGATTCGGAGCGAGCCGAGAAGTTAATGAACAGACTATATAAACCTTTTACGCTCAACGGACACCCCATTATTTTCATGGATATCACCTCGGCGGAAATGACCAAATATGCGGCCAACTCCATGCTTGCCACCAAGATCAGTTTTATGAACGACATAGCCAACCTTTGCGAAGTAGTTGGAGCCGATGTAAATATGGTCCGGAAAGGAATTGGCAGTGATACACGTATTGGAAACAAATTCATTTACCCGGGTGCCGGTTATGGCGGAAGTTGTTTCCCGAAGGATGTTAAAGCACTGATCCGCACCGGAGATGAATACAATCGTTCCCTGGAAATACTGAAAGCTGTTGAACTGGTCAATGAGAATCAGAAGGCGGTTATCCCTGCCAAATTGAAGGAACATTACGGAAGTTCACTGAGAGGTAAAAAGATTGGTCTCTGGGGCCTCTCCTTTAAGCCTCATACAGATGATATGAGGGAAGCACCCTCCATTCGGATTATTGAGGAGCTTAGCAGGGAGGGAGGGATTATCAAGGCCTTTGACCCTGTTGCCATGGAAGAAGCCAGAAGGATTCTGGGAGATAAAATCGAGTTTTGTAATGATAAATATGAAACCCTGGTTGATGCAGACGGACTCATCGTTGTCACTGAATGGCCCGAATTTCGGATCCTGAATTACAGTATACTGGAAAAACTGATGCTTGAAAAGGTGATCTTTGATGGTCGTAATATCTACGATGCAGAAGAATTACGGGAACATGGATTCTCCTATTACAGCATTGGAAGACAGGCGGTTAAACCCTAAGTTAAATGAAACGAATTCTTGTCACCGGAGGAGCCGGATTTATTGGATCACATTTGTGTGAACGCCTGCTTAAGGAGGGCCATGAAGTGCTCTGCCTGGACAATTATTTCACAGGATCCAAAAAAAATATCGCACATCTGCTTGAGAATCCCTACTTTGAACTGATCAGGCACGATGTAACTGCTCCCTACTATGTGGAGGTTGATGAGATATATAACCTGGCCTGTCCGGCCTCACCCATTCATTACCAGTACAATCCTATTAAAACGGTGAAAACCTCCGTCATGGGGGCCATTAATATGCTGGGACTGGCCAAACGGATCAAGTCAAAAGTGTTGCAGGCTTCCACCAGCGAGGTGTATGGCGACCCCACAATCCATCCGCAGCCTGAATCTTACTGGGGAAATGTCAACCCCATAGGGATACGTTCCTGTTATGATGAAGGGAAGCGCTGTGCCGAAACCCTTTTCACGGACTATCATCAACAGAACGGAGTTAGGATCAAGATCGTCCGGATCTTTAACACTTACGGCCCCAATATGCACCCCAGCGATGGCAGGGTGGTGTCCAACTTCATTGTACAGGCGCTTCAGAACCAGAAAATTACCATGTATGGAGATGGGTCCCAGACCAGAAGTTTCCAATATGTGGACGATCTGCTGGATGGCATGATCCGGATGATGCATACGGGCGACGAAATTACGGGTCCGGTCAACCTGGGAAACCCCATGGAATTTACCATCCGTGAACTGGCCGAAAAGATCATATCGATGACAGGTTCTAAGTCGGAGATCATCTTTCTGCCACTGCCAGAAGATGATCCCATTCAACGCCAGCCAGATATTAGCCTGGCAAAAAAAGTGCTGGACGGCTGGAGCCCCCGGATAGACCTTAATACCGGACTTGAACGTACTATAGCTTATTTTGATCAACTTTTAAACAACTGATATGAAAGGCATTATTTTGGCCGGAGGCGCGGGCACGAGACTTCACCCCATTACCAGAGCCATTTCTAAACAGATCATTCCGGTTTACGATAAGCCCATGATCTACTATCCGCTATCTGTGCTCATGCTGGCCGGAATCAGGGAGATACTTATTATATCCACCCCGGAGGACCTGCATCTCTATCAAACCCTGCTGGATGACGGAAGTCAGCTCGGCATCTCACTGAGCTATGCCATCCAACCCTCGCCGGACGGTCTGGCACAGGCCTTCCTGATCGGTGAAGAATTCATTGCTAATGAACCGGTCTGCCTGATCCTGGGAGATAATATTTTTTATGGCCATGGCTTTGCCGGCACATTACAGAAGACTGCTACTCTTAAGGAAGGAGCTGTGGTTTTCGGCTATTATGTGAACGACCCGGAGCGTTATGGTGTGGTCGATTTTGATGAAAACGGACAGGTAATGAGCCTGGAGGAAAAACCGAAAAAACCCAAATCAAATTATGCGGTTACCGGGCTCTATTTCTACGGCAATGATGTGATTGAAAAGGCTCGTAGCCTGAAGCCTTCCAAACGTGGAGAACTGGAGATCACAGACCTGAACAAACTCTACCTGGAAGAAGAACGGCTGAAGGTGAAGGTCATGGGGAGGGGCATGGCATGGCTGGATACTGGCACCCAGGAGAGCCTGCTTCAGGCAGCCAATTATATGCAAACCATTGAACAACGTCAGGGATTAAAGATCTCGTGCATTGAAGAGATTGCTTTCCAGATGGAATTTATAAATAAAACACAACTGCTTTCACTCGCCGAAGCAATGCGCAATAGTACTTACGGACAGTACCTTTTTAATGTTGCAGGTGAAAAGCTTCAGAACTCTGATTTTTAGCACATATGATAGTAAAAGAAACCGGAATTGAGGGGCTATTAATTATGGAGCCCAGGGTATTTAAGGATCCCCGCGGGTTCTTTTATGAAAGCTTTCACCAGGAACGCCTGGCCGGTTTTGGAATTAGCTATAATTTTATCCAGGATAATCAGAGTCGCTCTGCTTATGGAGTGATCCGTGGCTTGCACTATCAAAAACGCCCCCATGCACAGGCCAAACTGGTCCGGGTTACTGAAGGTGCCATTTTTGATGTGGCTGTGGATCTACGTCCCGGTTCCCCCACCTATGGACGGTGGTTTGGCCTGGAGTTAAGTGCTGACAACTTCCTGCAGCTAATGATTCCCGGAGGTTTTGCACATGGCTTATCCGTTCTGACGGAACATGCAACTGTTCAATATAAATGCGATGAATACTATCACCCTGAATCCGAATCAGGTATCCGTTTTGATGATCCTGATCTGAAGATTGACTGGAAGATTGATCCGCTAAAAGCGATTGTTTCAGAAAAGGACCTTATACTGCCCTATTTTAAACAACTATAAACTTAAGTCCATGAGCAAAGTATTGGTAATTGGCGCAAATGGTCAGCTTGGAAGAGAAATTAAAAAAATCCGAAACCGATTCAGGCAGATCTATACATTCACGGATGTGGAGGAACTTGACGCCACCAATCTGTCCGCATTAAAATCATACCTGGCAGCAAATCCCGTCGAATTTATTATCAATTGTGCTGCCTATACCGATGTGGAGGGTGCCGAATCGGAGCCTGAACTGGCCATGAAGTTAAACCGTGATATCCCGGTCAACTTAAAAAATTGCATGGAGGAATTCAGGTCAGTTCGTATTATTCATATCTCCACAGACTATGTTTACCGGGGCGAGCAGCCCAGGCCCATCAGGGAAGATGATCCCACTGCACCACTCGGTGTTTATGCCCGGACCAAACTGGAAGGGGAAGATGCCCTGAGGGGACATCCCAGGGCTTTGATTATTCGTACTTCCTGGCTCTACAGTGTTTTCGGGAAGAATTTCGTGAAAAACATGATCAACCGGATGGATCAGAAAACTGACCTGAGAGTGGTATATGACCAGGTGGGGACCCCTACCTATGCGGAGGACCTTGCCCGTGCCATCATGCAGATCATCTCAGATGTGGATTCTGATATGATTCAATTTGCACCCGGACTATTTAACTACTCAAACAGTGGCGTTTGCAGCTGGTTTGATCTGACCAAGGAAATATGCAGGCTCATTGGTTGTAAGGCCAATGTTTTGCCCATTGAAAGCAGTGAATTTCCCGGAGCGGTGAAAAAACCGGCCTACAGTGTTATGAACAAGTCCAGAATACAGGAAGTATACGGAGTCAAGGTTCCCTACTGGAGAGAAAGCCTGGAAAGGTGCATTAATGATCTTATTTAATTTCATATTCCCAGCCCATGGAAAACAAGAATATCCTGAGTGAAGTCAGACAGAAAGCAGAAGAGTGGCTCAGCAGTCCCATTGATGAAGCATCCAAATCGGCCATTCGTGAGATGCTCGACAACAATGAAACTGAGTTAATCGAAAGTTTTTACCGTGATCTGGAGTTTGGTACCGGTGGATTACGAGGCATCATGGGTGTTGGAACCAATCGAATGAATATCTATACGGTAGGGATGGCCACCCAGGGTCTTTGCAACTACCTGCTAGCCCAGTTCAGCGACAGGAAAGAGATCAGCGTGGCTGTGGCTCACGATTGTCGCAACAACAGTCCGCTCTTTGCTGAGATCACAGCCCAGATCTGTATTGCAAACGGTATCAAGGCATACCTTTTTAATGGATTAAGACCCACACCTGAACTCAGCTTTGCCATCCGGCAACTGGGCTGTCAGAGCGGCGTAGTGATCACAGCTTCCCATAATCCCAAAGAGTATAACGGATATAAAGCTTACTGGGAAGATGGTGGTCAGATCATCAATCCCCACGATGTGAACATCATCAATGAGGTCCAGAAGATTAAATCCATAGGGGATGTAAAATTTGACGGAGATAAGAAGAAGATCATCACTCTGGGTGAGGAAATGGATGCCCTTTACATTAATGAAGTAGTAAAACAATCCATTAATCCTGAGCTCATCGCTGCCCACCCGGATATCAAAATAGTCTACACCCCCATCCATGGAACCGGGGTATATATGGTCCCCCGGGCCCTGAAGCAATTAGGATTCACAAATATATATAACGTTCCTGAACAGGATGTGGTTGATGGAAATTTCCCCACGGTGGTATCGCCAAATCCTGAAGAGTCGGCCGCCCTTGATATGGCCCTGAAAAGAGCCGATGAGGTGGGTGCCGATCTGGTTATGGCCAGTGACCCGGATGCCGACCGCGTTGGAATCGCTATTAGGGACAATAAGGGAAAACTCATCCTGGTGAATGGTCATCAGACTGCTTCCCTGCTTTCCTACTACCTGCTGTCGCAATGGTCAGAAAGGGGTAAACTTACTGGCAAAGAATACATAGTTAAAACGGTGGTAACCACCGAACTGATTGCCGATATGGCCAGGCATTACAAAGTTCCCTACTGGGATGTGCTAACCGGTTTCAAATTCATCGCAGATATCATCCGGAAGAATGAAGATACGATGACTTTCATTGGCGGAGGTGAGGAGAGCTATGGATTTATGATCGGCGACTTTGTCCGCGACAAGGATGCGGTGGCCTCCTGTTCCATCCTGGCCGAACTTGCTGCCTGGGCAAAGAGCCGTGGCAAAAGTATGTACGATATCCTGCTGGAGATGTACCTTAAATTTTCATGCTACCAGGAGTCCCTGATCAATGTGGTCAAAAAAGGAAAATCCGGTGCCGAAGAGATTCAGCAAATGATGGCCGGTTTCAGAAAGAATCCGCCAAAGAGCCTCAATGGATCAGCTGTTGTTACCATTCGTGACTATCTGGAGCAGGTGAGGCTGGACACTGCATCGGGCGTTAAGACTCCCTTGAATCTGCCCAAATCAAATGTACTCCAGTTTTTGCTGGAAGATGGCAGTAAAATCTCAGTGAGGCCCTCAGGAACCGAGCCTAAAATCAAGTTCTACTTCAGTGTATTCGACACACTGCAAAAGAAGGAAGATTATCCTTTACTGAAAGAGAGACTTGAAGAGAAGATCACGGCCATTAAAAAGGAACTTAAACTTCTTTGATTAGAAACTGCTATTCCCCGATAATCTTTACCAGGACACGCTTACGGCGTTTGCCGTCAAACTCCCCGTAGAAGATTTGCTCCCAGGGACCAAAGTCCATTTTACCTTCGCTTATGGCCACAACAACCTCCCGGCCCATAATGGTACGTTTCAAATGTGCATCAGCATTATCTTCATAACCGTTGTGTTTGTACTGGCTATAAGGCTTCTCCGGGGCCAGTTTTTCCAACCATTGCTCATAGTCATGGTGAAGGCCGGGTTCATCATCATTAATAAAAACAGAGGATGTAATATGCATGGCGTTGACAAGTATTAAGCCTTCCTGAACTCCACTATTTCTCAGGCACTCTTCAATATCAGGAGTGATGTTGATTAACTCTCTTCTTTGTTTAATTTCGAACCATAACTCTTTTCTATATGATTTCATGGCATGTGTGTTTCGGTGCTTAATATGCTATCAAAGTTAATGAAAATGGTAATAATATGTTTTATGCATAGCATCATCAATCAGAATTAGTTTTAGTTTTAACTGTACATTTAGAAACATCTATATTTATGGCCTTACTTCTTTTGGCAACGGTAAACGGACAGGTAGTCCGGTTTGACACAGAAACGCAAGAACGTCATGTTGTCTTTCATTCCACAGATAATGAGCCTTTTATGGGGATATGCCAGCATGGTGACATGCTCTTTGTTGCCAGCCTGAGCAGGGTTTATAAGATAAGCCTGAATGATTTTTCACTTCTGAGAAAAACCAGACTCTACATCCCCTCCCCCGACTTTCATCAGATGAATTTTTACGATGGAAAGCTTTATACAACTGCTACAAAGAAAAATCAGATCTGGATATATAATGAAGATCTGAAAGGTCGGCAGATTATTAAGGTCTTACCACCGGAGCCGAACAGAAGGATCAGATACAAGAAGAATTACAATCATATCAATAGCATTGTCAAACACGAGGGCGCATTTTACATTAACCTTAACTGGCTCACCCAAAAGCAATATGCAGAAAGCGGCGTACTGAAAACCGATGGACTTTTCAATGAGATCGAGAAATTCACCTATGCATGGGAGTCTCACGACTTTCAGTTTGCTGATGGCAAAATGATGGCCATCTGTTCTACTTCTGGTAAAGATAAAAAGATACTACATCCGAATACTTCAGGTTTAATGGTCGAAGGAGAGCTGGTCTGGAAGCATAATCCGGACGAGTCATTCTGTAAAGCGCTCTGTCACGATGACCGGCATATTTTCTTTTGCGGGGGACAAAAGGCGAGCCGTGAAAAGCGAAAAAACACCCCTGGCGTTATTTATGTGATTGACAGGAGCACTTTTAAGCTTATTAAGAAAATTAACGGCAATCAACTCAAAGGAATCAGGGGAGCCATACTCTTTGAATCCAATTGATTATGAACGGGGGATAAACTGTTTTGCAAAGTTCACCAGATATAGTTTCTCGGAGGCCCGGGTAAAAGCGGTATAGAGCCAGCGCAGGTACTCGAGCGACAGCATTTCTTCCGTGAAATAGCCCTGGTCGAGAAAGACCGATTTCCATTGTCCTCCCTGTGCCTTGTGACAGGTAACAGCATAGGCGAATTTTACCTGCAATGCATTATAATAGGGATCTGTGGAAATTTTTTCAGTAATTTTCTTCTTGTTTACTTCAGCGGAATAATCCTCGGAAACTGAAAGATACAGGGTTTTTTGCTGCTCATAGTTCAGGGATGCAGCTTCCAGGTTGATCACATCAAGCAGCACCTTCACCTCCATCTCTACATCCTGGTAATCAGGCAATGAGATTAAGATATTGGCAAACATATGTCCATGTACATCCTCAGTGCTAAGCACCTTCTCGACCCTGATGATATCTCCATTTGCAATAAAATCGATGCGCTTCTCTTCATCCTTCCAGAAATAATTGTTTTTCACCACCATCAGAAGATCGCCGGAGGACAACTGTTCTTCACGCCATAATATCTGATTCCTGATACCCGCATTAAACTTATTTGCCCGTTTGTTGGAGCGAGTCACCACAATGGTATCGGAGATACCATAGCTATCATAGCTTGAAGAAATTGTTTCCAACAACTCCTCACCGCTAATCATAGAGATATCTGGAAAAGAATCAAAGTTGAATCGCGGATAGTCCTCAAACCCATCGCTAATTAGGTTTCGAATGGAGGTGGCATTGTGCAGAATGCCTGAATCCTTTGCCTGTCTGACCACATCGGTCAACTCGATCTCCCTGATCCTGTACCCATAACTCTCCAATCGATCACGATTCAGCGCCGGACTCAAATCCAGTCCCACCGGAGGAAGCTGGGCCGTATCTCCTACCAGTACCAGTCTGCAGCGTGTTCCAGCCTCTACATAATCCACCAGGTCCCTAAGCAAATCGCCCGAGCCAAAAAATGCATCAGGAGCACGATCCCCGATCATGGATGCTTCATCCACAATAAAAAAGGCATGCTTATGAAGATTACGATCCAGTACAAACTCACTCAGTCCGTCTTTCTCCGATTTCTGTCTGTAAATTTTTTTATGGATGGTCCAGGCCGGATGATCCGAATAGGCAGCAAGCACTTTAGCGGCCCTTCCAGTGGGTGCCAGCAGAACACTCTTCTGTTTCAAAGAGTACAATGTTTTGACAAGGCTCTTTATCAGGGTAGTTTTTCCTGTACCTGCGTAGCCCTTAACCAACATTATTTCAGAACTATCTTCCGAGGCCAGGAAGACTCCGAGCTCTCCAATCAGAACCGCCTGTCCCAGAGTAGGTTGAAACTCCAAATTTTCTAACAACCTGTCACTAATGAAATTTCTTAGCATCTCCTTGAATTATTGCGCGATTAAAAATACTTAATTTATTTTTTTTGCTAAATTTGTGGCGAACGTAAAAAGAATGCCCCATGAGAAGAGTAATCCAGGTTTTGTTCGTTTTAATAATCATCGTTTTAGGGTATCTGATTGTTGAAAGTATCATGGAACCAATCAGGTTCAACCAGGAAGTTGAAGTTAGAGAGCAAGCTACCATCAACAGATTGATTGACATCAGGGAAGCACAAAAAGCCTACAAAGATGTCTATAAATATTATACCAGCAGCTTTGATACTTTGATATCTTTTGTAGATACAGGATCTTTTATTGTAGTTAAGGCGGATGGCGATATCCCTGAAGATTGGTTGGATGAAATGGGCTTCGATAAAGCAAGGAAGAAAGCTCTGGATGAAGGAGTAATCAGTCGTGAAAACATCCATGTTCCTGTATTGGACTCCCTTTTCCATCAAGGCTTCGCTACAGACTCCTTGCGCTTCGTTCCATTTACCGAAGGTGTTATGTTCACAATGTCGTCGGGTGAACTGCTTACCACTTCAAACCTGACCGTGCAGGTAGTTGAGGTTTATGCCCTCTATGACGATCTGCTTAATGGAATGGACGGACAGCTCATCGCAAACTACAAAGACGAGCGAATGAAGATCGTTGGATTCGAAGGTGTGAAATTCGGATCAATGGAAGAAGGAACGCTTACTGGCAATTGGGAGTAAGCTCCCTGTCTCTAATGCAGGTAAACAGTGTAATATCGAATAGTATTACGCAAGATATTCGGCTAAAAGGCCATCAATCCATCCGCTTTTCAGTGGATGGATTTTCTATATTGGTATCAGATGCCAGTTACGCACCGGTTTACCTCAAACAATACACTTTTGAATCTTCTGTTCCGCAAGAAGAACAGGTTTCAGAATGTGGCCGGATACTGGATGAAGACGGACTGCTCTCTTTTGAAGGAGAAATAGTTCTGATTGCCGATTCCATGGCAGTTACCCTGCTCCCTGATCAGTTTTTCGACCAGGATAAGAAGTGTGAAATTCTGGAGAAAGTCTGTTCACCGGGGGAAACAGACCTGGTATTTGACCGGATTATTAAAAACAGGAAACTCATGCTCCTGTATGCTGTTTCGGAAAAGATCATTGAACTTAGCAAGAGATTTACGGGCGATGTGAAGATTCTCCATACAACCGAATGCCTTATTTCACTTTCTGACCAGATCAAATCGAGTGATCACCAGCGCGGGGTGGTTTTGGCCGAGGTACAGTCTCACACCCTTGATATACTTGTGATTAAAGGAGACCGAATCCTCTTATCGAATCGTTATTCCCTGGCTGATCCTTCGGACTTTATTTATCATGCACTGAATACAATGAAACAACTTGATCTGGATCATGAATCCATCCCGATCTATCTCTCCGGTATGATACATGAAGAACACGAACTCTACGGACTCCTCGGAAAGTATATCAGAAATGTGATCCCTACTCCTTACTACCTGGAACATATTAGCAGGGAAGAAATCCTTCGTTTCATGATCCTTTCAGAAAGTAGCAAGTGCGGATAATCAGCGGCATATTCAGGGGGAAACATATCCGCCCGCCAGCAAATTTCAAAGTCAGGCCCACCACCGATTTCGCAAAAGAAAGTCTTTTTAATATCCTTATTCACCAGTACAACATTGAAGAAATGGATGTGCTGGACCTTTTCTCAGGCACCGGAAGCATCACTTATGAATTCGCCTCCAGGGGTGCTCGTTCTGTAGTTGCCATTGAGATGGCACCTGCACACTTTAAATTTATCCAGGACACTTGCAGATCAATGGAGATTGATCAGGTAACGGTAATCAGGGCTGATGTTTTCAGGTACCTGCAAAAGCCAATTCAATCCTTCGATATTATTTTTGCCGATCCGCCTTATGACCACAAGGGGCTGGCAGAACTGCCCGAGCTGGTTTTCTCCACCCAGGTACTTAATAATGGGGGACTATTCATACTCGAACATCCTGGAAAATATTCCTTTACAGCTCACCCCCGTTTTCAACAGCAACGTAAATATGGCGGTGTAAATTTCACTATTTTCTCCTGATAAAGGCAGTCTTTCATTCCATGAAAACTTTATGGGTTTTACGTTAAAATTTTATTAAATTCGATAACTGCAATTATTATATTCTAAATGTAGATTTATGGGAGAAGAGTCCTCAAAACTATCAAAGGCGGAATTGGAAGAATTGTGTCTGAAACAGAACATTATCATTGAACGACAGGATCCCTTCAATGATGCCAAAATTTACCTGCCAAATATAGAAAAGATCAACAAAATGATCCGCGAATTTGACTTCCTGGTTGATGGTTCATCCAGGGGTAAGGCGGTGAATGAGATCAGTACCATTGAACGCTACCTCTTCGACAATGAAGAAAACACAGATGCGAAAAGTCAGTTTCTGGCAAGTTATTATTCCAATGCTTCCATGTACATTGAAAAACACCGGAGTCTGCTCGAAGATAAACGATCCGAAAACTGGAAGTATCTCTTCGTAAACTATTTCAAACTGGAGGATATCTACCTCTACTTCAACAAAAAAGAAAGCGCTTCCACATTTTTCAAGGAGTATGCCATCTACAATGATATGGTCAACCTTACCTATTATGTAAAACTGATGGAATACCTGAGGAGCCAGGTTGAGCTTGAGATACCCGTGGAAGATGACAAAGATATGCCAGGAAAGATTGATGAGATCAACCTGAAGCTGGCCATCATGCACGAATTAGGTTTCATCGACAAACTAAAAGACCAGATTCCGGAAAATACCCTGCCCAATTTGGCCCGGTTCCTTACCATCCTTCTCAATGAAGATTCTGCCACCTGGCGGGATATCATGAATAAACTGAAGAATCTGAATGTTCAGAATGATAAGGACGTGTTAACTGAGCTGAATTTGAACCAAGCACATGAAATTATGACAGTGTTTGGTATTGAAATTGAAAAGGATTAATATTGTTATATGGAAAATATTAGTATCGCACCTACCAAAAAATCCCTCGAAGTAGAATGTTCACCAGGCTACTTTAAACTTTCCGGGAACTCCATCCTTTCTGATCCCAGGAAATTCTTTCAACCAATCGTAGAATGGGTGGAAGAGTATGCCAAGAATCCCCAGGAGAAAACCACAGTTGATCTGAAACTGGAATATGTTGATACTGCATCTGTTCAAAGTGTCTTTGATATTATGAGAATGTTCAAGCCCCTGCAGGACAAAGAGAAAAAGGTGGCAGTGAATTTCTATTTTGAATTTGATGACCCGGAGCTGCTGGAACTTGGAGAGATCATGGAGGGCCGGCTGGGTATCAAGTTCAATTTTATCGAGTACCAATAAATTCCCTTTCTTTTTTTTCCTGTATTAATCCATAACCCTCGCATATATTTGTATTTTTAATGGTCCTTTTCTTCACTGACCTTTAAACAATATCGTCATGAGCAGTACCATTAACCGCCGTGCTTTTCTTGGCACAACCGGTGCATTCATTTCAGGAAGCCTTATGGCCAGTCCACTGGCGGGCAAAGCCCTCTCTTTGGGAAATAAAATTAAGACAGTTCTGGTGGGTACCGGCATCCGGGGCACCTCTTTCTGGGGAAAGACCCTGGTTCAGGATTTTCCTGACATTATTGAGTTTGTGGGCCTCTGCGATATAAATCCTGGCAGACTTGAGTATGCCCTCGGATATATGGGTGTGAACTGTCCCACCTATACCGATTTTGAAAAAATGATCCGGGAAAGCAAACCCGATCTGGTGATAGTGACCACCAAAGACTCGACCCACCATGAATTCATCATCAAGGGACTGGATATGGGATGCGATGTACTCACCGAAAAACCGCTGACTACAGATGAGGTCAAATGCCAGGCCATTCTCGATGCAGAACGCCGTTCAGGTAACAAGCTTATCGTTGGCTTTAACTATCGCTGGGGACCCTATATTACAAAGATCAAGGAATTACTGCAATCGGGTGCCATAGGAAGAATCACCTCTGTGGATTTTCACTGGTACCTGAATACCTACCACGGGGCCTCTTACTTCAGAAGGTGGCACGGGCTAAGGCAATCGGGAGGCTCCCTTTGGGTTCACAAAGCTACCCACCATTTTGACCTTTTGAACTGGTGGCTCAATAGCGATCCGGAAGAGGTCTTTGCCTATGGCGATCTCGAACACTATGGATCCAACGGACCCTTCAGGGGAGATAACTGTCGCAGCTGTTTACATAAGTCTGAATGCAAATTCTACTGGGATATTACCAAGGATAAGCGTGCCATGGACCTCTATGTAAATAACGAACATTACGACGGCTATATCCGCGACAACTGTCTCTTCAGGCCAGAGATCAATATCTATGATAAGATGTCCGCACAGATCAAATATCGCGACAACACCTATGTCAACTACTCCCTGACCACCTATTCACCTTACGAAGGGTGGAAAATCGCGTTCAATGGGATGAATGGCCGCATCGATGCCTGGCTGGATATTCCCTTTATGAATAATGCTTATATCTCTCAGTCCGACAAGCATGAGCTGGAGATGTCGCAGGAGGACGAGAACTTGCACAGGGATCCGGTAATCATGCAAAAACTCTGGAAGGATTACAAGGTACACAATGTGGATTACCAGAAAGGGGGACATGGCGGAGGAGACAAACTACTTCACGAGCAGATCTTTAAGAATCCCGGAAAGGCAGATCCCTTTAATCGGCCAGCTGGAGTGAGAGATGGCGCCATGTCGATTCTTATTGGCATTGCAGCCCGAAAGAGCATTGAATCGGGACACCCTGTACGCATAGCAGAACTTACCGATCTGGAACCAAGAGTCAGAAGGATATGATACCTGCCTTTGAAGCTATCCGTGAAGAACTCTCACAGCAGATCTTGCTATGGGAGAAAAAATTAAATATATTGCCCGAAAAGACAATTACCAACAGGAAAAACAGCCAGAACAGGAGCATCAGGCAGATTGTTGGGCATATGGTGGATTCGGCCACCAATAACATACACCGGGTGATCCATATGCACTATCAGGAGAGTCCGCTTAACTATCCCGATTATGCCAACCTGGGCAACAATGACCGCTGGATTGCCATCCAGAATTACCAGGAGGAGGATTGGGGAGAACTGGTACAGCTCTGGGCCTCGGTGAACCGTCATATGGTCCACCTGATCGGACAGATAGATGAATCCGTTCTGAATAAACAGTGGGTCTCCGCCCTGAATGAGAAGATAAGCCTCGGAGCTATGATCCCTGATTATCTAAAGCATTTTAAATTACATTTAAATGAAATATCAGCACTAATAAACCAACTAACAATTGAACATGATTAACAGACGAAACTTTTTACAGGCAGGCGCACTTGCTGCAGCAGGAACTGCACTTGCAGGATGTACTACAGGTGAAACATCCACTCCGGCTGAAGCACCAAAGCTTACTATCAGGCATAATCCCATCGGGGTATCCACCTACTCCTTCTGGCAGTTTAACAAGCCCAAGGGCGAACCGCCTCTGGAGGATATTATCGACCATGCAGCTGCCATGGGTTTTGATGGTGTGGAACTTCTGCTTGTGCAGATGGCCTCGGAAGAGAGATCTTATCTGAATAACTTGAAAAAAAGAGCCTTTCACAGCGGACTCGACCTGATGGGTTTCTCCACCCACCAGAGCTATGTGCATCCGGAAAAGGAAAAGCGACAGGAAAATATTGACCTGACCATTCACCAGATTGAACTGGCCTACCAGCTGGGCATCCCCACCATGCGGATCAATACCGGCCGCTGGGGAACCAGTGGAAACTTTGACATACTGATGGAGAATCGGGGCATTGAGCCTGCCCTCGAAG
>JAOZQY010000173.1 GCA_029931975.1 Bacteroidales bacterium | reverse complement strand
ATACCATTTATGGGTGATTTGCTCTTTAAAATTGATACTGCAATGTCGTGTTTCTCTGATTGCATTATTGCACCTTCAAAAGAACTTCAGCAACTGTTAATCAAAAAAGGTGTGAGCAGGCAAAAAGTAGTAAATATCCCCAATGCCTTTAATTTTGAACAGGCACAACATATTAACGAAAAAGAATTCAGTCTTGATAAACTTGAATTTGCTCCTGAAATAAAACTGGTTGGTATGGTTGGTCGTCTGGTATCGGTCAAAAATTTTGAAATGTTTCTCAGGGCAGCTAAAATAGTTATTGATTCCGGGGTTAAGGTAAAATTTCTTTTGGTGGGAGATGGACCTCAGCAGACTATTTTGGAAAATCTGGTTCAAGAACTTGGAATTGATGAACACATCATTTTTTTAGGGTTCAGGGCAGATGTCTTTGACATTGTATCTCTTCTTGATATTTTTGTGCTCTGTTCCAAATGGGAAACCTTTCCCATTTCCCTGATTGAGGCCATGGCTTTAGGAAAGCCTGTTATTGCTACGGATATAGGTGGTGTAAAAGAGATTATTACTGATGCCGTAAATGGTATGCTTGTGCCTGTGAATGATCATGAGGCTCTGTCATCAGCCATTCTTCATCTCTTAACTCAAAAAGAGACAGCAAAAAAGTTTGGAAATTTGGGCAGGCAAAAAGCCATGAAAGAATTCAGTTTAAAAGCTATGTGCGACACTTTGTCATCCCTCTATAAAAAAATTCAATCAAATTAATACTATTTTGAATCCAATACAGCAAAATAAAGCCGCTGTTTCATCGGAAAATATTAAGACCCTGGCCAAAGGAACGGGATTTTCAATATTTGGGCAGGTTGCACAGGTGTTCATAGCATATATCTATGGCATTGTTATTGCTAGATTCCTGGGAGTCAGCGACTATGGTATTTTTTTTCTTGGGCATACACTTTTTAATCTGGTTGCCATCCAGTCCCAGAGCGGAATTGAAGACGGGCTTATGCGTTTTATTGGTGGTTATGTTCAACAAAATGATTATAAAAGAATCAAAGGAGTTATCCATTTCAGCTTGTTGATGGCTGCTATTCTGGGTGTTATTTTTGGAGTTTTTGTCTTTCTAGGAGCAGACATAATTGCCGAAAATATTTTTCGTAAACCTCGGCTTGCAATAGTCATACGGTATCTGAGCCTGTCCACACCGGTTTATTCCATTCTGATAGTTGCAGTTGCATCAATCCGCGGATTTAAAATTATAATACCATATGTACTGGTGCGCAAACTATTTATGCCATTTACCAGTCTTGTCTTTGCATTTTTTGTCCTGGTAATGGGCTATGGCTTGTTAGGATTAACGCTCTCTTATATTCTGGCCATTGGTTTTTCATGGATTTTTGCCATGTTCATGCTCTTCTCTTTTCTTGTCCGCTTTAAGGATGTAAAGAGACGCTTACCTGAGTTGTTTAAATATTTTTCATTTGTCAGCTCTGCTTTTTTTATTAATATCTCTTTGTTCCTTTTTCAATGGAGTGATTTGGTGCTTTTAGGTGTATTTTTACCATCACAGGAATTGGGAATCTATTTTGCATCCAAAAAAACAGCTTTGATGCTGAATTTTTTGCTTATTTCCCTGATAAGCATTTTTTCACCTGTGATTTCCCATCTTTACTGGAGCAATAAAATTTCTGAGCTGAAAGAAGCATATAGAAGTACAGCCTATTGGATGCTGATCTTGAGTCTGCCTTTTTTTCTTATCATGGTCTTTTTCCCACGAGAGCTCTTATCCCTATTTGGACCAGTCTTTGAAAGCGGACAGATGTGTCTGGTTATCCTGGCTTTTGGGCAGATAGTAAACGCTTTCTGCGGTGCTAATGGAAATCTGCTGATGATGACTGATAACCAGAAATGGATGGTTTTTAACACCATTTTTTTTATAATTTCAACTATTGGTTTGTCACTGTATTTAATCCCAGTCTATGGCATGCTGGGGGCTGCTTTTGCCAATGCTGTAACAATAATTCTGGCTAATATAATTGTTACATTGGAAGTCTATTTTTTATTAAAGGTGCATCCTTTTAACCGGGCCTATTTTAAAATTTTATTTTCAGGTTTGACTACAGCGCTTATTACTTATTTTATGCGTAGCTATCTGCCAGGCAGAAATTTACTTAGTATGGCAGTTATAGAGGGAGTACTTGTAGTGATCATATTTTTTGGAATGTTAATTATGTTTGGGTTGAATGAAAACGAGCGAAAGTTTTTAACGGTAATAAGGGCGAAATTCAGTCCAAGTTTAAAAGGAAGGATACGACTATGAAAATGAAATCAGTAGAAAAAATTTTTATATCTATTCTCTGTTCAATTGTTTTTCTGTTCGGGTTGACCACCCATGGCATATCATCGGAATATGGCTTTGGTCATGATATTTTTGCTGTGGGTAACCCCCGCCATATAAAGAGACAATTGCAGCTTGGCAAGGATGTAGGATTTGACTGGATGCGGACTGTAGCCACATGGGGGCAGATCGAAAAAAAAAAAGGTAACTATGATTGGCGTTTGTTTGATAAAATAATTGAGGAGGCTGGTCAAAATAAAAAAATTCTTCTGACTTTATATTCTTCCAATGGGGACTATTGCAAGTATCAGAATATAAAAAAAAACCTGCCTAAACCATTTAATGGTCCAAACCGCACTCCGTCTTCGATCCCCAAAAACATGGAAGATTATAAAAGATTTTTACGTGCTATTGTCTCGCGTTACAAGTCTAAAATTAAATACTGGCAAATTGAGAACGAAGTATACAGCGTGCGGTTTATTCGTAAAATCTCTTCTAATCAAGGAGGCAAACAATTTCCCATCGGTGAATACTGGCTGGGACCAATTGATGAATACATCGAGTTATTAAAAGCCAGCTATGCTACAATTAAAGAAGTGGACCCCCAGGCCAAAGTTTTACTTTCCGGTATCTACATAGAACCCTGGGTTCCGGGCCAGCCCATGCCTGCCCAGCATGCTTTTTTTAAGGAAACTATTGCAAGGGTAAATAAAACCTTGCAATATAGTAAGGACTATTTTGATATTCTTGATTTTCATCACTATTTTTCCCCTGAATCTATTAAGCCCAGGATTAATCTCTTAAAAAAGAAAATGATCCAGTATGGTTATGAAAAAGAGATATGGATAACCGAATCCGGAGGTATCTCTTTAAATCTTCATCCAGGTTTTAAAAATTCCCTGCACACCCAGGATGAACAGAAACTTCAGGCAGAAGAGATTGTAAAGTTTTATGTGACTGCCTTTGCTCAGGGTGTGAAAAAGATTTTCTGGTTTGAGCTGACCCCGCCGCCTCAAACATTAAAAATGCTTAAAACATGGACATTTGGACGAATGTATCTTGCCGAGGATGAAAAGGGTAATAATAAAAAATTAGCCTATGATACATTCAAATTTATGGTGAAACAGTTAAACAATTTTACACGGGTTACCAAACTTGATTCTCAGCATGCGTTTTATAAGTTTGAGTTTGATAATAAAAAACCAGTTTATGTTTTATGGTCTGATCAGCAAAAAAATATAGATATTTCATCTTTTATTCCGGCCATGAAAATAAGAGTCATAAAAAGCATTAAGGCAAAATCCAGAAAGGAATTTGCTGCAAGGGTTATGGCACGTAATAAAGTTCAAGTCAGTAACGTGCCTCTGTTTATCCAGGCTGTTAATACCAAGTAAATGAGCAATTTTGGCATTGACAAAGACTTTTGGTCTATCATTAAAAGGATCTAACCTTCCTGTGAATTACTTTACCCATCAAGCTTGGCTTTTCAGCTCATGGCTCTCTGGTCCAGATTACAGGGCTAAGCCTGGTATTACCAGGCTTCAGGAGGTGTCATTGTTTTGCCTTTTCATGACTATCCCTTTGTTTCGTTTGGGTGTTGATGTCTTTGGGCCTACTGGTTTAAGTTTTGCTAAAATATTTGTGGGTTTAACTTTATTATTCTGGATGTTAAATATACTCTTACATCAGGGTGGAGAGGGTATATTCCGGTTGTTACGTCAAACTGCAAACACTTTGCTGCTATTATTCTTTGTCACTGTTCTTTTGTCACTAATCAATTCTAAATATTTTCAGGAAGAGACCGTTACAGAGAGTGTACAATTTATTAAAATGATGGCTGTTTATCTTGTTGTAATTGCTGTTGTAAGGGATCGACGTCTTTTAAAGAGTACAATAATAATTCTTCTCATCAGCAGTATTCTGACTACAGTTGTCGGCCTATATGAACTGATTACTGCCAAAGCATTTTTCAGCCATTCGTTTCGTTTAGGTGTTGTGGCACAAAATCAGGCATCTGGTTTAATTTCTACTGTATACGGAGGTACAGCCCGGGTGCAAAGTCTTTATAGCGAACCCGGGCTACATTCCTATTCCATGGTAATTTTTTTTGGCCTGGCTGCACCTTGGATTTTTTACAGCACTTCGCGAAAAGTAAGAATCAGTGTATTTGTTTTACTTATGTGTTATTTTATAAATATTATTGGTACAGGTGCCCGAACCGGTTGGGTTTCTTTAGCTTTTGCCCTTATTGTATTTCTGATTTTACTTAAACACCGTTATAAAACTATTATATTAATAACTGCTATAATAATAATTGTTTGTCTTTTTTTAATCCTTACCCTGG
>JAOZQY010000172.1 GCA_029931975.1 Bacteroidales bacterium | reverse complement strand
CACAAAGAAAGAAGATACGGCAAGAAGCTAATATTATACTAACAAATCCTGATATGATTAATTCAAGTTTTTTGCCCAATCATAACAGGTATGGCTTTCCACATATATTTAGAAATCTTTCGTATATTGTTATTGATGAATTGCATGCATATCGAGGTGCATTTGGCTCACACTTATCCAACGTGTTAAGGAGAATAATTCGCATCTGTCGTTATCACAACAATAGTCCAAGATTCCTTTGTAGTAGTGCCACAATAGCCAATCCCAGAGAGTTGGCGGAAAACATATGTCATTCAGAGTTTATTCTCATTTCAAAAGATGGTTCACCAGCCCCTGAAAAAGAGTTGCTTTTTTTTCAGCCGCCACTTGTTGGGCAAAAAGAAACATTTCTAAGGCGATCTGTTAGAAACGAAATGATACGAATATTACCAGTATTAGTAAAAAGTGTACTCAGATTCATTGCATTCTGTAGAAGTCGAAAAGACACTGAGATTGTAACGAAAGAATGCAAAGATAGACTTGAGCGTAGCCGCCATTCGTCGAATCAAATCGCAGGGTATCGTGGTGGATACACACCCATAGAAAGGCGAAAAATAGAAAATAATTTACTTGAAGGAAAAATTACAGGGGTAGTTTCCACCAATGCGTTGGAATTAGGGATTGATATTGGTGCATTAGAGTTTGTTGTAATGGGTGGTTTTCCAGGAACTCGTGCAAGTTTTTGGCAGCAACTCGGTCGAGCGGGTAGAAAAGAAAAAAAGGCATACGCTGTTTTGATATTAGACAATAGGCCAATTGATCAATTTATAGGGATGAATCCTGATTGGCTTATTGATAATGAGTCTGAGAATGCTGTTATTGATAAAAATAATCTTTATATTCAAATGGCTCATATTCGTGCAGCGGCAGCAGAATTACCATTGACTATAGATGACATTACTTTCTTCCCTGATTTGGGAGAGGTGTTACCTCTTTTGGAAGAAATTGGAGAAATTAAAGACACAGACAATTCTTACTATTGGAGTGGCGACACATCACCAGCGCATGAAATAAGTCTGCGAAATATTACAAATGAAACGGTCAAAATAATAAATAAAAATGAGAATAGAACATTGACAACTATTGATTTGTTGCAAGCCAAATTTGAACTATACCCTGGTGCAATATATCTTCACGAAACAGTACAATATCATTGTGTCAAGTTAGATTTAGAAACAAAGGAGGCCTTAGTAGAAACTGCCGACAGTAATTATTTTACAGACCCTCATGTAACTACCAATATAGATATTCTTGTTGAACATGAGGCGAAAGTATTAGGAAAAGTTGATCTATATTTCGGTGATATAAAAGTTGTTAGGATAAACAATGGATACAAAATGATTCAATTTGGGACTCATACCAATTTAGGCTATGAAGCATTGGTTGAACCTTTGTATGATGAATTGGACACGGAAGGTTGTTGGATTGCATTACCAGAAAGAGTACAATTAGTTTTGCAAGGTATTACCGATGAAGGTGGTGCTGACCCCTATTTTAAGGGGATAGTTCATGCTTTACAAGCTTGTGCTGAGATGCAAGTAATGGCAACTTTTTCTGACATCAGAGGAGACACATTTGTGTATGGGCAGAATCAGACTGTTGCAGTGCTTCTGTACGACCAATATCTCGGAGGTTTAGGCTTTGCAGAAAAAGTTTTTGAAAAGTTCGAGAAAATTCAGGATCAGGCTATATTGTTAGTGAAAAACTGTCCATGCGAAAGTGGATGTCCTACCTGTGTAAAAGATTATAGGGTTGATAAAGCCGTGATCATTTGGGCGTTAGAAAATTTTTTCTCCGAAAGCACCCCTCCGGAAAATATAAGTTTAAATGTGTCACAGAATAAAGACGAAATAAGAAACCTCTCAACATTATGTACATTAGACGACTTGGAAGGAAAATGGGAAGAAGTCGTCTCAACTATGAGCGACAATAAATTTTATGGCCATGCAATTTTCAATATTGTTAAAAGAACGAGTCTAACGGACAAAGCATTGGTTTTGTACCTTTCTAACGAGTTAGAGAGTATTTTGAATAAAGAAGATGTTGTTGATAGATTGCGTGATTCATTAGCGAAAGTCATTGATATCCCAGCTCGTATGACTCTTACATTAAAGTACGTTAAAAATCTTGATAGCGATAAAAATATCCGTAAGATTAAGCGGCATTTACAATCAAAAGGGTGAACTCATGAGCTTGAAAGAGGCACTTAAAAAAATAAAAAATCTAAAGAGAAGCGAGTCAAAAAAGCCTACAGCTCAAAAAAAAGATATCAAGGTTGCAAGTGAAGTTGTAACTCCCTCTAATCCTGAAAATGTGAGCGAAGCTCTTTCAGAAAATGAAATTCAAAAACTAAACCAGATAAAGTCAAAACACTTGCCGCTTTATAATTCTATAAAAAAATTGAATGTGTTTCAGCAGAGAGCTGTTTTCTCTGACAATGAAAAAATACTTGTAAGTGCAATGGTTGGTAGTGGGAAAACAACAGTCCTTGTTCATAAAATTCTTTATCTACATTTCTTCAAAGGAGTTCCACTTGATAAAATTGGTATTTTAACTTTTACAAATAAAGCTGCTAATGAAATAGTTGAACGAATTTTAACATTTTACATGGGACAAGCTGAAACGTCTCCTGACCTTTCTTTGTGTGGTACATTCCATTCAGTAGCCAAGAATATTCTATCACATTCAGAGTTATTATATTCTATAGGATATACTGATTCTTTTACTATCATGGACGAAAATGAAAAAGTAATCTTCCTGAAAAGAATAGTCTTGGAAAATAATTTAAATGTTAAATATATCAATAGGCTTGATAAGAGAATAGAGCGTTTTCTCGACCCACGAGCCACTACAAAGAGAAAGAAAATATTATATGGAAACATGAAATACGAGGATGATATAGAAGAGTTAATTAAGATATCAGCAGAAAGAAAGAAATCATATAATGTGATGGATTTTGATGATCTTATAGCAAATGTCAACATTGTTATGTCTAATAACAAATTTGACATAGGGTTAGACTGGATTGTTATAGATGAGTTTCAAGATTCAAACACGGATCAAATAACCATGATCAATAATATGGCCAATGACAGAACGAGTGTTTTCGCTGTTGGTGATCCCAATCAGTTGATTTATGCTTGGAGAGGGAGCGACATAGGTATCTTCTCAGATTTTAAGGAAAAAAAGTGTGAGGAACACAGCTTACCCATCAATTACCGTTCTACGTCAAATATTTTAGATCTTGCAAAAGTTATGAAGACATATGGTGATGAAGAACTGCTTGGCAATCGATCAGGTGGGTTACCAGTTGCTATAGTTAATCATTACGATTCTAATCAAGAGGCTATTTACCTTGCCAGTCAGATTAAAAATATAACACAAAAAGGTGTGCCTTTAAGAGAGATCGCTATTTTATTCAGAACAAGGAATCAATCGAAAATATTTGAAACTGTTTTTACAAATGAAGAGATACCGTTTGAGGTGGCCAATAGGAGAACAATTAGGGATTTACCTCCTGTTTACTGGCTAACACTACTTTTTAGATCATGCCTTAATAAGCATGACATGAATTCAATCTATGACTTAGTATTTGACAAAGATTATGGATTCCATGAGCTGTCTACTGGCTTAGTTCGCAAGTACCTGTCTGACTTGAAAAAACAAAATATTAATCCTGATTTGGAGAATTTTCTTGAATGGATGATTGACAAAAAAAGTATGGAAAAAGAGTTCCTGGAATTTTCAAAACAAATGTTGGGATTTTCAAAGTGGATAGAAGGTGTCACATTTGAAGAAATTCCAAAAATATTTGATTACTTTAACTTATCCTTACTTCTTCGGCCATCATCCAGCAATTATGAAAATGATGCTGAGTTGGTGAAGAGTTTTTTAGATAATCTCTCAAGGTACGTTAAGTTAGATTATGATACGGATGTTAAAAGATCTTTTCTGACCATTGTTAGTAAAATGAGTCTTGATGGAATAAATATTGTTGGGGATACAATTGATCCTAACAGTGAGAAAGTAAAACTTCTTACTATGCATACGGCAAAAGGGTTGGAATTTGGCTATGTGTTCATAAGTGGAGCCAATGATGGTCTGATTCCCATGGTGTTAGATTACCAGGAACCAGCTCAGTTTGAAGAAGAAAAACGACTTTTTTTTGTAGCCATAACTAGAGCAAAAGATTTCCTTGAAATATCGTATCATACTAACCCTGAAGGGTGGCGTTCTGTTCCAGAAATGTCGTGTTTTCTAAAAAATATCCCTAAGAACGTTATAAAGGTGGGTGCAAGAAAGAAAACATCAAGAACTGTTCCGGTGAGTGACAATACTGATATTGACAAACTTGATAAATGGTATACTGGGCAATCTATTTCTCATCATAAATATGGAAGTGGGGAAATTGCTAAAATCACAGAAACCAACATAATTTGCTGCTTCGATGGATTTGGTGAGAAATCATTTTCTGTTAATTTCTTGGCAATAAAACCTCAATAATGCCATATTTACAATTATATGCATGTAACTGTAACAAGTTTATGAGCCTAAAAAAGGCTAACAATTGCATTCACCGGACTGGCGGGCACGCGCGTTTTTCTGAGGTTACTCAAAGTGAGTTGCTCCGCTCCAAGGTGGTTACTAATGCCACGGCCAGCCGGTGATGCTTGACGTT
>JAOZQY010000026.1 GCA_029931975.1 Bacteroidales bacterium | reverse complement strand
TCTGAGAAGGTGTCTGCCGAAATCCGCATGCAAAGCATCAAGCAAGCCTTTGAGCAGTATATAATGGTTCCCGGGGAGGATGTCAGACTCATCGTTGACGGCGGAGTTGAAAACAATAACAACACCGTGGATGACTACATCAGTTCCGAGGAGGTTAGCGTTCAAAAAATCATTGCCGGAAAAGATATCCGTTTCTCAAACTCAATGGTAGAAGCCCAGAATAAGATCATCAAGTATCATTATCTTTTCAAACACGACTTCAAGGATATTCATGAATTAAGAAAACTGCTGGACTGGATCATTCCTGATTATCAATATGAACGACCCCATCACTCCCTGAAAGGACGCACTCCGTATGAAGCCTTGATCGGAACCCCTTTGCCTACAGGCCAATGGCAGAAGCAGATACAGGAAGCCAAACAGTTAAGATTGCAGCAAAATATAAAAGAACCTTGTGAAATATGCTAAAATCAGAAATTATCGGGTGAAATATTTTGAAATCTTACTTTAGATTTGTCAAATAGGTTTCATCATTTGATCGATCTGTAGAATAAATTCTATACCAGAATAGCATAAGGGACCGTACCCTTTATGTTGCAATATTGCAACACAGAATTCCAATCCCACCTTGGGATTTGCTGGGAAAATTGTCGTTGGGATAACGGGAGATAGCAAAATAATTTGTGTTACTTTTTGTATTATAAACAAAATGACCCTTGTAATGTGCTGATTTACAAAGGTCATTTCATTTATCTGTCGGGGTAGCGGGATTTGAACCCACGACCTCGTCGTCCCGAACGACGCGCGCTACCGGGCTGCGCTATACCCCGAATTGTAAGGCAAAAATACCAAAACTTTATGAGCTTTTAAAGTACTCCTTGCATTCAGCAAGTAACGTTTCTGAACTAACGGGAACCACTCCTGCCTTTTCACATACCTGTCCACCGGCCAGGTTGGAAACAGCAGCTGCCTCAGCAGGTGTAAGTCCTGAAATAAGACAGAGAGCCGCCACTGCAATTACAGTATCCCCGGCACCGGAAACATCTGTTATTTCTCTTTTCACCGCCGGGATATGCACAAGCTCCCCATCTCCAGAATTGAGCACTCCCTGGTCACTAAGTGTAACAAGCAGATTCTCGATCTGCTGCTTAATCTGAAATTTTTTTACGGCTTCGGCAAGTTTATCGATTTCCTTCTTCTTGATATCCAGATTAAGTCCTTTTGTCAACTCCCTGAAGTTGGGCTTGAAAAGCTTTACCTTTTTATAGAGATCAAAGCTCCTGAACTTCGGATCTACCAGTACCGGAACTACCACCCTTTCAGATGCACTTATCACTTCTGAAATCACCCTGGGAGTTAATACACCTTTATCATAATCCTGCATGATAATGGCATCGATACCTCCACTTTCGAGCAAACTTGTAATCAGCTCAATAAACTCCTCCTGCACCCTCTTATTCAGGAAGATATCCATCTCCTCATCCACTCGAAGTAAATGCTGGTTTCCACTAATAATCCTGGTCTTCTGTGTGGTCACACGATGCTCATCCACCACCAAACCTATATCGGACAGCAATTGCTCTTCCATCAATTCCAGGATCAGTTTGCCCCGGTCGTCATCACCAATAACAGAACAAAGAATAGGCACTGCCCCCAAGGCCTTAATACTCAAAGCCACATTGGCAGCTCCACCAAGGCGGTTCTCTTCGATCACGCCTGAAACAATTGGCACAGGGGCTTCCGGGGAAACACGAGCCACACTTCCCCACAGGTAGGTATCGATCATTACATCCCCAATGATCAACACTTTCTGGTTGGTAAACTGGGTAAAAACGGACTTAAAATCAATGGATTCAAACATGCTTTCTTATAAATCTGCGCAAAGATAATCTTTTATACTCAATAGGGGTCCACATCCACTGAGATCCGAACCGAACGATATACTTCATTGCCGGAAAGTCGGGCAAGAACCTCCTTTAATAATTCCCGTGCCCGCTCATAGCTTACCTCCCTTTCTATCTTCAGAATGATCTGCTTCTGAAACATATTGTGGGTCTTTCTCACGGGAGGGTACTGGGGGCCAAGAACACGGCTGGAAAATATTTCTTTCAATTCCCTGGCAATCAAATCCGTGGCACCATCAAGGATGGAAGGAATTTTATGTCGGAAATTTATCCTGATCATCCTTTTGAAAGGAGGATAACCAAAAAGCTCACGCTCCTCCATCTGGTCGGCATAGAGACCTTCGAAATCATTGTTGTAGATAAACTGAATCACAGGATGCTCCGGATCCATGGTCTGGACAATCACTTTCCCTCTCTTCTTTCTTCTCCCAGCCCTGCCGCTAACCTGTGAAACCAACTGGTAGCTTCGCTCAAAGGCCCGGAAATCAGGAAAATGCAGCATTTGATCCGCATCAAGTACACCCACAAGGGTCACATTACCAAAATCCAGTCCTTTGGAAAGCATCTGAGTTCCAATGAGCAGATCCAGTTTCCCTTCTTCAAATTGACTTATCATGATCCGGGTACGGCTAAGCGACCGGGCTGTATCTGTATCCAAACGACCCACCCGGATTCCCTCAAATATCAGGGGAAGTTCATCCTCAATTTGCTCTGTTCCAAATCCCTTCATGCTCATGCTGGGGGATCCGCAAGAGGGACATGCCAGGGGCATGCTTTCCTTATGTCCACAGTAGTGACACTCCAGTTTCCCACTGTATTTGTGGTAAGTCAGGCTCACATCGCAACGGTAACATTTTGGAATATGGCTGCATTCGTTGCACACAATGTAGTGAGAGAATCCACGTCTGTTTTGAAAGAGGATCACCTGCTCCTTTTCCTCAAGGGCCTCCCTGATCGCCTCCATCAATTGTGGGGTGAAGTGCGAAACCATTTGTTTTCGTTTGGTGGCCACTTTTATATCGGCCAGAATAATCTCCGGAGGTTCCACTTCACCAAAACGAGTAGAAAGGCTTACATATGCAAATTTTTCTGTGCGGGCATTGTGAAGCGACTCGAAGGATGGGGTAGCAGTGCCCATCAATACCCTGGCATTGTGATGAAGGGAGAGTACCTGTGCCGTATCGCGGGCATGATACCTTGGGGCAGGATCGTGCTGTTTGTAGGTGTTTTCATGCTCCTCATCTATGATAACCAATCCCAGGTTTTGAAAGGGAAGAAAAATGGCCGAGCGAACCCCTATAACTACACCATAAGTTCCATCATCGGTTAAGCCCAGCAGGTTCCGGTAAACATGTACCCGCTGGGAATCACTGTACCTGGAGTGGTACACTCCTACCCTGCTTCCAAATACCCTGCTGATTCGCTGAATGATCTGGGTGGTCAGGGCGATTTCAGGCAGTAGATAGAGTACTTGCTTGCCCTGCTCCATCATCTCCTGAATCAGGTGAATATAGAGCTCTGTCTTCCCGCTGGAGGTAACACCATGCAACAATACTGTCTGATGAGTTACAAACTGTTCCCTGATTTTTTTCAAGCCAGCCTGCTGTTCTATATTCAATTTATTTGGAGTGCCAGGATTCTCACTGTTATCATGATCCTGTCCTAACTCTTCCCTGATAAACTGTTCCAGCACCCCTTTCTTAATCAGGGCAGATAATGCGCCGGCATCCCCCTGATCCTTTACAAGCTCCATCTTCTTTAGTTCAGTTGCCAGACCTTTGCTCCCGGCAACTATCAGAGAAAGCAGGTGCTCCACGAACTCTTTCTGCCTGGGTGCCCGAAGGAGTTGATCCAGCAATGTATGAAGTGCCTTTTCTGTCCTGTAAGCCTCAGAAAACCTAATATAGCTTACCGATTTGTGAGCAGCTCCGGGACGGACAAATTCATTGATCTCCACTGCACCTTTCTCCACCAGTTGCTTTAAGAGTTTCAGCGGGTTTTTTGAAAGCTCCGTCAGCTGAAGGTCCCCAATGCTCACTTCTCCCTGATCCTTAACATGCTCCAACAGCAGTCTTTCATACTGATCCAGAACAAGATCATCCTCATACTTGTAGCTATAGCGCACTTTCGATTCACTTTCGGGCCTTAATCCCGAAGGTAAGGCGGCCCGCATCACTTCTCCCGGTGTGCACATATAGTAGGAAGCAATCCAATCCCAGAGTGCCAGCTGTTTTTCATTTACAAGGGGAGAATCATCGAGCAAATCGAGAATGCTTTTTGCCTGAAAGCCTTCCGGAGGTTCATTTTGTAAGGAACGGACAATGGCGCTGTATATACGCTTCTTTCCAAATGAAACCAACACACGACTCCCGGGCACCAAACGCTCCCGCATGGCTTCAGGAACCAAATAGGTATAGAAGCCCTCAACAGCCAGTGGTAGTATTACCTGTGCATACAAAGCCGGTACGGACATAGATGGTAATTTACGAAAAAAAGAGAAGGCTTTAGATAGAGAGAATCTCCACCATATTTATCTGTTCGGGGTTCACTGCTTTCTTCAGCTTTATAACCTTTCTAAATGGAACCTGATCAATTTCGTTGTTATGATATCCAACCATCACACTCTTCTGATCATCCATCAGCGCTTCAACGGCTGCAAAACCCAACTTGCTGGCAGTTACCCGGTCGCGCGCGGATGGTGTACCTCCTCGCTGAATATGTCCAAGGACAGAAACACGCACATCATAATCCGAAAAATCATCCTTTACGCTTTCTGCAATGGCAAAAGCTCCTCCGGATTCATCCCCTTCGGCAACAATAATGATGTTACTGGACTTCTTACGCTTAAAACCCTTTTCCAGGTAATTTTTTAAATTGCTGACCTGTCCGTGTACCTCAGGAATCATAATGGCCTCGGCACCACAGGCAATTCCACTGCTAAGAGCAATAAAGCCGGCGTCCCGGCCCATCACTTCAATAAAGAAGAGCCTGTTGTGACTTCCGGCCGTATCCCTGATTTTATCCACGGCTTCAACCACCGTATTCAATGCGGTATCGTAGCCGATGGTATAATCGGTTCCGTAAATATCATTGTCAATGGTCCCGGGAATCCCCACAAAAGGTATATCATAATACTCATCACAGAAAACCCTGGCCCCGGTCAGGGAACCGTCACCACCTATCACAACCACTGCATCAATTCCAGCAGCCTTCAGATTCTCGTAAGCCTGCTTGCGTCCTTCCGGCTCCATAAACTCCTTGCTCCTGGCTGTCTTCAGGATGGTCCCACCCCTGGCAAGTATATCACTCACGCTGTGGGCTTTCAGATCAACAAAATGATTATTGATCATCCCATGATAACCATGACGGATCCCAACTACTTCGAGTCCGTAATATATAGCTGTACGGGTCACTCCCCTGATGGCTGCATTCATTCCCGGAGCATCCCCTCCCGAGGTAAGTACTCCAATTTTCTTAATCTTTCCCATGATAAGAGGTCATTTAGACACCGCAAAATTAATGAAATACTATTAAGATAAAGTTAACTTTTTAACCTGTTTCATCACCGATTCCAATTGCTCCCGTGATGTGGAGGTGGCACCACTAATCCCAATGCTCTGACAGCCCTCAAACCACTGTTTTTCAATCTCTTCCTTTTCGCTGATCCAGAAAGTAGACGGATTAAGTGAAAGGCAATATTCATAAAGCATTTTTCCGTTAGAGGAGTTTTTCCCACTTACGAACAACATAAGGTCATATTTACGCGCAAAACGGGAGAGTCCCGGCTTCCTCTTTTTCATCTGTCCGCAGATGGTACAATCCGACTTAAATTGTGCATATTTAGTCTCCTTGGAGGTGTTCCGCAGATAATTCTTTAAGGCCTTTTCCATCTCCTTGAACTGTTCGGGATCCATGGTGGTCTGTGAAAAGAGCAAGACCCTCTTTTCAGGATCAATGGAAGAGACCCCTTCCACCGAACTCAGCACAATGGCATCTCCATTCACCTGGCCCATCAATCCAATGGTTTCCGGGTGATCGGGTTTGCCATAAATCACCAGCTGTTCTTTGCTGTGATCCATGTCATCGTATGCTTTTTTCAGCTTTTTCTGCAACCTGGCCACGATGGGACAGGTCCCATCAATAATCTCCACACCGTATTGAGCAGCTGTGATATATGTTTCCGGGGGTTCACCATGTGCCCTGAACAATACTTTGCCTGGAGGAAGGCTGGTAAGCTGCTGGTGATCAATGGTCTTCAATCCCAGGACCTGCAAACGTTTCATTTCTGCAGCATTGTGTACCATATCTCCCAGTCCGTATAGCACCTCCCCGTTCTGTAGACGTGCTTCCGCAGTTTTAATTACTTCATCCACTCCAAAACAGAATCCTGCCCCGGGGTCTATCTCAATCTTTATCATCTGCTGCTGTTATTACCTGCCGATACAAATTATTGAACCAGATCATCTGCTGCTCCAGGGTCATTTCACTGTTATCAAGCAAAATGGCATCATCTGCCTGTTTCAGGGGACTATCGTCACGGTTTGAATCTATATGGTCACGTTTCTCCAGGTTGCTCTGCACATCTGCAAATTCTGCAGCCATCCCTTTCTCTATCAGTTCCCGGTAACGCCTTCCCGCCCGAACTTCCAGGGATGCTGTCAGAAAGATCTTCAATTCTGCATCGGGAAATACAACAGTCCCAATATCCCTGCCATCCATCACCACACCTTTTTCAGCACCCAGCATCCTCTGGTACTCAACCATCTTCCTTCTAACCGCAGAAATGGCCGCGATATAACTTACATGCGCGCTGACCTCCATACTGCGTATTAGATCCTCAACCATTCTGTCGTTCAGAAACAGCTCGGTGCGCCTTTTTGCCGGATTGTGTTTTAGTTTCAGTTCCACATGATCCAACAGGGCCTCAATCTTCTCAGGCGGTGGTGCAGCATTGTCATCGAAAAGTCCGGCATCCATAGCCGCCAGTGTTACCGCCCGGTACATAGCCCCTGAATCAATGTAGGCATAACCCAGCTCGGCGGCAATTAGCTTTGCATATGTACTCTTTCCACAGGAGGAGTGTCCGTCCAGTGCAATTATGATTTTCTGTTGTCCCACGTTATTTATTTCAGTCAGCCTTTCTGTAAAACTCAGAAAGATTGGTGGTTAAGGAAAAATGGCTGGTGCCTCCAGCCAGGTGGTATGCTGCACGCCCAAATGCGATATGAAACTTGGAGACACGGAATCCGAAACCCATTGAGAATCCTACCATACCGGGACGAGCATTTACCTTCATTTCTTGTCTTCTCTTATAATTATACCCCAGGTCGATGTGAAAATTTTCTCCCAGGAGGAATTCTGTTCCGAAAACAAGGTGACGCATCAACTTGTCTCCAAACATATCAAATCCACTCTGTTCAGCATCGTTCCCATCAAACAGTGTCTCGTCTTCATTCGAAAGAGTATAGGTCAGATCCCATCGCTCCAGGTTCTGGAAGGTGATGGTAAAGCGAAAAGGTGCATGTGCAAGCCCCTGGGTAACTCCCGCCTGGATTTCCAAGGGCAATGGCTCTCTAATGCCCGTGTAGGAGGTAATCTGTGTACCCATATTCTTCACAACAAGTCCCAGGGTCGTTTGTGTACCCGGATTGTTATAGACCGCCCCTATATCCATGGCAATGCCCAAAGAAGTATACTGCTCCAGGGAAGAAAAAATGGGCTTCAGGTTCACTCCGGCACTTAGCTTATCATCCAGAAAGCTCCTTGAATAGAACAGGTTCATAGCGTATTCAGAAGCCCTGAATGTTCCCATAGACTGTCCCAGTTCATCGGTCCTGTCAAAAGTACCATAGTTTACATAGTGCATTCCGGCGGCAAAATTACCGATCTCCTCGATCGAATAAGCGTAGGAAGCGTAGCCGTAGTTCACCCCTGCAAAATAGTTTACATAGTTAAGATTGAGATTGTTATGCATTCCGGGAGAGAGAAGTGCCGGATTATGAAACACCAGGTTGATATCATCATCCTGCAATGAGACCACCTCTCCGCCCAGGGCAGCAACCCTGGCTGCATTGGCAAGACCGAGGAAACTATAAGTCGTCTCCCCCCCCTTTTGGGCATTACCGGTCTGGAAAAGCAGTAGCAAACTTATGTTTATAATTACACCTCGAATCATATCCTATTAAACGCCAATCGACTTGCTATATTATTCCTCAATACATTTAATAATTTGCTCCCCTGCAAGATCCACCCACCTCCTGTACATTACAGGATCCTTTGGTGTCATCTTATCGAGGGTAGCCTGATTTATCTGTTCCACCACCACCCCGATCCCCTTTGCTGTAATATCGGCTCCGTTACACTTCTGTTCAAAATGGTTTTGTGCAGGAATGACCGCCAAGGGAATACCATGATAGGCAGCTTCTGCTACAGTATCAAATCCGGCAGTGCTTATCAGAGCTCTGCAGGAGGCCATTAAATTACTGAATTTTTTTGCATCAAAAGGATGAAGTGTAATTCCTTTGGGAATTTCCATATCCGGTTTCAATGAGGTAAACAGATCGGCCTGGAAGCCGGGGAGGTCCCTGGCCAGCATCAGTAACTCATAAAAGAATCCCTCGTTCAAGAGGTAAACCAGGTATCTCTTACCCGGAGTATGGATCATTTCCCGGAACTCCCTGCGCACCAGGGGGGGGACTACCTGGATGTCTGAGCTCCCCTGCTCCTCCCTGAAGGAAAGTGCCAGGACTTTGTCGCTCGAACTGATAATCAGATTGGTATGCATCTGGAGCAAATACCTGTGCCACGCCGGGCCCTCTTTACAAAGAGACCTGTTCAGGTGAAGATAGAAATGGTGCCCAAGGGCAATTCTTTTGATTCCCGGGTCGATCTTTCGCATAGCCAGGGAACCCACCATCTCATAAAAGTTAAAAACAACATCTGGCCGAATGGTATTGATCTTACTTCTGATCCTCTTAAACTCCCTAATATAAATCCGGGACCGGAGCAGATTAAACATCAGCGTCCGACCCACATAGACCCCCTTCCTATTAGGGGTCCTGAGGAACCAGGGACTCCGAAAGGTAAACAGGATGCCAGGAAAGTTTTCGCTGAAGTAAGCAGGCACAGCATCAGGATTGCTAATCCCCAGGTAAACAGCTTCCACTGTATGCCCCTCCTCAAGCAGGTACTCCTTCAGGGCCAGCGCCTGGGACATATGTCCCTTTCCCTCTCCCTGTACAATGAAGAGACATCTGGCCATATTTTACGGATTTGGAATGTGACGAATCGACTCTCTGCCCCAACTATGCTTTACCTTGAGGCTGCTGATCTGGGAGAGAAGCAATCCCAGGATGACTACCACAATCCCCAGAATTTTTATCAATGGCATGGCTTCCTTGAGAAGATAAAATGAGAGAATCGCTGTGACAACAGGAATCAGGTTGCCAAAAATATTAGCCCTGGCGGCCCCCAGCTCCCTGATTCCAATGGTTATCAGGATAAAACATATTCCCGATCCAAATACCCCCAGATATCCTACTGCCAGCAGGCTATGGGTAGTCACGTTGCTAAAGTCCAGATGTGGAACCTCTATGATCAGGAACAGTGGGACAAACATAAGAAGTCCGTAAAGACTCTGGTAAGCTGTAATGGTGATTGGGGTATAATCATCTGCCAGGATCTTCACTATCATGGTATAAGCTACCGCTGAGAAAACTGCCACAAACATCAGCAAAACCCCTTTCCAGTCTGCTGCCAGGCCTCCACTTCTGGTGAGTACCACCAACAACACCCCTCCAAAGGAAATTAACAGACCCAGGTAATTCATGGGAGTCAGTTTTTCCCTGAAAAAATAGTAGGCTCCAAAAGGAACGATAAGTGGGATGGTGGAGATAATTACGGCTCCAACCGTTGCGGTGACCATGGTAAGTCCGTAAGCCTCTCCCAGGAAATAAAAGAACGGTTCTGCCAGAGCCATCAGCAGGAACAATTTCTGATCCTTTCGTTTGATCCTGTTTAACCTTTTAAATAGCAGGGCAAATCCAAAAAGAAAAAAGATGGAGACAGTGAGTCTGAAAAAAACAATGGAGATAGGCCGGAAAGATACATTGGCAAATTTGAAAGCAACAAAGGTAAATCCCCAGAAAACCATTGCGAGAATGACCAGAAAATAGACCCCTGATTTTGACCTGCTCATCAGGCTGCTTTCAGGCGCTTTAGATTGGCCTTTTCCAGTTTCTCCCTGGCATACTTAATCCCGATATTGATATCTCCGGGATTCTCTTTGGAGGGAAGCTCGAACATGGCATCCATCATAATGGCCTCACAGATGGAGCGCAGGCCCCGGGCTCCCAGTTTAAATTCCACTGCTTTTTGAACAATGTAGTCCAGCACCTTTGCATCCCACGACAATTTGATCCCATCCATATCAAACAGCTTTTCATACTGCTTGATGATGGCATTTCGGGGCTCTGTCAGAATCCTGCGAAGGGCCTTTTCATTCAAAGGATTCAGGTAGGTAAGTACCGGCAGACGACCAATGATTTCAGGAATCATTCCAAAGGATTTCAAATCCTGGGGTGCCACATACTGCAGCATATTATCCTTGTCAACCTTGTCCACTTTCTTGGCTGCATTGTAACCTACTACCTGGGTATTCATGCGGTTGGCAATCTTATTTTCGATACCATCAAATGCTCCACCACAGATAAAGAGAATATTTTTGGTATTCACCGGAATCATTTTCTGGTCGGGATGCTTCCTCCCTCCCTGGGGAGGCACATTGATAATAGAGCCTTCCAGCAATTTCAACAGACCCTGCTGAACCCCTTCTCCGGATACATCCCTTGTGATAGAGGGATTATCACTTTTACGGGCAATTTTATCAATTTCATCGATAAAGACAATACCCTTCTCTGCAGCTTCCACATTGTAATCGGCCACCTGTAACAACCTGGTCAGGACACTTTCAATATCTTCACCCACATAACCGGCCTCAGTGAGTACAGTCGCATCCACGATGGTAAAAGGTACGTGCAGCAGCCGTGCAATGGTTCTTGCCAGCAGGGTTTTACCCGTACCGGTCTCTCCAACCATGACTATATTCGACTTCTCAATTTCAATCTCATCCTTGCTATCCTGCTGCATCAGCCTTTTGTAATGGTTGTATACAGCAACAGAAATATACTTTTTGGCCTCCTCCTGCCCGATCACGTACAGGTCCAGGAAGTTTTTGATTTCGACGGGTTTCAGAAGCTTGATCTGTCCCATATCAAACTCACCATGCACTCCCAGTTCTTCCTGGACAATGCTATAGGCCTGTTCGATACAACGATCACAGATGTGACCTGAAATACCGGCAATCAAAAGGTTAGTATCCTTTTTCTCCCTTCCGCAAAAAGAGCAACGGTCCATTACTTTTTGTCTTTGGTTCTTATCAAAACTTCATCAATCATTCCATATTCCTTTGCCTCAGCGGAAGTCATCCAGAAATCACGGTCGCTGTCCTTCTCTACCTCTTTGAGAGATTTTCCTGAATGATCAGCAATGATTGTGTACAGTTCCTTTTTCATCTTCAAAATCTCACGGGTTGTGATCTCAATATCAGAAGCCTGACCCTGGGTACCCCCCATAGGCTGGTGGATCATAACACGACTGTGCTTCAAGGCAGAGCGCTTTCCGGCAGTTCCTGCACACAGCAATACAGCAGCCATAGAAGCAGCCATGCCAGTACATATAGTTGCCACATCACAGGAGGTATATTGCATGGTGTCATATATACCCATCCCGGCATGTACTCCACCTCCCGGTGAATTAAAATACACCTGGATGTCTTTATTGGGATCGGCCGAATCGAGATAGAGCAATTGTGCCTGAATAATATTGGCCACATAGTCGTCAATGGGAGCCCCAAGGAAGATGATTCTGTCCATCATCAGTCTTGAGAAAACATCCATAGAAGCTACATTTAACTGCCTCTCTTCTATAATGGTAGGTGATATATAGCTATTATACTGTGAAGTAAATTTATGGAGCGTCATACTATTGATGCCCATATGCTTGTTTGCAAACTTCTTAAAATCGTCCTGCTGGTTCATAGAATTACTTTTTATTTCTCATACAATTTACGGAACTTCTCTGAACTGACCACTTTTTCATCCAATTTGACCGTTGATTTAATATAGGCCATCAACTTTTCTTCGCCCTTCTGCTCGTAGAATTTTCGGGACTCTTCAGGTTTTGACATCATCTCTCTGGCATAGTTCTCCAGGTATTCGTCCGGCACATTGCTGATGCCATACTGTATGTACTGATTCAGGACCACAGCCTTGGCAGCTTCCAGGGCCTCTTCCTCGCTTACCTTAATATCCTGCTCTTTCAACAGGGCTTCTTTAATCAACTGCCAACGAAAATCATCCTCATATTTTTCAAAATCATCTTTTACCTGTTCCTCGGTGATCTGATCATTCGTCTCCACCATCCAGCGCTTCAGAAATTCCACAGGAAGATCAATCTTCGCCTTTTTAATCAGGGACTCGCGGGCATCCACCATGAAACGGTACTCACTCTCACGCTCGTAATTCAGGGCAATCTCCTCTGTTACGCGCTTGGTAAATTCCTCTTCTGTTTTTACTTCCCCCGCCCCATAGACTTTATCATAGAACTCCTGACCGATCACAGCCCTCTCAAATTTACTCACCTCTTCGATGATACATTTGAAAGTTCCCTCGAGCATGGCTACCTCGGTCTTATCAATACGCAGTAGGGAGGCCAGTTCAGTATCGTTAGGAAAGGCCTTTTTCACATCAAAGACCACTTCGTCTCCACAGGCTGTTCCGCTGAAGAGCACTTTCTGGTTTTCATCCTTCATCATCTCCAGCGACATGGAGATATTCTCCACACGGATTCCGTTCTCGACCTCATTCCCTTCTTTGTCAACTTTGACCAGGATTCCTTTGATCAACTCATCATCTCCGGCCTTATCCACAGCCTTGAACTCACCAAAGCGCTGCAACAACGAATCCTTATGTTCATCCTGCTGTTTCTTATCCACCTTGATCCTGTAATAGGCTACCTTGTCTTTAGCGCTTACTTCCAACCTAAATTCAGGGGCCAATCCCAGGTCAAATTTGAATTCGAATTCAGTGTCCTTCTCAAAATCCACCTTCTGCTCCTTATCTTTATGTGGAAGAGGTTCCCCAAGAATATTGACTTTATTCTCTTGCAGGTATTGAAAAAGGGATTCTGAAACCAGTTTATTCACTTCATCTACCAGCACCGGGGTATAATACATTTTCTTGATAATGCCCATGGGCACTTTACCTGGCCTGAAACCATCAACCTTGGCCTGCCTGCGGTAATCTTTTAGCACTTTATCTACACGCTCCGTGTAATCTGCCTGCTCAACTTTGACATTAAGGACCGCATTTAACTTATCGATATTCTCCTGTGAAATGTTCATGTTCTAAAAAATATAAAGTACAAAATTAGCAAAAACCGCAACACAATCGTTTTAACATCCGAAAGCATAGCGGTTTATGCATTAATCTCGTGCGGATGAAGGGACTCGAACCCACACTCCCGAAGGAACTAGATCCTAAATCTAGCGCGTCTACCAATTCCGCCACATCCGCAAAATTTCCGCAAATTTAACCCAAATTTCCGGATTACAAAGATAGTTTGATTTATCGAAGCTCGAAGTTCTGTCCCAGGTATACTCTTCTCACCTGTTCATCCTCCGCAAGGTCCTCAGCTGTACCCGCTTTTAATATGGATCCCTCAAACATCAAATAGGAACGTTCAGTGATAGCAAGTGTCTCATGCACATTGTGATCGGTAATCAGGATTCCAATATTTTTCTTTTTAAGTTTGGAAATAATTTCCTGAATATCCTCCACAGCTATAGGATCAACTCCTGCAAATGGTTCATCCAACAAAATAAAATGGGGACTCAATGCCAGGGCCCTGGCAATTTCGGTACGCCGGCGCTCACCACCCGAAAGCTGAATTCCCAGGCTCTTCCTGATCTTTACCAGGCCAAACTCCTCCAACATGGACTCCACCCTATCGCGCTGCTCACTCTTTGTCAGGTCCGACATCTCCAGCACTGCCAGGATATTATCTTCTACGGAAAGCTTTCTGAATACCGAGGCTTCCTGGGCAAGGTATCCGATGCCCTTCCGGGCCCGCTTATATACCGGCTCCTTGGTAATGTCCTGATCATCGAGCAATATAGTCCCTTCATTTGGAGTAATCAGGCCCACAATCATATAGAAAGTAGTGGTCTTTCCCGCTCCGTTCGGCCCCAGCAGACCCACAATTTCACCTTGCTCTACACTGACCGACACTTCGTCCACCACCTTACGGCTTTTATACTTCTTAACCAGTTGATTTGTGTGTAGCTTCATAGTATCTATTCCGAAGGTTTCGTTTCATCGTTTTCAGTTTCTGAATCATCCTCATCCCGATCGTCCTCCTCTTTCGAATCGATTCCAGATGCAGGCCGTTTCCAGGGTTTCTTGGTACTCACTTCTTCCTGATTTTTGCTGGACTCCTCATCACGTTCTTCCTTCTTCTCAGCTTCAGGTTCTTCAGTAGCAACCTTCTTCTTTTTGGCTTTCACCGGTTTGTCATAGGCCTCCTGTTCAGCCTCCTGCTGCTTCATAATACGCCGGCTGATTGCGATTCCTATTTCATAGAGCACCATCAGGGGCAGGGCCACCAGGATCTGACTGAATACGTCCGGAGGAGTAATAATGGCTGAGAGTGTCACAATCACTATAAGAGAGTGCCTCCGGTATTTTTTTAGAAAATCAGGTGTGACCAGTCCCACCTTACTCAGAAAGTAAACCAGAATTGGGAGCTGAAATACCAGCCCGGCAGCCAGTACCACAGATGTAATCGTCTGCACATATGACCTTAAGGTTGGCGCACTAATAACACTTTCGCTTACTTTATAGTTCCCAAGAAAATTGACCGAGAGGGGCGAGATAATGTAATACCCAAACAATACCCCCAGTATGAAAAGCAGGGATGTAAAAAAAACAGCACCTCTTGCAGTATTCTTCTCTTTATCATATAAAGCAGGAATAATAAACCTCCAGAACTCCCAGAAAACATAGGGAAAAGCAATTACAAGCCCCGCCACAAGGGAGACAATTATATGCATGGAGAACTGCTCAGCCATCTTCACTGTCTGAAGAGTGAAAGGATTCTGGTTAATACAGATTCTTTCCAAACCGAGGATCTCACCCAGCTGACACAACCAACGGTTGGTTGGGAAAGGGGGCTCTTTGGGAGCCAGAATTATCTTGTCAAATACAATTTCTTTAAATACAAAAGCCACCAGTGCCAGGATTACTATCGCTGCAATTGAACGTAACAGGTGCCAGCGCATCACCTCAAGGTGCTCAAGGAAAGACATTTCCCCTTCAATAGTCTTACTCATATTCAGTCTGGATAAAGGTCGCACAAAGTAACAAAAAAAAACGACCAGCTTGAAACTAAATCAAATTATAGTACCTTTAATTTGATCAGATTTTTAAGGGAAAATGGAAAGCATTGGAGAGGTACTTCATAATAACCTGAAGAAGTATTTTGGATTTGACACCTTCAAGGGAAACCAGGAGGAGGTCATTGCCAATGTTCTTGCAGGGAATGACTCCTTTGTGCTAATGCCCACCGGGGGAGGTAAATCGCTTTGTTACCAGCTCCCGGCACTAATCAAAGATGGTACAGCCATTGTGATTTCTCCGCTCATTGCATTGATGAAAAACCAGGTGGATGCCATGCGAAGCTTTAGCATGGACGAGGGTGTGGCCCACTTTCTGAATTCATCCCTCACTAAAAATGCCATCGCAAAAGTGAAAAGTGATGTGCTGAACAAACGTACCCGCCTGCTCTATGTGGCCCCGGAAAGCCTCACCAAGGAGGAAAATATCGAGTTCCTGAAGCAGATAAACATCTCTTTCTACGCCATCGATGAAGCGCATTGTATCTCAGAGTGGGGACACGATTTCAGACCTGAATACAGAAGGATCAGACCCATCATCAATAAAATTGGTACGGCTCCACTTATAGCCCTGACGGCCACTGCAACACCAAAGGTTCAGCACGATATTCAGAAGAATCTGGATATGGTTGGGGCCAATGTTTTCAAATCCTCCTTCCGCCGACACAACCTCTACTACGAAATCAGACCCAAAATTCATGCCACAAAGGAGATTATCAAATTTATACTGGCTAACCCTGGCAAATCAGGAATTATTTATTGCCTCTCCCGTAAAAAGGTGGAAGAGCTGGCTGAAACCCTGAAAGTAAACGGGATCAAAGCTCTTCCTTACCATGCAGGAATGGATGCCCTTACTCGTTCGTCCAATCAGGACCAGTTCCTTATGGAAGAGGCGGATGTGATTGTAGCCACCATAGCATTTGGTATGGGCATTGATAAACCGGATGTTCGTTTTGTGATTCATTACGATATGCCAAAAAGCCTTGAAGGATATTACCAGGAAACAGGTCGGGCAGGCCGCGATGGAGGTGAGGGAAAATGCATTGCATTTTACAGGTACAAGGACATTCAGAAGCTGGAGAAATTTATGCAGGGAAAACCGGTGGCTGAGCAGGAAATAGGTAAACAATTGCTGCTGGAAACCGTAGCTTATGCTGAATCTGCAGTTTGCCGACCCAAATTGCTGCTCAACTACTTCGGTGAATATATGAAAGAGGGATGTAACAATTGTGACAACTGTTTACATCCCAAAGAAAAATTTGAAGGGAAAAGTGATGTTCTCTTATGCCTGAAAGCTATTTTAGCGGTCCAGGAGAAATTTAAATCTGAACATATCGCAACCATACTTTCAGGCATCGCCAACAGTGCAGTTAAGACATATAATCACCACAATTCCGAATACTTTGGGGCCGGGAAAGATAAAGATGTTAAATTCTGGAATGCTGTTCTCAGGCAGGCCCTGATTGGAAGATTGATAAATAAGGATATTGAGAATTATGGTTTATTGAGACTAACTGACGCAGGTCATGAATTTATTAAGAAGCCTTATTCGATGATGTTGACAAAGGATCATGATTTTGATATGGCACCTGAAGCGGGTGATGCAACAGGTGGAGGAGGAACCGGAGCAGCTGATGATGAACTGATGCATATACTTAAGGATCTAAGAAAAAAGATGGCCCGGGAACTAAATCTTCCGCCATTTGTGATCTTCCAGGACCCCTCCCTGGAAGATATGGCCATTCAGTATCCAATCAAAATCGATGAGCTTCAGAATATTGTTGGTGTAGGTACCGGCAAAGCAAAAAAATACGGCAAGAAGTTTGTCGAACTAATTCATGAATATGTGGAAGAGAAAGATATCCTCCGCCCACAGGACATGGTAGTCAAATCGGTGGTCAATAAATCGGGGCTTAAGGTCTATATTATTCAGAATATTGATCGCAAGCTGCCCCTGGATGATATTGCCAATGCAAAAAAAATTGGGATGATGGATCTCATTGATGAAATTGAGGCCATTGTTGGTTCAGGTACCAAGTTGAACATTAATTATTACCTGGATGAGATCATGGATGAGGAGAAACTGGATGAAATTTTTGAATATTTCAGGGAGGCTAAAACTGAATCCATCGATGAGGCCCTGGCAGAATTGGGCGAAGAATATTTCACAGAAGAGGAGATTAAGCTTGTGCGAATCAAATTCTTTTCCGAGCTTGGCAACTGATATGAAGGAAATCCTGTCCATCCAGGGATTGTCCAAATCCTATAAAAATGTTAGAGCCATCCGGAACCTTGATCTTCAGATTTCTGAAGGACAGGCTTATGGGATTCTTGGGCCCAACGGGAGTGGGAAAACAACTACTCTCTCCATCGTGACTGGAATTATCAAGCAGGATGCCGGCATGTTCAGATGGTTCAATGAAGCGCCTGAAGCGAGCCAGAGAAGGTTTATTGGTTCACTCATTGAGACACCCCATTTCTATCCCTACCTGAACCTGGTAAAAAATCTGAAAATTATTTGCGATATCAAAGGGATGCCCTACGGTGATATCGATCGTGTTCTTGAAACTGCAAATCTTTCTGAACGGAAAAAATCAAAGTTCTCTACCCTCTCACTTGGAATGAAACAACGGCTTGGCATTGCCGCCGCCCTCCTGGGCGATCCACGGGTGCTGGTCCTTGATGAACCCACCAATGGCCTCGACCCTGAAGGTATTGCCGAGGTACGAGAGCTTGTCCTCATACAGGTGAATGCCGGCAAGACTTTGATCCTGGCCTCTCACATTCTCAGCGAAGTAGAAAAAATCTGCAGCCATGTGGCCATTTTGAAAAAAGGAGAGTTACTGGCTAACGGACCGGTAAAGGAGCTGTTGGCAGAAGATGAAATCATTGAGATCTCAAGTAACAACAACGAGGAGCTTAAGAAGTTATTAAAGGGGTCTCCGCTGGTAAAAGATATTGAGACTGAAAACGGCTTACTGGTTCTTACCCTTGACGAAGAGGTTAAACCAGCAGATGTAAACAGTTTTGCATTTGCCAACAAGCTTGTTATTCATCATATGCTTAGCAGGAAACGAAGCCTTGAATCACACTTTCTGGAGCTGGTTAAAGAGGAGTAGCAGATGAGGCGATTATTACATATTGAACAGATCAAACTGCTGAATTATAATCCATTTCGGATTACATTGGGAATCTACTTCCTGGCCTTTACCCTTGGTCTAGTTATCTATCCGGCCCTGGATAAGGAGATACCGGTGATTTCGCTCAGCGACCTGTTCCGCTTTCCCGATGTATGGCTGTTTCTCACCTGGGTCACTGAGCCATACAACATGCTACTGGCACTGATTATCATTATGATTACTACCAAAGAGTTCAATAACCACACCTTCAAAACCCAAGTGATTTTTGGCCTTAGCCGTACAGAACTCCTGCTGCAAAAACTGCTGCTGGTTGTAGTCCTCGCTCTCTTTGCCACGCTGTTGCTGGGACTCACATCTCTCACCCTTGGCCTGATCTACAGTTATAAACTAACCTTTAAGATAGCCATGGAGAACACCTGGATCCTGGGAAGATACTTTGTCTCTTCCTTTGCCTATATGTCCATGGGGCTGCTGGTGGCTCTTCTGATGAAAAATACGGCACTCTCCCTGCTCACCTTTCTGGCCATGCGGGTTTTTGTTGATCCTGTGCTATTCCTGGTTCTTCGAAAATATGAGCTACGGTGGTATCTTCCCATGCGAGCCACCACACAGCTGACTCCGGTACCAAACCTGATCGAGATTTTTGAAAAAAAGATGAACAGCGCCGAGCCCATCGATGAATCGGCCCTGAATATCATACCGGATGGTTTGCCGGGATGGCAAAATATTATGCTGGTACTGACCTATACAATTATGGCCATCTTTTTCAGCTACCGGCTTATGCAACGCAGAAGATTTACTTAAGCGGTTTTTTCCATCCCTGTTTTCCCAGCAGAGACCCCAACATACTTACCAGGAAAAAGGGATAGTACAACAGCGATACAGGAATAAACATCTTTAAATCGGCCCGTGAACCTGTTATGCCTGTAATCCTGAAAAGAAGCATAAAATCGGCAAGTGATTTTGCTAAATATGCCCCTGCCAGCCAGGGCCACATTCCTGGGAAAAGCATCATCCATAGCGGCATAAGCAAAATGGAAATATTGGTTAATGATATCAGGAGGGCCAACAGCTGAATGTCGGGCATTCGGTATGCTCCGGTTTTTGAGCCCCAACGCATTCGCTGTACAATCAGCCTCCGAAGATCTTTCACTGCACCAGTCTCCACCATCGATTCCCTGCTGGAATTATATCGAAGAGTCCTTTTCAGTTTTCGACCCCCGATCATCAGGAACATATCATCGCCCGAAGCAGTACTTTGTTCGGGATCAAAAGAACGGGTCTCCAGGTAAAGCTCCCTGGAATAGGAGAGATTGGCACCACTGCACATCATGGGACGACCCAGGCTAAATGATCCGGCACTGCTTCCCACAAGTGCTAACATATCAAGCCTTTCAAAGGTTTCCAGGAAGCTCCCTCCCCCTTTCCTGGTACTTACCAGGCCAGCAACCATATCGGAGGGATGTCGTTCCAAAAACATTACATGAGAAGATATAAAACCAGGGCCCACCCGGCAATCGGCATCCACCTGAATGATCCAGTTATGCTTTGCCTTTTGAATGCCTTCATACAAGGCTGCTTTTTTTCCAGACTTGCCAGGGGGAAGCCTTAGGTAGCTAAACCCGGGTATATCATCAATCAGAGAAGTAATAATGGAAGCAGAATCATCCTCAGAGTGATCATCAACAATAATAAGCTCCCAAATATGGGCCGGATAGGATTGAGCAACAAGGTCCCCGATTAATCCAGGCAAATGCTCTGCCTCATTCCTGAAAGGAACAATAATACTGAGGGGCCGGAGATGCTCGGGATTTTCATCATACATGCCAGGATCCTTCTCTATCTCTATATAAAATAGGATAATAAGCAGCGTGTAGCAGTATATAATGAGCAGGATTATAATAAGAGTAAGTGCCATGATGCACTATGCTTGCCGGTCAAAAATTGATTGCATCATTTCAAACAGTTTCCTGAACTGCAATGGTTTTGACAGGAAAGCATCACAGCCGGCCTCCATACAGACCGTGGAAGTTTCGTCGTAAGTATTGGCAGTTGTGGCAACAATCGGAAGTTCGGGCCTGATCAATTTGATTTTCCTGGTAGCTTCCAGGCCATCTACCTCCGGCATCTGCATATCCATTAACACAAGATCAAAATGGGTGTCCGAAGCACAAAACTCGATAGCTCTCAATCCGTTGGGTGCATGGACCACGTTGGTTTTCACCTGCTTTAGCACCGCATTTATGAGCTTAAAGGAGATCTGGTTATCTTCTACTACCAGGACAACTTTATCAGAAAAATCAAAATCATATTTTCCTCCAACAGCCATTCCTATCCCATTAAGACTCCAATGATTGTGGCAGAAAGAAGCGATGCAAGGGTCCCTGCCAGCAATGCTCGCATACCATACTGAGCAAGCAACACCCTGCGTCCCGGTGCAAGTGCACCGATCCCCCCAATCTGTATTCCAATGGAAGCAAAATTGGCAAATCCGCATAGCATATAAACCGACATAATAATCGATTTGGAATCGGTAAATACACCGGCCGCTTTCATATCAGCAAGATCAATATAGGCCACAAATTCCGTGAGGATCAATTTCTTTCCAAGAAGCGATCCCACAAGTGTAGTATCCTCCCCGGCCACACCTATCAACCACATCAAAGGAGAGAGTCCATAGCCCAGAATAAACTCCAGGCTTAGTTCATCATATTTTCCGTTGGTCGCTGAAAGAATCCTGTCATTCAGACTTGTCCAGTCGCCAATTTTCACAAAAATATAGTTTGCAAATGCAATAAAAGCAATAAATACCAGTAACATGGCCCCCACATTAACTGCCAGCCTTAATCCATCACCGGTGCCGTTGGAAATGGCATCAAGGGCATTTTTCCCAACCTCCTCCTTACTTACTTCAATGGTTCTATCCACTTTTTCAGTCTGGGGAACAATAATCTTGGAAATCACCACCACTCCGGGAGCAGCCATAATAGAGGCTGTAAGCAAATGCTTGGCAAAAATAACCTGCTGGACTGGATCTCCTCCACCCAGGAAACCAATATAGGCTGCCAGAACCCCTCCAGCCAGGGTTGCCATTCCTCCCGACATCACCAGGAGGATCTCAGATTTTGTCATCTTCTCCAGGTAGGGTTTTATCAACAGGGGCGATTCGGTCTGCCCGAGAAAAATATTCCCCGCCACTGAGAGACTCTCGGGTCCGGACAAGCCCAATCCTCTGGAGAGCAGATAGCCAAAGCCTTTTACAAACAACTGGATAATCCCCAGATAAAAAAGTAAGCTTGAAAATGCAGCAAAGAAAATGATAGTCGGGAGAATTGAGAAGGCAAAGTTCTGCAGTGCAGGATCGGTTGCCCCGGTATCGTTTCGCTTCAGGAGATAGTTAACTCCTTCGCCGGTAAAAGCGAGTATTTTTACAAAGCCCTTGCCAATAAATTCAAAAAAGATCTGGACAAAAGGGATGTACAGTATTCCTATTGCAAGTAGAATCTGGAAAATGAGTCCTGTGCCCACCATCTTCCAGTTAACTGCTTTTCGATTGTTACTGAAAAGATAGGCAACTGCTATTAAAACAAGCATGCCCAACAATCCTCTTAGCAACCTGATCAGGTCAAAATCAAATCCGGATCTTTCCGGAAGAAGGTTGGACATGGGAGCAACATCAACAGGTGCTTGTTGAATGGCCGTAAGCACAGTATCAAGCATTAAACTATCTGTAATCATTTGGACCTTCGGTTTATCTCATCCCTGATCTTCGAAGCCTTTTCATAATCCTCCTTGGAAACTGCTTCAGCAAGCAAGGATTTTAAATCGTCCATGCTGGTGTCTGCAAGATCAGGATGAGGGGTATCCTTCTTTTTCTTCTCTACCCCGGTTTTGTCCTCCTCTTCCGGCGAAGCACCAGGATGCTCAAATTCGGCTCCTTTTTCAAAATCAAGGACGATGCCCGCTTTTTCCACTATTTCATCTGTAGAATAAATCGGGCAACTAAACCTGAGAGCTAGTGCAATGGCATCGGAGGTCCTTGCATCAAGAACTATTCTCTGCCCCCCCTTATCGCACTGGATATTGGCAAAGAATACACCATCTTCAAGTTTATGTATATTGACCTCAAGAATGGTAATGCCATAGGAATCGGCAAAATTCTTAAAAAGGTCATGTGTCAGAGGACGTGGAGGTGCCAGTCCTTCAAGCTCAATGGCAATAGCCTGTGCCTCAAATCCGCCAACTATAATGGGAATTCTCCTATTTCCCTCCTCCTCCGAGAGAACCAGGGCATAAGCCCCCGATTGTGTCTGGCTGTATGAAATACCCAGGACGTTTAACTTGATTTTCCCCATACCTCTTTATGCACTCTTTAGTCACAAATATAGAAATAACTCCGACAATAATATTCAAAATTTATTTGTACTAATGCCTTTGATAATCAGACAATCTTTTCTATCTTTGCAAACCCAAAATTCTGATTTAAAGTAAAAAGCATTGTATAATGTACGCAATAGTTGATATAGCAGGACAGCAGTTTAAGGTTGAAAAAGACCAGAAATTGTATGTTCACAGGCTCGAAGTAGAAGAAGGAAAAAAAGTTTCTTTCGACAAGGTTTTATTGATTGATACCGGAAGCAAAGTGTCAGTAGGCGATCCCGTTGTAAAAGGCGCCACTATTGATGCCAAGATTATTTCTCATATGAAAGCTGACAAAGTTCTTGTCTTTAAGAAGAAAAGAAGAAAAGGTTATCAGAAATTGAACGGCCACCGTCAGTACATGACCCAGATCCAAATTGAGGGCATCCTGGAAAAAGGTGCAGCAAGCAAGCAAACCGCAGCTAAAAAGGAGGAAGCTCCTGTTGCCAAAGCTGCTGCGAAGAAAGCTCCAGCTAAAACTACAGCAGCAAAGAAACCTGCTGTAAAGGCAAGTGCTGAAAAGAAAGAAGCTGTAGCCAAAAAACCTGCAGCCAAGAAACCTGCTGCTAAAAAACCTGCAGCCAAAAAAGCTGCTCCGAAAAAAGAATCAGGAGACAAGGCTGAATAGTTAATAGTAAGATAGTTGATAGTAAGATAGTAAAAGTCAAAAGATATGGCACACAAAAAAGGAGCGGGTAGCTCAAGAAACGGTCGCGAATCAGAAAGCAAAAGACTGGGTGTGAAACTTTACGGCGGACAGGTCGTTAAAGCTGGTAATATCCTCGTCAGACAGAGAGGTACTGTACATCATGCCGGAAGCAATGTTGGCATGGGCAGGGACCACACCCTTTTTGCAACAAGCGATGGCGTGGTGAAATTCACCAAGAAAAGAGACAACAAATCATATGTCTCCATCGAACCGGTAGAAAACCAGTAGAAATACAAAAATATTCAATATCATTCACCTGTAATGCACTACCTTTGAAGTGTATTACAGGTTTTTTTATGCTTTAATTATGCTTACCATCCCCTTTATCCGAGAAAACAAAGACGCCATCCTTAAAGGTCTTGAAATCAAGAATTTTCACAGCCCTGAGCTAATCGACCAGATCATTGAACTGGATAATGAGCGTCGCTCCCTCCAGGTAAAGACCAATGAACTTCAGGCGGAAATGAACAGGCTCAGCAAAGAGATCGGACAATTGTTCAAATCGGGTGAAAAGGAGAAGGCCAACCAGGTAAAAGAGCAAACCACAAGCATTAAACAGCAGTTAGAAACCCTGGAGCAGGACCTGCAAGCTGCCAATATGCAGTTAAACGAACTCCTGGTACAAGTACCCAACATCCCACACCCTTCAGTTCCCGCCGGGAAAAGTGATGCTGACAATATGGAGATTCGCCGGGGTGGGGATATACCCAAACTGCCGGAAGGGTCGATGCCGCACTGGGAGTTGGCCAAAAAATACAAGCTGATCGACTTCGAACTGGGCGTAAAGATTACCGGGGCCGGTTTTCCTGTGTACCGGGGCCAGGGCGCCAAATTACAGCGTGCTCTTATTTCCTGGTTCCTGGACATGAATACCAGTGCAGGGTATGAAGAGATCCTTCCTCCCCTCATGGTAAACGAAGCCTCCGGGTTTGGCACCGGACAACTCCCCGATAAAGAGGGACAAATGTACCATGCAACTCTCGACAACCTTTACCTGATTCCAACTGCAGAAGTTCCCGTTACAAATATCTACAGGGATGTAATTCTGAATGCTGAAGATCTTCCGGTAAAAAACACAGCTTATACACCATGTTTCAGAAGAGAAGCAGGCTCCTATGGAAAAGATGTAAGAGGACTAAACCGGGTTCACCAGTTTGATAAAGTAGAAATTGTTCAGATACAGCACCCCTCACGCTCATACGAAGCGCTGGAAGAGATGGTTTTGCATGTGGAGCAGCTGATTATCAAATTGGGGCTTCCATACCGCATTTTGGAACTATGCGGCGGTGATCTCAGTTTCACCTCTGCCCTCACCTACGATTTTGAGGTATACTCTGCAGCCCAGGACAAATGGCTGGAGGTAAGCTCTGTCTCCAATTTTGAATCCTACCAGGCAAACCGCCTGAAACTCAGGTTCAGGGAGGCTGGAGAGAAACGGCCAATGCTGGCCCATACTCTTAATGGCAGCTCCCTGGCTCTACCCAGGATCATGGCCGCCCTCCTGGAAAATAACCAGGGCCAGGAAGGAATCGCAATACCGGAAGTATTACAGCCCTATATGGGCCCAGGTAATGTAAGGATCTCCTGATCTCACGATTTATGAAAGGAACATCAGCAAGGAAAGCCTATCTTTTTGCCATCCTGGCTGTACTATTCTGGTCCACCTGTCCCACCGCTTTTAAATTGGGGCTGCAGCATGTCACAAGCTGGCAACTTCTTAGCGGAGCCACCCTGAGTTCGGCTGTGGTGCTGGGCATAATCATCGCTGCCCAGGGAAAATTAAAATCCCTTTTTTCCTTTACACGAAAAGACCTGCTTTTTTCAGCCCTTATGGGCCTCCTAAATCCCGTGGCCTATTACCTGATACTTTTTAAGGCCTATACCATACTTCCCTCACAGGTAGCTCAGCCCCTCAATATGGTCTGGCCCATTGTACTTGTACTTCTGGCAATTCCCATGCTGGGCCAACACATCCGCTGGAAGAGTATCGGTGCCATGCTAATCAGTTTTTCGGGAGTTGTACTTATCTCCCTGATGGGAGGCACTTCAGGGGAAGATCCCCAGAACAGGCTTGGCATCTTCCTGGCCCTCTCCAGTTCGGTGATCTGGGCATCCTATTTCCTCTTCAATACACGCGACCAAAGGGATCCCATTACCCGCTTGTTCCTTAACTTCACCTTTGCCTCCATCTTCCTCCTGCTGGCCGGAACTCTTACAGATAATCCTTTCCCTGATTCAGCTGAAGGCTGGTTTGCTGCCCTCTATGTGGGAGTTTTCGAAATGGGTATTACCTTTGCCCTGTGGCTGATGGCAATCCGGCTTGCACCAAAGAGCGACCGGATCAGTAACCTGGTGTATATGGCGCCATTCCTGAACCTGTTCCTGGCCAACCGGGTCCTCGGTGAAGATATATATATAACCACTGTAATGGGAATTATACTTCTGGTAAGCGGCATTGTGCTACAGAATATAAACAGAAGAGATGCAAATAAGTACTGAACGGATTATCCTCGGAATCGACCCCGGCACCACCCTGATGGGCTATGGTATTATTAAAGGTACTGGTAAGACCCCAGCCTATGTGGATATGGGGGTTGTTGATCTGAAACGTGAAGGTGACCACTATATGAAACTGAGGAAGATCTATGAACGGACTTTAGAGCTGATGGAGCTTTACCTACCTGACGAAGTGGCTATCGAGGCTCCATTCTTCGGAAAGAATGTACAATCCATGCTTAAACTTGGCAGGGCCCAGGGTGTGGCTATGGCTGCAGTTCTTTCGAGGGATATTCCTGTTTTTGAATACGCTCCCCGAAAAATAAAAATAGCCATCACCAGTGCTGGTGATGCCTCCAAGGAGCAGGTCGCCCGCATGCTGATGAGGATGTTTGATCTGAAGGATATCCCTAAAAATCTGGATGCCACAGACGGACTTGCCGTAGCAGTTTGCCATTTCTACCAAAATGGACTTCACACTAAGAACCCGGGAAACAAAAGCTGGGAAGAATTTATCCGTAAGAACCCGGACAGACTCAAATAAACCTACTTGATAGCTCCAGAAATCTTTGCAGCGGTAGCCCTGAATTCCTCATCCGAGAATTGCAGTTTTGGCCTGCTGAACTCAATATCATGCAGGTTGTTAATAGGCACCAGGTGAATATGGGCATGAGGTACTTCCAATCCAAGAACAGCAATGCCTACCCTCTTACAAACCATGGTAAGATCGATTGCTAAAGCAACTTTTTTCGCAAACACCATCATATCAGCCAGAAGATTATCTTCCAGATCGAACAGGTAATCGGTCTCCACCTTAGGAATAACCAGTGTGTGACCTTCAGCCAGTGGATTAATATCCAGGAAGGCATAATACCTGTCATCCTCATGGATGCGATAGGAAGGGATCTCTCCAGCGATAATCTTTGAAAAAATACTAGCCATAAGTGCAGAATTAAAGAGAGATCTCTATGATCTCGAACGACATAAGGCCGGAGGGAACCTGGATCTCAACCACATCGCCCACCTTTTTACCCAGAAGCCCCTTGGCAATGGGCGTGGCCACAGAGATTTTTCCGCTCTTAATATCAGCTTCACTCTCGGAGACCAGCATATACTCAAGCTGCTGGCTATTTTTTATGTTCTTGATTTTAACCTTATTCAGGATCTGTACATGAGAGGTGTCGATCTTTGTTTCATCAATGATCCTCGCTTTAGCAACCATGTCTTCTAATCTGGCGATTCTCATCTCAAGTAAACCCTGAGCTTCTTTGGCAGCATCGTACTCTGCATTCTCGGACAGGTCGCCCTTGTCCCTGGCTTCTGCAATCTGTTGCGAAATGGCTGGTCTTTCCACAAGACTCAACTGTTCCAGCTCCTTCTTCAGCTTGGTCAGTCCCTCCTCTGTCATATATAAAGTTTTTGCCATAACAATTTCCTCCTCTTAATAATAAAAACAAAAAGAATCCCGCGAACGACGGAACTCTTCAAACACAAAATTACAAAAAAAACCTAATATTCAAGTCGATTGATAATGGTTGAATAGACAATTGCCGTACCAGCATCAAACTCTTCTACAATCTTAAAATAGTCTGTTCCTGATTCATAGTCCAGGTCGAACACCTCCATAGACTCAGTCATACGCTCCCCTTCTCCACTAATAAGATTCATAGTCCCATCTGTAGAACGATTCATGATCCGTTCATACTCGTCCATAATGGTAGGTGCTTTCAAAAGCTCAGGCGCCACCTCTGGCTGCACCTCTTCCTCCAATGGAATATCCTCTTCAAAGTCCTGCAAATGTTTGATCGCAGTTTCCTCCTGTCCCATCTGTAATACACGCTCCAAATTCTCGAAAAACCCTGGTCGGGCCTGGCTTTCCGGGGCGTCAGGACTTTCACCTGCCGGCTTTTTTTTCTTACCCAGCAAACCCACAATCACCGCCACAAGTGTGATGACTATATAAAATATGTTACCTATGTCAAAATCCATCTTCTATTGCACTTGGGAAATATTCCGTTCCTTACAGCGTTAAAAGTACAAAAAATAGCCAATTTTCGTACTTTTACAAGGAAATGACCAAGGACCGTCACCTATATATAATCTTTGCAGTCCTGCTTTTTACAGCAGTAATGGTTTCTTCCTGTGAAACCAACCGGGGTAAAATCATTCCTTATGTGAAGGTATATGTTGACCTGGACATTTATGCAGAATTGGGTAGTATGGGTATAGGATCCACCAAAATCATCCCCAATGAGGGATATAAGGGCATTGTTCTTTACAGAGAAGCTGACCTGGTATTTCATGCCTATGATATGACCTGCACCGAATTTCCCGAACACGATGAGGCGGTAGTTGAAGATGAAAACTTCGTGGGGGTTTTTAAATGCCCGGAATGTGGTTCTACCTTTGTTCTGGTCAATGGCGCCTATCCAAACTCAGGTCCAGCCGAATATCCCCTGGAAGAGTACCACACCTCCATTCAGGGGAATATTCTCCTCATAAGCAACTAGGGCTCGTAATATTCGTTCCAGGCTTAAATCTGTAGCAAAGCTGCAAATTGTAGGCTCTATCATAAATATCATTTCGCCATGGGAAAAGATTCGCTTCCGAAACCTAGTACCTGTAATGTTCGGCTTTGTATGGTCCTTCAATACTTACTCCCAGGTATTCAGCCTGCTCCGGAGTAAGAGTGGTAAGTTTTACGCCCAGCTGTTCCAGGTGTAGCCTGGCCACCTCCTCATCAAGATGCTTGGGAAGCATATATACACCAGTCTCATAGTCTTTCTGCCACAGCTCAAGTTGAGCCAGGATCTGGTTCGAGAATGAGTTACTCATTACAAATGATGGATGACCGGTGGCACAGCCCAGATTCACCAGGCGTCCCTCGGCCAGAAGGAAAATGGCATGACCATCTTCATAAAGAAACTTATCCACCTGCGGCTTGATATTAATCTTGCGGATGCCTTTCCAGCCCTCCAGCTGGGCAACCTGGATTTCATTATCGAAGTGCCCGATATTACAAACAATGGCCTGGTCCTTCATGGCGGCCATATGTTCGGCAGTGATCACATCCTTGTTCCCGGTGGTGGTTACAAAGATATTTCCCTGTTTGACAGCTTCTTCCATGGTGTTCACCTCAAACCCTTCCATGGCAGCCTGCAAAGCGCAGATGGGATCGATCTCAGTGACGATTACCCTGGCACCATATGATTTCATGGAGTGGGAACATCCCTTGCCCACATCACCATAACCGGCAACAACAACAACCTTTCCAGCCACCATCACATCGGTGGCACGTTTGATACCATCGGCCAGCGATTCACGGCATCCGTAGAGGTTATCAAATTTCGATTTGGTCACCGAATCATTAACATTGATGGCCGGGAAAAGAAGCTTACCCTGCTCCATCATCTGGTAGAGGCGAAGTACACCTGTTGTGGTCTCTTCAGAAACTCCTTTCATGGCAGGTGAAATTCTGTGCCATCTTTCGGGATCTTCTGCAAGGATTCCTTTCAGTGTATCGTAAACAACAGCTTCTTCATGGCTCGAAGCTTTCACCTCCAGCACTTTTGAATCGTTCTCCGCCTCGTATCCCTTATGAATCAGCAGCGTGGCATCTCCACCATCATCCACAATCATGTTGGGTCCTTTGCCTTCCGGAAAGTTCAGTGCCTGGGCGGTACACCACCAGTACTCTTCGAGGGTCTCCCCCTTCCATGCAAATACCGGAACGCCGGTGGCAGCAATGGCCGCAGCTGCGTGATCCTGGGTACTGAAGATATTACAGCTGGACCAACGTACATCGGCACCCAGTTCAACCAGAGTTTCAATGAGTACAGCGGTTTGTATGGTCATATGTAGAGAACCCATGATCCTGGCACCCTGCAGGGGCTTAGAACCTGATTGCTTACGTCGAATGGACATCAGTCCGGGCATCTCTTTCTCAGCAATCTCAATCTCTTTTCTTCCGAATTCGGCCAGACTGATGTCGGCCACTTTATAGGGAAGTGTCTTTTTATATGTCATCGTTTCCATCATTATAAAATTGAAGTGCAAAATTACACTTTTCTAGAGATATATGCTAACCCCAAACTTGATTCTGACACTCGAGAAATCAAGGGTATGTTCCTGGAGGAGAATGGGAGCATCCGGATCGAAAGTTGGGAACTCAAGGGTTTGAATGGCCCATGGCTTGTAGAAGTTTGCCTCCACACCAGCCCATAAGGAAGATCCGGGGAAGAGGTAAAAATGAAAGGTACTTCTTAATTGAAATCCATAAAGATTATCATTCAGTTGAACTGTCTTATTCTTAAATATCCAAATCTCCGCTTCTGTATATCCATTATAGCTATAATACATGGACCAATCTGTTTTACCCATTAACAATCCAGCACCCACAATTGCCTCATACCTGTGAGTAAAAAAACGGTCTATAGGAAAGAATAAACAGGGAAATGGCTAAAAATATTTGTTTTGTCATAGTAATCCCTGAATAATGGCTTTGTCCTTTTGAAGCTGCTGCTTCAAGGCATCCAATCCACTGAATTTCATTTCATCCCTTACCCGTTTCACAAAATGAATCACAACCTCCTCATCATAAAAATCACCTGTAACGTCAAACAAATGCGCTTCAATGGTCTTCACTGCCATGGCACTATCGATGGTTGGTCGGAACCCAATATTCAACATTCCATTAAAAGTCTCACCCCGTAGTTCACATCGAATGGCGTATACACCATTCATGGGAATCAGTTTATAGGGATCCTGTGGATGAATATTGGCTGTGGGGAACCCCATCTGCCTGCCAATGTGATTTCCTTCCACAATACTTCCTGCGAGATAGAAATGATATCCAAGCATTTCCCTGGCTGCCACAAGGTTTCCCTTTAATATGGACTCCCTTATACTTGTGGAGCTAACAGTACCATGTTCCGATTGAAATTCAGGAAGCTTTTCTATCCTGTATTTATTTTTCTCCGCACACATCTCCAAGCCTTCAGGGTCCCCTTTGCGATCTTTCCCAAAACGGTTGTCATAACCAACCAGCAGCACCTCAACGCCCAATCTGTTAACCAGGTATTCCTGAACAAAATCACAAGCAGTAAGCGTAGCGATCTCCCTGTCAAAGGGAATAATAACCAGATTATCGATCCCATAGCGCTCCATTTCCAGGATCTTTTCTTCCTTGGTATGCAGCAATTTAAAATCGTGCAGTTCTTTGTTCAGGACTATGCGCGGATGTGGCCAGAAAGTCACCACAACCGTTTCACCCCCATGCGCCCTGGCCTGGTTCTTTAAGTGATCAAGAATGAAACGATGTCCAGAATGAACTCCATCAAAAATACCAATGGTAGCCACCGGTCGTTTCAGCAAAAAAGAATCATCTATATTCCAAACATTCATACCAATCAATCGAATTGATCCCTAAATTAATTTTATGCGGGACATACTCCAATTCTATTAACACTTTTTCTCTTCAAATAAACATGTAACTTTATTGTCACTATGGCAAACCCTCCTCGTCTTATCCAGAACGACCCCTGGCTTGAACCTTATACAGATGTTATTATCAAGCGTATGGATAATACCCTGGAAAGAGAACGGCAACTGGCAGGTAAAAGCACGCTGCAGTCTTTTGCCAGCGGACACCTCTGGTTCGGACTACACAGGCAGAAAAAATCCTGGATCATGCGCGAATGGGCACCCCATGCCACAGAGATATTTTTGACCGGAACCTTCAACAATTGGCAAATTGAAGAAAAATACCGTTTTATACGGCTCGAACATGGCAACTGGGAGATCCTGCTGGACGAAGGGTCGCTCACTCATGGCGACCGCTACAAATTGCTGATTCGCTGGGATGGCGGAGAAGGAAACCGGATTCCCGCCTGGTGTACCAGGGTGGTACAGGATCCTGAAACACATATTTTTGATGCGCAGGTATGGAGCCCGGCTCAGCCCTTTCAATGGAAGAATCGTCTTCCCGAACTTGAGAATTTCCAGCCCCTGATCTATGAAGGCCATATAGGTATGGCAACAGAGGAATACAAGGTGGGAAGCTACTCCGAATTCCGGGAAAAAGTATTGCCACATGTGCTCCGTGGAGGATATAATACACTCCAACTGATGGCCATTCAGGAACATCCCTATTACGGTTCCTTTGGATACCATGTCTCCAATTTTTTTGCAGCCAGTTCCAGATTCGGCACTCCGGAAGAACTGAAGGAACTTATAGACGAGGCCCACGGGCATGGTATCGCTGTGATCATGGATATTGTCCATTCGCATGCGGTAAAAAATGAGAACGAGGGACTGGGATTGCTGGATGGTGATCCGGCTCAGTTCTTCCATGGCAATCACCGAAGGGAGCATGTGGCCTGGGACTCCCTGTGTTTTGATTATGGGAAAAACGAGGTGAGCCATTTTCTGCTCTCCAATGTGAATTACTGGCTGACAGAATTTCGATTCGACGGATTCAGATTCGACGGGGTTACAAGCATGCTCTTTTATGATCATGGACTGGAGAGGGATTTTACCAGTTACGATTTCTATTTTGACGGTGGACAGGACGAAGATGCCATCACTTACCTGAGCCTGGCTAACAAGATGATACAGGAAATCAGGCCGGGAGCACTCTCCATTGCGGAGGATATGAGCGGATATCCCGGACTGGCCGTCCCAGTCGAAAATGGAGGCTTGGGCTTTAATTACAGGCTGGCCATGGGAACTCCGGACTACTGGATCAAAACCATTAAGGAAAAAGCCGATGAAGCATGGAACGTTTCTGAAATTTTCCATGAACTCACATCCAAGCGGGCCGATGAAAAAACAGTGGGATATGCCGAATCGCACGATCAGGCCCTGGTGGGAGATAAAACCATCATCTTCCGGCTGATAGATAAGGAGATGTACTGGCACATGAACAGGGACTCTACGAACCTGGTGGTGGACCGGGGAATCGCCCTGCATAAAATGATTCGCCTGATCACAGCCGCTACTGCAGGAAACGCCTACCTCAACTTCATGGGCAATGAGTTTGGTCACCCAGAATGGATCGACTTCCCCAGGGAAGGGAATGAATGGTCTTACCAGTATGCCAGGCGCCAGTGGAGCCTTGTAGAGAACCAGAAGCTCAGATACAGTCAGCTGGGCAATTTTGATATGGAAATGATCCATATGCTGGCCAGGGCCGGCATCTATAACACCTCATGCAAGCATGTGAAGACAGATCAGGGAGATCTGATCATTGCATTTGAACGGAAGGGTCTTCTCTTTGTGTTTAACTTCCACCCACATAACTCCTATACCGGTTACGGGCTTGCCGTGGATGCGGGGAAATACAATACCCTGCTCTGCTCTGACCAGAGAGAATTCGGAGGTTTTGGAAGGTATGACAGCAGCATTAGTCATCGCACCACGCCTGAACGTTCTTTCGGCTTGAAGCAGAATCTAAAGCTCTATCTACCCTCGAGAACAGCTGTGGTACTGCAACGAAAAGATATACCCCGGGTCCGATAAATCACCCACTAAGCAATTGGCTCTAATCACCACGCACTAACTCACTGGCGAAGAAAGTGTTAAATCCATCGAACCAATGGGAAATCCATCCGGTGAGGAACATGTTCATGTTTTGGAAAAATCCTGAAGCCAATATCAAATACACCAGTTTCATCAACTTGCTGAACAATGGTGTACTCTGCCAGCGTACCATCAACATGGGTACATTCAAACTCCACAGCTCCCCTGAACTCTGATGCTTCATTTCCGCTGTGGCTCCTGGTATGAACCATTTCCACGCCGATCTCTTCAGCCGACAGACCATCCAGGTCCAGTACCACCTTCCCTGTATAGGTGTTGCCCGCTACAAACTCCGTGCGGGTCACATCGGGGAAGTCATACTCCACTACCTTGATATTCTTCCAGTGTCCGAGAATCCTGTGTTTCCAGAGTGCCAGCTCCTTGGGTAAAAGGCAATCCTTTTCCTTCATTATTTGGGAGCGCTTATAAAGCTTCATATAGAATCTGTTGATATAATCCCTAAGCATCCTGTTCATGGTAAACTTGGGGGCTACATGTGCAATGGTGTTCTGGATCATTCCAACCCAATCGCCCGGCACATCGTCCTGATCGCGATCGTAGAACTTCTCAGTGATATTAGTCTCCAGCAGAGTGTAGATCCGCTCTGCGTCCAGTTCGTCCTGCAACTCCTGGTTGTCAAAGGAGCGCTCAATGGGTAACATCCAGCCTGCATCTTCCCTGTACCCTTCGGCCCACCAGCCATCCAGCACAGAGAAGTGCATGGTCCCGTTCATTACAGCCTTCTCCCCGCTGGTTCCTGAGGCCTCAAGGGGCCTGGTAGGAGTATTGAGCCAGATATCAACTCCACGTACCAATCGCTTGGCCAGAAGTATATCGTAGTTTTGAAGAAAAACAATCTTCCCAATAAATTCCGGTCTTTTCGAGATCTCTACAATCATCTTGATCAGATCCTGTCCCGGAATATCCCTGGGATGCGCTTTCCCTGCAAATACAAACTGTACCGGTTTCTCAGGATCATTGACAATCCTTGAGAGCCGATCCAGGTCTCTGAATAGCAGATGTGCACGTTTATATGTGGCAAACCTCCGTGCAAACCCAATGGTCAACGCATCTTTATTTAGTGCGGTGGAGATTTCCAGCATCTGGCCGGGATTATCCATCATCTTTGTGGAAGCCACCGACAGCCTGTCTTTAATATGATTGATCAGTCCCTCGCGTTCCCTCGATTTCAGGCTCCATATCTCTTTTCCCGAAACCTCTTTGATCCTGTCCCACATCACACGATCCTCCTGACGCAGAAAACAATTCTCCCCAAATGTTCTTTCATAAAGTTTTTTCCATTCCGCACCCAGCCATGTGGGCAGATGAACCCCGTTGGTCACATAACCAATATGCAATTCATCGGTCATATACCCCGGCCACAACCCGGTAAACATATCCCTGGATACCTCACCGTGCAACTTGCTTACGCCGTTGACCTCCTGGGATAATCTTACTGCCAGTATACTCATGGAAAACTTCTCATTTCTCTGGTTGGGATGGAAGCGACCCAGGTTCATAAATTGGTTCCATGAAATTTTCAGGCGTTCTGGATAGTGGGCCACATAAGTCCGCAAAATATCCTCCTCGAAGGAATCATGACCCGCAGGAACCGGTGTATGGGTGGTAAAGAGGCTGGATGAACGAACCAGTTCCACAGCTTCAGGGTAAGTCATATTCCCCTCCTGAATATACTCCCTTAAGCGTTCCAGGCTTGTAAAAGCTGCATGCCCCTCGTTGCAGTGATAGATATCCGTATCGAGTCCAATGCTCCTAAGGGCCCTGATTCCGCCAATGCCCAGCAGGATCTCCTGCTTCAGACGATTTTCATTATCTCCCCCATATAGGTTATGGGTAATCCCCCTGTCTCCCTCCTGGTTGGCTTCATAATCTGTATCAAGCAAGTACAAAGGAATCCTGCCCACCTGTACTTTCCATATCCTGGCATAGAGCGTACGTCCCGGAAGAACAATATTAATATCCTTCCAGTTTCCGTCCTCATCTCTTACAGCCGTAACAGGCAACCTGGAGAAATCCTGAGCATCACTAAGTGCAACCTGTTCTCCGCCTGCCGAAATCATTTGCCTGAAATATCCATACCTGTATAACAGTCCGACTCCAATCAATGGAATATTGTAATCACTGGCCTCCTTCAGGTAGTCCCCGGCCAGAAGGCCCAGTCCGCCCGAAAAGGTCTTCAGAGAATTATGTATCCCGTACTCCATACTGAAATAAGAGATTCCGGGCATGCCCTCCCTGGGTTTTTCCGTCATATAGGCCATGAAAACCCCATGGACCTTCTGGAGCTTCTGAAGAAACTGTTCGTTAGTCTCCAGTTTTTTCAGTGTGTCATAAGGTAGTTGCTCCAACAGTTCTACCGGGTTCTCATTCACCTTAAGCCATATCTTCGGATCGATGGACTCGAAGAGGTCGATGGCATCCTGGGTCCAGGACCACCAGAGATTCCGTGAAAGCTCCTCCAGGGGTTTAAGTTTGTCCGGGATATTTTGCTGAACCATGACCCGGCGCCAGAAAGGATGAATATCCACCAGGGCCTGCTCTGTTTCCGGAAGCTTTTCAATCCGCTCCTTTTCATAATAGACGACCTCTTTTCCTTCAGCACTCTTCAAGGCATGATCATATGCCTTCCAGTAATGCTTGATCAGGGTTTTCCAAAGTGCTATACGAGAGATAGCGTGGGCGCCCTTACGGCTTTTCTCCATGGCCTCGCCCCCAATTTCACAGTAAGCGTAAATGGCTCGACTGATCCTTTCTACTACCTCCTTGTCGTTGAAATCATCACGCGGAATTACAGTAATTCCAGGCACCTCTTTTTTATATTCATTATTCACCCACAAGCCAAAACCGGTAAGCGTGGTGGTTACAGTAGGCACACTGAATGCCAGGCTCTCCAGTGGCGTATACCCCCAGGGCTCATAATAAGAAGGAAAGATGGTCAGATCCAGCCCAATCAATACATCATAGTAAGACAGGTTAAAGATGCCGTCGTCCCCATTCAGGTAGGAGGGAACGAAGATCACCTTTACCTTATCGTCGTCGGAGTTATTCAGCCCATTGCTTTTCATCCTGTTCAGGATCTGATCATGCTCCTCATAATGTAGATTATGAGTCAGATGCCGCTTGATGTCCTTTCCCCCTTTGTGCGGACCATAATGATTGGCCGGGATCAGGAGGAATGCCACGGCCTTACCCGGACAACTCTGATTCCTGTTCAACTCGCCCAGTGAATCAATGAAAAGATCTATCCCTTTGTTCCTGAATTCATATCGCCCGCTGGTAGCCATCAGTATTGTATCTTCAGAAAATTGATCCCCGGTCATGTCGCTTGCAATATGAAGCATTTTCTCCCTGGCCGCCTGGCGCTTCTTATCAAACTCCTTCGCCTTCGGCACAAACTGATCCTCAAAACCATTGGGCAACACTTCATCAACCTCCCGTTTATGAAACTGGAGACACTCCCTGGCAGTGAGCTCACTCACCGTAGTAAAAGCATCTGCATTTATTCCTGCCAGTTTTTCAAGGGAGTGTTTCGCAACCACATTTAATTCCCGGGCCTTCACATCCCCATTCAGTTGGTCCATCTGACTGTAAAGGGACTGCATATTGCCTGCCATGGAACGTCCCACTGTGGTGGCATGAGTGGTAAATACAGTACCTACCGAGGGTAGATAATTCTCCAGGTAGAGCAGTCCGGCGCCAGTCTGCCACTCATGAAAATGAGCCACAAGATTCCTCTTTTCCAGATCGTAATACCTGGAGAAGCTCTCGATAGCCTGTCCGGCAGCATATCCAAACAGAGCAGGTTCTATGTAGTCCCACTGTCCGCTAATTGAATCCAGCTTATAGGACTCCCACAGTTTCTTAAATATCTCATCTTTACGTTGGATGAAAGTGGTGAAGTCCAGGACCACGGCAATGGGCCGACCCGCAATTTTCCAGCGCCCGATCCTGACCCGAAGTCCCTCCCTGGCAGCACTCTCCCTCCAGTCGGGAAAAAGTGTACGATCCTCTTCAAACTCCGGATGCTCCTTGCTTTCTCTCCAGACATCCGGACCTATGGTGATATACTGATCGGCCAGCTCTTCAACCACAGAGAGGGCCTTGGTGGATATAACCGTATGTATTCCCCCCACTTTATTGCATACTTCCCAACTAACCTCAAATAAATAATCAGGTTTTCTCATTCTATAATATGTTTCAGATTTTTTAACTTTTCTTACCCGCCGTACTTTTCTTTACGGCACCTGCCTTTTTCGAGGCTGCACCTTTTTTAGTTGTTGCGGTTTTTTTCGTGGCCACAGCTCCTTTAGTAGCCGCAACAGGCTTTGCAGCCAAACGCTTTTCCAGCTTCTCCAGCTGTTCATCCTTCTCTTTGATGATCTTGCTAAGGCGAGCCACATGATCGTCCACATCGGCATTTACAGCAGCATTTACCCTGATCTCAAAATCGCTCAGTATATTCATATAGTTAATAAATGCATCATAGGGCGTATCGTAAGGATTGAAATAGGAATGAACCTCTCCATCGGAGAAAAATTTCGTGGACATATAATAGAAATGGTCGCTTACCTGCAGGTAAGCATAATCCTGTTTGATTCCGTCATTGCCCGATTCATAAACCTTTTCTCCCAGTGAATAGAGTTTATCAAAGGCCTCATTTTGCAGTTCATTCCCCAGCCAGGCGGTAAGATCACGTTCCTCATCTGCCCAGGAGATTGGATGGGGTACATGTACTGCAGAAACCACTTGAAGTTTTTGAGCCACCTCTGATGGCGTGCTGAAGGTAAAAGGCGAATTCTTGAAAACACTTTCCGGCAACGCCTCCAGGAAATCAAATATCCCCGTTTCTTTCCACTGGTGCTCTCCAAATGTCTCATAATCCATAAAAAGGTTCAGAACCTCTTCCTTTTCGGGAGTCTGATTCAGCCAGTCCACAAACTTGTCAGCTGTCAACGGGTAATCGGACCAGGACTTATTGGAAAACCTGAAGGCAATATCATCACTTAGCTTAAAGTTTTTAAGCAAAAGTTTCAGCTTTGGATTGATGGCATTACAGTAGAGATAGTTGGGGCTTTTCCAGCCCAGTACATGTTTGGCCCCCTCGGTAAGCATGGCCTTAAAACCCATATCAGCCACCATGGCACCAATTTCATCAGAATAGATAAGCTCTGTATTCCGGAAAACCTTTGGTTCCTGTCCAAAATATTCCTTAATTAACTGATCATGTACCCTGACCTGGCGTTCAAACTCCTCTTTCCCTTTTAGAGAACTAAGCGAGTGGGCATATGTTTCTGAAAGAAACTCCACCTTTCCCGTATCGGCCAGTGTCTTAAAACTTTCCAACACCTCGGGGGCATATAGCCTGAACTGGTCCATGGCTATCCCAGAAATGGAATAGGCAATCCTAAACTTGCCCTTGTATTTCTGAATCAGGTCAAGCATCAGCTCATTGGCAGGCAGGTAACATTTCTGAGCCACCTTTTGAAGGATAGATTCATTGGAAAAATCATCATAGTAGTAGTGATCGTTCCCAATATCAAAAAAACGGTACCTTCTGAAACGGAAGGGCTGATGGACCTGGAAATAGAAACAGATAGTTCTCATGTGATCACATATTTTGCTATTGAACAAATTCTTTATAGATGGAATGAACTTTTTTCCCTGAGTTCTCCCACTTCATATCGTTTACCTCAGCTACCCCATACTTTTTAAACATCTCTGAAAGAGAAGGATAATTCAAGAGTCCGTAAATGGCATCGGCCAGTGCATCCACATCCCAGAAATCTACTTTGAATGCGTAATTCAGGATTTCAGCCACACCCGACTGGTGGGAAATAATGGATGGGACGTTAGATTGCATAGCTTCCAGCGGGGATATGCCGAAAGGTTCTGAAACGGAAGGCATCACATAAACATCACTGAGGGAGAACATTTTGAACACATCATCCCCCTTCAGGAAGCCGGTATAGTGAAACCTGTCCGAGATCCCAAGTTTTGCTGTCCAGTGAATCATTTTTTCAAGCAACTCGCCGCTGCCTGCCATCACAAATCTTACACTATCCATTTTCTGCAGGACCTTGTAAGCTGCCTGGACAAAATATTCGGGTCCTTTCTGAAGGGTGATTCGTCCAAGGAAAGTAACCACCTTATCGTTGATTCCCCGCTTCAACTGGAGCTTCTCCATATCCGAAAGGGGGTCTACAGCATTATATACGGTAAGCACCTTATCAGGATGGATCCCATACTTATCTATAATCGTATTGCGGGTCAGGTTACTGACCGCAATAATCTTATCGGCCAAGTGCATTCCTGTCTTTTCAATCTCAAAGACCGTGGGATTCACCTTTCCCCCACTCCTGTCAAAATCAGTGGCATGCACATGAATAACCAGCGGCTTTCCCGAAGCCCGTTTGGCTGCAATCCCTGCCGGATAAGTGAGCCAGTCGTGGGAATGGATAATATCAAATTCCTCTTTAAGCGCAATCTCTCCGGCTACGATGGCGTAATTGGTAATCTCTTCATAGAGGTTTTTACCATAGGTTCCGGTGAAATTAAGCTGTCCGCCCATGGTAGTCTCCACCAGCCTTTTTCCCATGGTTTCTGCCTTATTGATTAGTTCATCGTATTCTTCAGGAGATGTATAGGGTACAAGGTTGGAGTTGATTTCAATATAGGACAGGTCCTTCAAAAATTTGTGATCTTTAACTGCCCTAATATCGAGGCTTACATCACCGGCACCCATCAGACGGATCCTGCTCTGGTCCTCATCGCCGTGGGCCTTTGGAACCACAAACAGGATATCCAGCTCCGGAATTACCGACATCCCCCTGGTAAGCCCATAACAGGCAGTACCCAGTCCCCCGGAAATATGTGGTGGAAACTCCCACCCAAACATCAATACCCTCATATGCTGAGATATAGTTATATTATTTAAAACCTTCTATCATCTCGTCAATGCGCAGCAAAGCAGCGACTCCGGTTGCCTGTGATATGGCACCCCTGGCATAATGGGGGGGATTCCCGTCGTATATTTCAGAAATACTCCCAATACCCCTCAAGCTCATTACCTCTTCGAATCCATCATATATTTTCTTAACCTGGCCCTGTCCCGTCTTCTTATGTACATCCAGGACACCAATCACATAGTGTTCAAGCAACCAGGGCCATACGGTTCCCTGATGATAGGCACGATCACGCTTAGCCTGGCTTCCCTCATAGATCCCCTTATATGCTTCATTCTTGGGAGAAAGGCTTCTAAGACCCCTTGGCGTCAGTAACTCCCCTTCCACCACATCAAGAACGGATTTTTTCATTTCTGAAGTAAGCGGTGAATGATCAACCGATACTGCAATCAGCTGACTGGGTCTTACAGCGAAGTCCTTGAAAGAACCATGAACATAATCGGCCAGGTATCCCCTCTCAGGATCCCAGAACACCTTAACAAAAGATTCCCTGATCTGTTCAGGAAGAGGGCTCCAGGATTTGAAGAAAGTCTTATCCCTTTTCTCTGCCCAGAGCAGAGCCTGACACACCGAATTATACCACAGTGCATTTACCTCAACAACCTGTCCCGGCCTGGGAGTTACCAACTGGCCATCCGCTTCTGCATCCATCCAGGTAAGAGCTTTCCCCTCATCCTCTGCATGAATCAGTCCGTTTTCCAGCATTCTGATGACCCCTGATGAGCCATCACGATAAGTCTCCAGTACCGATTTAATGACCTTCCCGTATTTTTTCCAGATATCAAAATCCGGATCATATTTTTCATATTGCTGAAGGGCCCGAATAAACCAGAGAGGAGCATCTGAAGAATTAAATGCCGGTGTGCCTTTAATGGCTGTATTGGGGAACAGGCCTTGCTTCATCCTGGCTACCATCGAATCAATCACTTCCAGAGCTGTCGGTAAATCACCTGTTGTCAGCGTGAGCCCCGGGAGAGCCATGAAGGTATCCCTCCCCCATGCTCCAAACCAGGGAAAGCCAGCTTTGATCTCAGTGCTGTCTTGTTTCCGGACGATAAACTGCTGGGCTGCATTCAGCAAGCATCCTTTTATACTATCCTTGGAAGTTCGTTGCCTGAGTTCCGAAGTAAACTTCCTTTTCAATCCCGCCGGTGCCTCCTCACTGGTCGAAGCCGAGAATACAATGGATTCTCCCTTCTTAATGGAAAACTCAAAATAACCCGGCACATAGAGATCCTCTTTATAGTCATATCCCCTCTTCTGCTCCTCCAGGTATTCTACATTGTAATACCAGTCAGGAACCGGAACAAATTCTCCCGCCTTGGAAGACTGCATATAGAGCCCGGGGTATCCATCATAGAGCCTTGACATAATGCCGTTTTTCACTTCCTCATACCTGGTATTGATATAAAGATTGGATTTACTTAATGCATGGTAATTACGGAATGCAAGGAATGGTTGTAGACGAAGCAGTGTATCTGAATGGGCATCAATCAATGTATACCTGAGCAGCACCTGTTCAGCTTTGGATATCAGTATTATCTCCCTGGAAAGGATGACCCCTCCAACACGATAGACCAGGTATGAAGCTTTAATATTGCTATATTCTCTAACATACTTATGGCCTTTGGGAACATAATGATCTCCCTCGTATTTATGGATCCCCAGGTTAAACTCTTTGTCGTGCTGAATCACTGTCGGATCCAGTGTGGAAAGCAGTACATGGTGTTCGCCATCCATCTCTTCCAGCGGACAAACAAGCAATCCGTGGTACTTCCTGGTGTTACAACCAATGATAGTGGACGAAGCGTAAGAACCTGCACGGTTTGACCTGATCACCTCCCTGGACAGAGAATATTCAAGATTAATCAGTTCTTTTTTATCAAAAGTCAGGTAACTCATCTACAATAGGATTAATCAATAATTATTCAAAAAAGATCAAGATTCAAGGTAGTAGAAGCTAAGTATTTGAATACAAAATTAGAAACTAATTCATACATATTGCATTCTTATTATTTTTACATAAAAAATAAACGTGATGCACAGGTACTCAGATATAATCATGCTATACTTTCTGCTCCTGCTCCTGATGGGATGCGGGCAGAAAGGATCGCCTAATACGGAGGATAAGAAAGCTGTTTACAGCACTGTAATTTCCGGACTTCTCCATGAGGGTAATGGAGAGACCATTCTACTGGAGGAGATGGGGGCCAGGGAATTTATCCCAGTGGATACGGTTTCTTGTGATGAATCAGGACATTTTCACATTACTTTTTCACCCGAACAGATCGCATTTTACGTACTCAGGTTCGGACCCTCCGGATATATAAACCTGTTGATAGAGCCCGGAGAATCTGTTCAGTTCACCGGCCAGTCGGACAATATGAACACTTATACCATCAAGGGCTCACCAGGTTCATCACTGCTTCAGACCCTTGCAAAAGAACATAAACAAACCCTGGAAGCATTAGGGGAGATTTCAAGAAAGAACAGGGAGAATGTTTCATCGCCGGACTATCCCGCAATAAAACAGCGTCTGGATCAACAATTTGATTCCATTACTTCCTCTTTTCATGCCTATTCTCTACAATACATTCACAAGAATGCAAGTTCCCCCGCTATCCTGATCGCACTCTACAACCTATACGGACAGGGATTTCCTGTTTTTTCCCCGGATACAGATTTTGCTGTATACAATTTCGTGGACTCTGTCCTTATGGCCGGGCACAATAAACTGGAAGCCGTGCAGTTGCTGCATGCCCAGGTGACTGAAGCTGAACAGCTCAGGAAGAGTAAAAGCCAAGCTGGTTTATTGAAAAAAGGGCAGATCGCTCCCGATTTTGTATCTTCACGCCCTGATGGAAGCCAAATGGCCCTGTCGGACCTGAAAGGAGACTATGTATTACTGGCTTTTTGGGCCTCCTGGAGCAAGCTGTGCAGAGAGGAAAATAAGGTCCTGGCAAGAGCCATGGAACGTTTTGGAGAACATAGCTTCAAGATCCTTCAGGTCTCACTGGATGATGACAAAGAGGCCTGGACCTTAGCCATTGACACGGATCATCTGGACTGGGATCATGTAAGTGATCTGAAGCGGTGGGAAACCCCGCTTGTAAATATCTACGGGGTGGAGAAGATTCCCTTTAATGTGGTGATCGACCCATCAGGCAAAATAATAGAAACAGATCTGTACGGAGATCAATTATTGAATAAACTGGACCAATTATTGAACAACTAAGATGAAAGGAAGCATACCCATTCTAATAGCGCTGATTATAGGATTTACAGGATTTGCATGCAAGAGCAACAGAACAGAAATCAGCGGGCTGATCAGCGGAGGTGAAGGCGCAAAGCTGACCCTTGAAAGGCTTGATGTAAATCGAACGTCCCTGGTCGACTCGGTAGAGCTCGATAAGAATGGTTCTTTTACATTGAATCTGGGCCTGGATGAGCCCGAGCTATATATTCTAAAGAGTGAAACAGGTGAAATACTGAACCTCCTGGTTTCTCCCGGTGATAAGATCTCCATTAAAACCGGCTATGATACATTCGGAAGTACATACAGCATCTCCGGATCTGATGAGTCGGAAGGAATCCGACTTCTGGTTGAGCAGCTTGAACAAACACGCAGAGCCCTTGACTCCCTACAGCTGGTGGCAGCTTCCATTGGAGATCCTGAAAATCCACAGATGGAACTGGTCAAAAACGCCTATGCCCAGGCCATTGTCAAACAGAAACGTTTTACCATCAAATACCTGGTGGAACACCTGGGTTCTCTTTCAAGTGTATACGCCCTCTATCAGAAGTACGATAAAGAAAGCCTGGTACTCAACATGGAAGGTGATCTGCAGTACTTCAAAGCAGTTGCCGACTCCCTGGAAAGTTCCTACCCAAACTCTTCACTGACCAAATCGCTACGTTCAGATATTGAGCAAAGAGAGGCTACGTTCAAAAAAAACGAACACCTCAACACTCTCCTGGAATTAGCCGACCAAAGCTCCGGCATGCTTGATCTTTCCATTCCAGACAGGGATAACAAGGAGATCGCACTATCATCACTGAAGGGAAAAGTAACCCTGGTAGCCTTTTGGGCATCCGGGAACAGCGGCAGTATCCAGGCCCTGATTCAGTTACAATCCACCTACCTCAAATACCATGAAAAAGGATTCGAAATTTATGCCATCTCCCTGGACAACAATAAAATTAACTGGATGAATGCTATTGATTTTAATGAATTCAACTGGATCAATGTTTCGGAACTCTCCTTTCCGGATTCAAAAGCGGCACTCCTCTATAATATTTCAGAACTACCCACCACCTTCCTGATCAACCGGGAAGGAGATATACTGGCCAAAAACCTTTCTGGCAGGACCCTGGAGACCTGGCTTGACAACCTGATTTAAACAAATGACTGAGCAACGTCGTATATACTTCGCTTCGGACCTTCACCTGGGGATGCAGTCTCCCCAAGAGAGTCTCCGCCGCGAAAAACTATTTGTTCAGTGGCTGGAAGAAATCCGGAACGATGCCAGTGAGCTATGGCTGCTGGGCGATGTCTTCGATTACTGGTTTGAATACAAAAAGGTGGTCCCTCGTGGATTTACCCGTTTCCTGGGAACCCTGGCCTCCCTAAGTGATGCGGGGGTAAAAATTCACCTGATTCCAGGCAACCACGACATCTGGATCTTCGATTATCTTCCCGGGGAAATCAATCTGGAAGTGCACCGAAAAAGCGTTCAAAAGCTTTGGAACGGTCACCGGTTTTTTCTGGGACATGGCGACGGATTGCACCAGGGTGACAAGGGCTACAAGATGCTCCAGGGAATCTTTAAAAACAGGCTGATGCAATGGTTCTATGCCCGCATCCATCCCAACGGATCCATGGCATTTGCCCACTGGTGGTCCAAGAAGAGTCGCATGAAGCACGGAGCACTCGGCTCCTTTCTGGGCGTGGACAATGAACACCAGGTTCAATTCGCCAGGAAAGAACTGGAAAAACACCCCGATATCGAATATTTCGTATTCGGTCACCGGCATATCCCTTATGACATCCGGCTCGCCGAAAACAGCCGGGTGATTTGCCTGGGCGACTGGATCGGCAACTTCACCTACGGCGTTTTCGACGGTCAGGAATTTCGCCTTGAAAAATACCTGCCCGGTCAGGGTGAGATCATCAGGCAATAGAAATCATATCTGAGCCTACATGCTACTTGCTATAAACAATACTATAACCACAGGCTGAAAAACATATGCACTTGAAAAACCCGTAACCCGAATGTTGAGATAGTAGTTATAGGTGGAGGTTAGGGCAACCCACATTGCTCCAAGATTGATCGAACGGCCCCTGTAGCAATTTCAGCATTGACATTTGCATCGGCATTAATATATCCATCGACATCCCGTAACACCGCCTGATAAATAAAGGTGGTCGGTGTCTGGCCCACAAGAGTCAGAACTGATACCATAAACAGCAGGTTCAAGAGCACTGACGTCTATCTCAGTTCGCTCATTATAAACCTGGCCCCGCTCAATCATTCCTCCTCTTACATCATAGAGCATGTAATGAAGCCCCTGAGGCGTACTTATCTGTAGGACCAAGTGATCTTTTACCGGGTTGGGAAACACAGATATCGATTTCCGGTAGATTAAGAACAGGAACGCCACGGGTACTCTTTGGCAATCCGGTTTGAAGAAAACCCTGGGTTAGAATAACCGGGAGCCCTGAAACGTAAAGCGATCAGCCACCCAACAGGGAACCAGAGCTGAGAAATCCGGTGCCCAAGAGATTAGTGCCTCAATTCTTGAGAATCAAGGCACGATAGAATGTAAATAGTAAGTAAATCCGAAGAGAAGAATTAAAAGCTGACTAAAGCGGATAGACCAGCTGAATCTAAGAAGGATTTAGATATTCATCAATCATAAACAAGTTAGTGATTATTCAATAACAAGTCAAGCCATGCATACATAACGCAAAAAGGGGCTGTCCCGAATGAGACAGCCCCTAAGATATAATCTGGTTCTATAGTTCCTAGAAAAGTCCGAAAGCTACGGTCAGACCTGCCATTACAACAGAGACCATGGTCATCAGTTTGATCAGGATGTTCAATGAAGGACCTGAAGTGTCTTTGAAAGGATCACCAACGGTGTCTCCAGTCACAGCTGCTTTGTGTGATTCACTTCCTTTTCCTCCGAAGTTACCTTTTTCAATGTACTTTTTGGCATTATCCCATGCACCACCGGCATTGTTCAGCATCACCGCCAGGGTGAAACCAGTGGTCAGACCTCCAACAAGCAATCCGATTACTCCGGCTACGCCAAGAATCAGTCCAACTCCAATGGGAACGGCGATGGCCAGTATTGAAGGAAGAAGCATCTCTTTCTGAGCACC
>JAOZQY010000171.1 GCA_029931975.1 Bacteroidales bacterium | reverse complement strand
ATCTTATTACGCAGGCTCAGAAAAACTACATGAGTCCTGAAAACCAATTGGAATACAGTGAGTTAGAAGAAAATGTCACCAAAGCTGTTAATGAGTTGCCGGAACGAAGAAAAAAGATCTACCAGTTACGCAGGGATGAAGGATTAAGTTATAAAGAAATTGCAGAACGTTTAAGCATTACGACCAAGACAGTTGAAAATCAAATGAACCTGGCTTTAAAACATGTCAGGAAACGGTTAGGGAATGAATCATTGGCCATTGCGCTTTTTATTTGGCTCTTCTTTTAAACCGCCTCACCCGGATGACAGGTTTCTTAATTGTCCGGCCGCTTATCTAGTCTTATTTATTTCATCTAAGCATTATTTTTTATTTTTTGGGGGGGGCGAGGTGGTTTTCCGTATTACTTATTAGTTGAGTTGGTTCATAGCGTTAACTTTAGAGTAGAAGTAGTTTGAGTTTTAGTTTGAGTTCAATATCAGTGTGGAGGAGAAAACTCCATCGCCCTCACACTGATTTGAGCTTAGAAAGGATCAACATAATTAGAACTAATAATGGCAAAAGAAGAAAATAACGGGATCCTGGTCAGGAAATTTGCTGAAGGAAAGTGCAGTCGTGAGGAAGCCCTGATAGTTATCAAGTGGTTTAAAGAACAGGAATATATGGAAGATCTGTATCATGCCCTGGTCAAATTTTGGGATAAGCAAACAGGAACTGAAGAGAGTGAAAAAACAGATCTGGGCCCAACGCTTGACAAGCTGCATCACAGGATAAATATTTATAAAGAAGAGGAAGAAGCAGCATTTAGAAGAAGAAAGCGGTTCGTTAAAGTATTATCAAGGGTTGCAGCTCTGTTTTTTCTACCTCTGCTTATTATGAGTATCCTATATATATCTGAACGAATTAGTCATTCAGCTAAGAAGGAGTTGTATACGCAAATCCATTCAGTGAAAGGTTCACAACTGCGTACCGAACTGCCTGATGGTTCGGTTGTATGGTTAAATTCGGGCAGCATGCTTAGCTATCCCCTCTCATTTACCAAACGCAATCGTTATGTTATACTTTCGGGTGAAGCCTATTTTGACGTAACTCATGACCGGTCACACCCCTTTGTGGTAAAAACAGAGGCACTGAATGTGAGGGTCCTGGGCACGAAGTTTAACGTAATGGCTTATCCTGATGAAGACTTTGTTGCAACGACCCTTGAAAAAGGATTGCTGTCCGTTGAAAGACCCGGTGAAAGACGGAACCCTTCGCGGTACTGTTTCCTTGAATCGGGTGATCGTATGGTTTTCGAGAAAGAGTCAGGTGCCGTCAGAAAGTTTAAAACTGAAACGGAAAAGTATACCTCATGGAAAGAAGGAAAACTAATTTTCAGGAACGATCCCCTGGCATTGGTTTTAAAACTGCTTGAACGATGGTATAACGTCGATATTGAAATTTCCGGTGATATCAACCTTTCCGATACTCCTTATACCATGACCATTGAGGATGAAACGATCATACAGGTGCTGGAATATCTGTCAGTAGCTTCTCCGGTTTCATGGGAGAAGATTCCGGCTCAAAAGCATGAAAACGAGGAAGTACCGAAAGCCAGGTATATAATCAGAAATAAGAATTCATTACAATAATGAACATGAAACCATGCATTGATAAGAAAAAATAAACCAAACCTAAAATAAAAGCGGGAAAGTGCTGCAACACTTTCCCGCAGTTTCAGGATCAATTTTAAAGCTTTGCCTACGCAGCAGTAAAACTTTTAGTAAACCCAAAACCTTGTCAAAATTATGAAAAATAATTGGTTGGACCCTGACTGGAGATGTATTCCATTCCGGTTGAACAAAACAATAAAGATTATGAAGACCTCGGTGTTCTTACTGTTTGTAAGCGTAATAAGCATATATGCCGGAAATTCATACTCTCAGGATACACGTTTATCGCTGGAGATGAAAGAAGCAACCGTGGAAGAAGTGTTATCAAGTATAGAGAATCAGAGCGAGTTCTATTTTCTGTACAGCAACAGACTTGTCGATGTGAACCGGAAGGTGAGCCTCAGGACAAAAAACAATCGCATAAGTACTATCCTGGACCATCTTTTTGCTGATACAGACATTGGGTATGTTGTACAGGACAGGCAGATCATCCTTAGTCCGAACGATATGCTAAAAGGGCAAGATCAAACGTCACCACAACAGGGACCCGTCATATCGGGTACTGTAACAGACCAGGGGGGAGCTCCCCTGCCCGGTGCCACTGTTGTTGTGAAAGGAACCTCTTCCGGCACTGTTACCGATGCCGATGGCCACTACAGCATCGAAGTAGAGAATACCGGTGTAACATTGGTGTTTTCATTTATTGGATATCTCTCTAAAGAGCTTGTTGTAGGAGATCAGACAATAATAAATATGACCCTGAACGAGGATATTGCCGAATTGGATGAGGTTGTTGTTATAGGATACGGAGTACAGAAAAAATCGGTAGTAACAGGTGCAATTTCTTCTGTGAAAGCAGAAGAATTGGTGATGAGGCCCGTAGCCAGTCCTGAACAGGCACTTCAGGGAAAAGTTTCAGGGGTGGTCATTACCCAGAACACAGGTGCCCCCGGTAGTGCCATGACTGTGCGGATCAGGGGAGTTGGCACGAGCGGCTACAATGAGCCTTTATATATAGTAGATGGGGTTCAAATGGGAAGCCTCTCTTCAATTAATCCGGCCGATATTGAATCTGTTGAGGTACTAAAAGACGCCGCATCCGGCGCGATTTATGGAGCAAGGGCCGCCAACGGGGTGGTACTGGTCACAACCAAGAAAGGAAAGGCAGGGAAAATGACCGTCAATTATAACAGTTATTATGGTGTTCAGACACCGTGGAAAAAACTGGATGTGCCGAATGCTTATGAGCACATGAGATTAAGGAATGAAGGTTATACAAATGATGGGCTCTCACCAAAATATTCGGACGAGGAGATTATTAATAACATATATGACACGAATTGGCAGGATGAGGTCTTCAGTAAAAGTGCGCCTATTACAAACCACCATATTCAGGTATCCGGCGGGAATGACTATTCAAAATTCAATATGAGTGCCGGGTATTTTAATCAGATAGGTATTGTGGGTGGTGATAAAGCGTCTTATGATAAGTACTCTTTCAGGGTGAACAGTGACCATAAGATAAAAGATCACATAAGAATAGGAGAGAATTTTTCATTCTACACCAGTGGGTCAAGCGGAATTGCCAATCAACACTACATTGTTGGTGTATTATCAACGGCTTTGAGTACCGAACCTAATATACCGGTACATATGACAGATCCGGAAACTATCGCTTACTATGACGCACTTCCCACATCACCTGTTGTTGACCCTTCAAATGGATTATATTATACGATACCGGAATTTGGAAGGAATCCTTTGGCCTGGCTTGAAACCACTTATAACCGGGGTGTAGACAATGCACTGTCCGGTAATTTTTATTTAGAGATTACAGATATCGTTGACGGTCTGAAGTTTAGAAGTGATGTTGGCCTATACAGAGGAAACGGAAATGGCAGAGGGTTCTCTCCGGAAGCATTTTTCCATGCTGCAGATATTAACGCCAGTAGTTTTGCTAATCAAAGTTTCAGTCAGTCATTTACCTATCAGTGGGAAAACACAGTCTCGTATACCAAATCCATTAATAACAATAACATTACCGGCCTTTTAGGCACAACTATAAACAAAGGTAGTGGTAGCTGGATGAGTGGTGTGAGAACAGATATTTTTCCTGTTGGCTGGAATTACGCATGGTTAAATAATGGAGCCAACGATCCTTCACAACATTCAAACGGAGCCTACTGGGAAAGCAGACTACTATCCTACTTTGGAAGAGTTGATTATAACTATTCCGAAAAATATTTATTTACTGCCACAATCAGAGCTGATGGTTCCAGCAAATTCGGCCCTGAAAATAAATTCGGTTTTTTTCCTTCATTTGCCGCGGGCTGGATCATCTCAAAAGAGTCTTTTTTCCCGGGTAAGGGGATTGTGAATCATTTTAAGATCAGGGCTTCATGGGGCCAGGTAGGAAATGATGCTATCGGCAGCTTTGGTTATCTCTCCACAATGGGAACTGGTTACAGTTTTCTGGTTGGGCCCGGAAATCTTGCACAGAGTATTATCCCCGGGGCTGCAGCAAACCCGGCACTGCAATGGGAAACATCCGAACAAACCAACTTTGGTATGGACCTGCATCTGTTGAATTCTAAAATAATGTTCAATGCAGAATATTATATAAAAAATACGAAAGATTTATTGGCGGTTGAACCCATTCCAATGTATGTGGGTCTCTCAAGCCCCTTGTCCAATGTAGGTGAAATATTGAACAAAGGATTGGAATTTAAAATTACAACCAGAAGTGCAGAAAATAAATTTCATTACGAGGCAAATATCATTGCATCATATAATAAGAACAAGGTAATTAAGGTAGGTAACAAGGAGGGGTACATCAATGGAGGATATATCGCGAAAGAGCTTTCCGGAATGTTAAGGATGGAAGAAGGGGAGGATTTTCCATTCTTCTACGGTTATAAAACTGATGGGGTCTTTCAAAATCAGGATGAAGTGAATAACTACACCAATGGTGAAGGTGATCTGATGCAGCCTGATGCCAAACCTGGTGATATCAGATATGTAGACTCAGATGGTTCGGGTTTTATTGATGAAAATGACAGAACCAACATTGGTGCTGCCATGCCTGATTGGACATTTGGTCTGAACTTCAGTGCTGACTATAAGAATTTTGATCTCTCTTTTCTGTT
>JAOZQY010000170.1 GCA_029931975.1 Bacteroidales bacterium | reverse complement strand
TTTCTATTTTTCAAAGTATGGCTTTATGGAAGATCAACTGCAAGCACTGGGTGAGATCCTACCTGACAGCCTGTGCCAGGAATAATGGCAAAGCACCTGAAGATTTATCACCCTTTTTGCCTTGGGATATGGATGAAGGCCATCGGCAGCGACTTCTCAAACCCGTACATGACTCATCATGACCCGTTACTCAGGTCGGGACTTTATACCCAAAGAAATCAAACAGATTCGATCCCTTATAAAGCAAAATCCCGGGTTCAACCGGATGCGACTTTCAAAAGAAGTATGCAGACTGTTTCAATGGCTGAAACCAGACGGCAATCTAAAGGACATGTCGTGCCGTGTTGCCATGCTGCGTATGCATAAAGATGGTGCGATTGTGCTGCCCCCTCCCTCTCATGCCAAAGGAGCTGTAAAAAAAATTGAATTTACGGCAGCCACTGATCCACAAAGCCCTGTTGTGTGTGCTGTCAATGAACTGCCACCACTATATTTACAGATGGTTTCCAAAACCACCTCTGCTTTGTGGAATGAGTATATTGAACGATATCATTACCTCGGGTTTACCCCTCTGCCTGGAGCTCAGCTACGCTATTTTATTACTGCCGGCAAACAAATTGTTGCCCTGATGGGATTTGGTGCCGCTGCATGGCAAACCGCACCAAGAGATAAATTTATTGAATGGAATCACGATCAGCGCAAACGCAACTTGTCATTAGTGATCAATAATGCTCGATTCCTTATTTTACCTTGGATTCAATCGAAAAATCTGGCCTCAAAGATACTGTCGTTAACCGTACGTCAACTTCCAAACGACTGGAAAGAAAAGTATAATATCCGGCCAGTATTGATGGAATCTTTTGTACAAAAAAATCGATTTGCAGGCACCTGCTATAAAGCCGCCAACTGGATTAAACTTGGACAGACCAAAGGTCGTGGAAAACTTGGACCACCAGGAAAAATTAGTGTTCCCATTAAAGATATATGGGTGTATCCTCTTGATAAAAATTTTAGAAGTATATTAAAAAATTGACTTATGAATGCGTAACCCGAATATTTACAATACTTTTGAAAAAGAATGGCCTTTCAGAGGGTATAAAAATTTCAGTATTGGCAGGGAGGGTTGGGTCTATCTCCAAGATTACAAAGACAGTCGCCAGTTTATTTCATTTCTTAGGCAAGATGAAGCTTTTATCTCATGGTTTAAACTCAAGGGGTTAACTGTTGGTCTATCTGAAGCTGGACGAATAGCTAAGCAAGTGATCGATAGTTTAGGCGGCATGTGGGGATTGAATCTTTTTGGTGATGAAATTTCGATCAAATTTGTAAATAAGTTGGCTAATAGCACCCGCACTCGATCGAGAGCAGATAATGATATTGTTCTTAAGGAAGATTTTTCTGGACGAGCAGCATCAATCAGCGAATGGCAAAAAATGATTTCCAAGCGCAAAGCTCAAAAGAACTTCCTTCGAGTAAATCTCTCCGATTATATCAAAAGAAATGTTATCAAAATAGGATTAGAAACGGACTGTTCTTACTGTAATGCCAAAAATTGGCATGATTTAGATGAAGTATCTTACCAGGTAAAATGTATTCGATGCTTAAAGCATTACGATTTCCCTCAAGGAAGTATCAAAAAAAATAATCAAAACTGGAAATACAGGGTTATTGGACCTTTCGCTATTCCTGATTATGCTCAGGGCGCATACGCTTCATTGTTAACAATTAGATTTTTTACCACTTTTCGAAATCGAGATACTTCAAGTTGTTATTCCACAGCCGCTGAAATTAGGCATGAGGGGCGAACTTTTGAAGTGGATTTTGCAATTTGGGCATCCGATGAGTCTGATTTTAATGCCTCCCCTGAGCCTCGACTAATTATTGGCGAAGCCAAGTCCTTTGCACATGATGCAATTAAAAATAAGGATTTAGAACAGTTAAAGGAAGCTGCAGCTCTTATTCCAAATTCTATATTGGTCATATCTGTTTTAAAAAAATCGTTTTCTAAAGATGAAATTGATCGCTTGAAGAAATTCGTTGAATGGTCAAGGGACTCTTCATCTTATGGTCCAAAACATCTTGTTATCTTGCTAACTGGCACCGAATTGTTTAATGAATTCTTATCAGATTGCTGGAAAAAGAAAGGGAAGCCTTATAGTGATTACACAGATTTTCATAGTACAAGAAGTCTTGAGTCTCTTTCTGATGCAACATTGTCAATTTACCTTAATGAGAAGTCTTACTACCAATGGTATGATGAAAAAAATAGACCACAATCTGGGACTTAATCAAATTGGGATAGCACCATACCGAATTCCAACAATCAACATGCACCGGATTTCACCGGTGATGTTGGGTGTTATATTAAAAGTGGGGGAAAACAGATGAGAGCAAAATGCTGGTTTTTACAAATGCTCCTGCTTGTTTTACTTATTTGTATAGATAAAAACGCTTTGGCAGGAACAAACACAGGTACGGCCTTAGTAAATGTAAATTTCGTGCCCATGACCAAGGAAATGGTTATTCCCGGTCAAACAATACTGGTTAAAGGGTCGAAAATAGCTGCAATCGGTTCGTCAGCGCAGGTAAAGATACCGGATAACACCCTGTTGATCGATGGGTCGAATCTGTATTTAATGCCTGGCCTGGCGGATATGCATATCCATACTGATACCAGATGGCTGAACGGCGGATGGCCGGTATCCCCTCTTCACCTTTTTCTGGCTAACGGGGTGACCACCATCAGGGATTTCGGCCCAAGGGGAGTGCCTGCCGACTATGCCCTTTGGTGGCGAAATGCAATTAAAAGAGGACGGCTTCAAGGCCCGTCCATGTATGCGGCAGGACCGATTATCTACGGGCCGGTAAAGGATGCGGTAAAAATTGTCCATGAACAGAAAAAACAAGGCTTTGACTTTATAAAGCTCTATTCCTTCTTGTCTGAAAAAGAGTTCAAAGATGCCGTTGAAACCGCCAAGAAACTTGATATGTATGTGGCAGGCCATATCCCGTTCGCCATCGGCTTGGACGGTATCTTAGCGGCCGGCATGAATGAAATTGCACATATTGAGGAGCTTGATTTTGAGTTTCTGGAGTTTGATAGAGCCCGGACCCTGGGTTATGCGGAATGGTTTAGATACCTCCTCCAGATTGCATCAAAACAGATGGATTCTCTGGATGATCTGCCTACTGATGAATTGAAAAACAGATATCAGGCAGATATCAGAAAAATAATCGGTAAATTAAAGGCTTCAAAAACGCCTTTGTGCACCACGCACACAGTGGATGATATAATTATTGAAAAGCTGTTTCACCCGGATCTCATGATATCACACCCGGTATCTCAATATCTTCCATATGGATTTTCCAAAAGGCTTAAGCAGGGTAAAAACAGGCACCAGGTCCAATTCAAGGGGTATGAGGATTTTACCCCGTGTCATTATGAATTGAATCAGCTTTTACTGCGGGAACTGCATGCCGGCGGTGTTACCCTGCTGCTTGGGACGGATTCAGGTCCTATGGACATGGGACTTGTTCCGGGTTTTTCACTGCATGATGAGCTTCGAATCATGATCCGGAACGGGCTGACACCTTATGAAGCGATCAAAACAGCGACTGTCAATGCGGCTCGGGTGATTAATGAAATGACAGGAGAAGGCGACTTCGGAACCCTGGCGGTTGGAAAAAGGGCGGACATGATCCTGGTTAAAGGAAATCCTTTTGAGGATATTGATTATTTGAAAAAAATTCAAGGGGTGATGGCGTCCGGCAGATGGTATGACAAGGCCTGTCTAAAAAAAATGATCATCCCTGGGATTCCCGTCACAGGGGCATTAAGGCATGTTCACGAACCAGACAATACCCATGCCGCCTATTTTGAAGTAATCATTGGAGAGGCGTTTTCCGGCAAAATGCCGGATTCCATCAAATCCATCACCATAACCGGGCCGGATGGGAAACTGGCAATCGAAAAACAGGATTTTAAATATCTGCCTGGCATGAGAAATTTCTGGGTCAGGGTCCCGGAGATTCCGAGCACCGGAATATATACCTTTGATGTCACCAGTGATGAAAAAAGGGGGTCCGGGACGGATATTCAGGCGAAAGTCATAACAATACCGCTTCCGGACGTCGGTCATTTTTCACCGTCCAGCGGGTGTACCCTGAAAGCGGACAATCCGGTGTTTTCATGGAAAGCCGTCGAATCTGAAGTGCCTTTATACTATCGGCTGGAGATTAACATGCCTTATGGCGGGAGAGTGTATTCGAGCGGTTATAAAAAAGGGATGCAGTCCCATACGGTTCCCAAAGGTTCGTTAAAACCAGGTCAGACGTATCGCTGGCGGATCAGGGTAACCGATAGCGGTCACTGGGAACATATTCAAAATCGCTCTCACAGTTCATGGCAGATGTTCCATTTCAGGTGATCTGCAGGTGTGGTTCAGGATAACAACATGAAGAGGATGTTATTGCGTTTTTAAAAAAAATAACGCTGCTGTTAATTGTCAGCCTGGGTATCTCTTTTTCTATCCGGATTGTTGGTACAATCTTCCCCTTGATTTTCAGAAATATTTTTATAGTCAAAGCAACGATTTTATTAAATGCTTTATTTATTTTAATCCATGTTATTTTCTGGCTGGTCTTTTACCGGGAATATATTTCAAAAACCAAAGAAGCCCTTAAAGGAATCTGCATAACTGCTGTGGTCGGACCTGTTGCCGTGTCGGTAATTTATATGAAAAAGCTACCATTTGTATCGGACATTTCGCGCTCTTTGATCATAATTTATCCAATTTCATTCAGTGG
>JAOZQY010000359.1 GCA_029931975.1 Bacteroidales bacterium | reverse complement strand
GTCCAGCCCTTTTCGGCCACCACGGTGCTTCTCATGATAAATACCGCAGCTGAACAGGTAGTTCCGGTAATGGCAGCAATTAAGCGGAGGGCCCCGTCACTTTTAGGAATGCCTGGTACAAGTCCGCCGGCTATTGACGAGAAGCTTGGCTTCACCATGAAGAATACGACAATGAAAGAGAGACCCATCAGGATGACAAGGATGATCAGAAATTTCTCAAAAACCTGATATTTCCCTATCCAAAACAGTCCATACAGAGACACTACCAGCACAGCAGTGATTGCTAATGTACTGAATCCTGAACCTCCAAAAAGGAGCCTGGAAGCCTCCTGGATCAGATCAGTGACAATTCCAAAGATTCCCATCAGTGCAAGCAACTCACCAATCACCAGAGCGATTAATATATAGATGGCTAAAACCTTTCCATAAATGAGGTCTGATTTAATAGTAGATAGAGCTGTCTTGCCCGATACAAGTGTGGTCTTTCCATAAGCAACCATTAAAATATAGGTAAAGATGCAGGAGAGAACCAGTGCCCAGGTCAGAGCCATACCATGTTCGGCACCTACCTTTGCCATGGTGGTGATACTTCCTGTACCAATGTTATACCCGATCAGGAATAGTCCCGGTCCAATGGCGGTTAACCCGATAAGAATTCTTTTATGAAGCTTCTTCTTTTCCATGTTACTACTTTTTTGTATAGACCACTTCCCCTGCAACCATTGTTTGCTGAATGACCATCTTCCCATCCTCAATGGTAAAGAGGATCAGATCGGCACGTTTCCCTTCACTTATCTCACCACGATTGCTTAGTCCCATCAAACGGGCCGGATTTGTACTGGCCATCTGAATGGCATCGGAGAGAGAGCACCCGGTGAAGTCCATCATATTTCCCACACATGAACTGATGGGGGAGGCAGCCCCGGCCAGCACATTTTCGGCCGGAAATTTTACAACATCCGGAGTCAGCAGCACCCTTCGTTCCCACCTGGTATATTCCCCGGGTTCGAGCCCTGCCAGATCGAGCGCATCGGAAACCAATATGGTGCGGCTGTTCCCTTTGATTTTGTAGAAGCACTGAAGCTCCTCCCTGTTCAGGTGGAAACCGTCAGCAATAATACTTGCAGAAAGACGGTCGTCGGCCAGTTGGGGCCAGAGTGGATTGTTGTGACGGTTGATCATATTTGCACAGCCATTGCCCAGATGGGTCGACAGGGAAGCCCCTGCATCTGTTGCCTCCTTAATTTGTGATGTATTCCCATTGTGATGTCCCAGCGATACAACAAGGCCATCCTGACTGCATTTTTGAATAAAGGAAACGGCTCCTTCAATTTCAGGAGCAACTGTAATTAATCTGA
>JAOZQY010000358.1 GCA_029931975.1 Bacteroidales bacterium | reverse complement strand
AGATTTAAAAATCGGTGTTCACAGCAAGGTTCCTGCCAGGACAAAAGAACAATTGGCAAAAAAGACCTTGTCCCATTTGCGGAAGTTGCAAAAGATGCCGGGCCGGGTAAAAAATTACTTCAAGCACCCGAAAATTTCCTATGCGGCTTGATTCATATATTTAATTGCCGGAGTAATAAGTATTAAAATTCTACTGAAAGAGGAATACAAAACTGTTCCCAAAAAATCTAAAGACCATGATTTAAATTACAGTTATGAATTCAGATATACGGGTAAGCATAGCGCCCATAGTTATGAGAGGGTCCCATCTGGTATTCTATGCCTTTCAATAGACGAATGGGTTGGTGGCCGTGGTACCCAGCAGAAAAACTGGCGTGATACAAAGTCAGCAGTTCTTGAGGATCGGCTACCAAAATTCATGTCAGGCCTGATACAAATTGCGGCAAAGAAAAGTGATGAAACCAGACAACGAAAAGAAGAAGAAAGGTTAAGAGAAGAACGCAAAAGAATTCTTCAGTTGAAAGTAGATGAGTACAATCTTGAAAAAGAGCGTGTTTCTGGATTGTTTGAAGATTCTGATAATTGGAACAAAGCATTTGCATTAAGGCAATACATCGCTGAGGTTGAAAAATGCTTAAAAAGCGGAGAGAGTATCCCCTTTATCGAAGGAAGTGCCGAGGATTGGATTGAATGGGCACATAATCAGGCAGATCGCCTTGATCCCATGAAGGATAGTCTACCATCAATTCTGGATGATGCTGAAGAATTGGAAAAAGCCTGTAAAAGACAGAGTTGGTGGTAAGCATGAAAACTGCAAAAAAAACACAGGACCTGAAACCTTTCATAGAACTCTGCAAAGCTGGCAAATTATTCGAGATACAAAAATGGATTGAAGCTGGTACCCCGGTTTCTATTTTCAGATACGATGCCTTAACACATGCTGTCTGAAATGCCGTCAGGATTAATAAAATTCGAGATATGGAAAAATCCCGGTTACCAGTAATATTATTTTCTTGGAATTCTCCCATTAAATGGGACCGGAAGATTTAACCACAATCCCGTTGTAGAAGTGATTCAGCTGTATCATTTTATTTGATAAGTAAATGCTTTTTTGCCTTTTGTCAAGAAACAGCTAAAAATTTGCTATGACTCTGAAAAATATGAAAAATATGCCCCCGCCCAGAAGGAACACAACATGTTGTGTTCCTTCTGGGGCGGGATGAAGAGCTATTTGGAAAGAAAAATAGACGTTGGTTGTAAAAAATAATTATTGTTAAAATAGGCTGGGAAAGTCAAAATATGGCTGAATTTGAGTATAGGACACCTGTAATCCCTCAACTCAATTTCAAAAATATCAGCTCCAAAAGGT
>JAOZQY010000357.1 GCA_029931975.1 Bacteroidales bacterium | reverse complement strand
CAAAATACAGATTCTCCTGGGGGAAAACCCACAGAGAATAATGTCCAGGACCTGCCCAGTGAAGAGGACCTGAAAAAAAGACTGACCCCGATCCAATATAAGGTCACCAGGGAAAACGGTACGGAGCCAGCCTTTAAAAATGAATACTGGGACAATAAAAAGCCAGGGATCTATGTGGATATCATTTCAAATAAACCCTTGTTTTCATCCACAGACAAATTCAGATCAGGAACAGGCTGGCCCAGTTTTACAAAACCCCTGGATGACACAGAAATTGTAGAAATTGAAGACAATTCCTTTTTCATGAAACGGGTGGAGGTAAGAAGCAAAACAGGAGATGCCCATCTGGGCCATGTTTTTGATGATGGTCCTTTGCCAACAAAATTAAGGTATTGCATAAATTCGGCATCACTCAGGTTTATCCCAAGGGAAAACCTTGAGGCTGAAGGTTATTCAAACCTGATTCATTTATTTGAATAGTGCCATTTGTTTGACTATTTTTTGATCTTGATCACCTAGGACTGCAAATTTTATATCAATCCCTTATTTTTTCCTTTATGGCACGGATAATGGCTGAACAGACCTGATTGGCATCTGCCACAATGGCAACATCTGCCATTTTCATCATCATTGCGTTGGGGTTTTTATTGATTGCTACAATAAAATCTGCATCAGCAATGGCGGCAGTGTGCTGGATTGCCCCGCTGATACCAAAGGAAAAAAGAACCTTGGGTTTGATTAGTTTTCCTGCCTGGCCCACAAGGGCATCCTGGCCGATCCAGTTTGAATAGACCACAGGCCTGGTGGCACCCACCTCCCCATTCATTAGAGCAGCCAGTTCAAACAATTTTTTAAATTTACCCTTACTGCCCATTCCCCTGCCTCCGATGATCACGATATCAGCCTTTTCAATGCCCTTGATTTTGGAGGGTTTATACTCGGACTTGATACAAAGAATTTTCTCTTTAGGCATATGTTTTGGCAGTGGGAGATGGATTATTTCCCCCCTGGCTTCATCGTCATGGGCAAGTTCATGAAAAGTTCCAGGCCGGATTGTTGCCATCTGGGGCCTTTTTTCCGGGGTGATGATCCTGGCAATAAGATTTCCGCCAAAGGAGGGAGCAATCTGAACCAGGCCTCCCTTTTCATCAATTTCAAGATCAATACAATCGGCTGTCAGCCCTGTTTTCAACTCCTTTGCAACCCTTGGTGCTATCTCCTGGCCAAACCGGGTGGCGCCAACAAGAAGGGTCTCGGGCTGAAACTTTTTTACCAGCCAGGCCAGGAGAAAAGAATAATTTTCAATGGAATAATTTTTCAATCCAGGATCATCAACCACATAGACCCGTTCTGCTCCATGGGCAATATATTCACGGACATATTCGTCA
>JAOZQY010000069.1 GCA_029931975.1 Bacteroidales bacterium | reverse complement strand
AACCGGCAAACTGGATTTGAATTTCGTTAATGAAGGCCCGATCTATGACTCGGAGGACTGGTCAGCACTCAAATCCAATCAGCCCTTTTTTGCCATGATCAATACGCCCGAAATCGAATATGATATCTACGACCGGCAGACAGCATCAAAAGAGCGTGTGGAGTGGGTGGGTGAAAGGGAGCATCCGCAGATCGCCACTTCTGAAAATGTCGAGGTGCCGCCTTACTATCCCGATCATGAGATCACACGCCAGGAGCTGGCTCGCTATTACAACTCCATTTCCGGAATGGACATTCGTGTCGGTTGGATTCTTGAACAGTTGCAAGAAGATGGACTGGCTGACAATACAATCATCATCTTTTTTGGAGACAACGGCCGGCTGGATGCAAGGGGCATCCACTGGTGCTGGGATACCGGTCTTCGTGTTCCCATGATCGTTTACTGGCCTGAGAACCTGGAAGCACCTCCGCAATACAAGCCCGGAACTGTTAATGATCAGATTATTAGCCTGCTCGACATTAGCGCCACTACTTTGCAGATAGCGGGAATTCCCCGTCCCCTGAGCATGCAAAGCCGGGTGTTCCTGGGTGAACATGCCGATGCGCCCCGAACCTATGCCTTCAGTGCCCGCGACCGTATTGACGAAACCGTGAGCCGCATCCGTTCAGTCCGAGAAAAACGGTATCATTATTTGAGGAACTATATGCCGGAGCAGGGCTTTGCTTCGCTAAACCGTTACAAGGAAAAGTGTTTTGCTGTAATACCATTGATGCGTGAACTGCATGCACAAGGCAAGTTAACAAAAGCTGCTGCGGAACTTATGGAGCCCTTGCCCTATGAACAGTTATACGATACAGAAAGTGATCCGCACGAGATCCATAATCTGGCTGAATCTGATAATCCCGAACACCGCGAAGCACTTCATCGTCTACGGGCGGCACTGGATACCTGGATTGCGGAAACCGGAGATCAAGGAGAATGGCTAGAGCCTGAAGAGATCATCATCCCCTTTGAAAAAGAGATGGATGAGTGGTTTGGAACGCCTGAATCATTTTCGTTGGCTAAAAAAGACTCGCTGTGATGGATTCGGGAAAGTTCCTTTCAAGTTGTCCCATGTTAGTGTAACCTGCCTCGAGTGCTTTGTTAAGCATAGAATAAGTTGCTTCATTGTTTTTTTTCCAGAAATACGGGAAAGCTGAAAAGTAAAACATATCCGGGTTCTCCGGCTCTAGCATGCGGTAAATGGATAGAATTTTATTCAGAACTTCAGCATTCTTTCCCTTTACAGCCTGATTACAAAGCGAATAACTGGCAATCCCCCAGAATGCTTTTATCCTGAGGTAAGTATCCTTTAAGTAAGAGTCTTGTTCAGTTTTGATTTTTTCTTCAATTGTTCTGATCTCATTTTTCCACCATAGGGTGTCTTTTGTCTGAAAAGCATCTGTATATTGTTGTCGTACACTGATTTCATAATTGAGGTACTTCTCCAGCCGATTCATCTGGCTGATATATTCAGTATTGGTCTTAATTGCTTCATAGGTCGAAGCAAATGTCTTATCACTGAAGGGTTCAGTGGAAGCCATATTGCGGGCAAGTAAAGCCGCTTTCAGAAAATCACCACTTTGCTTCAATGAATCGATTTTTGATTGCTGATGCTGGCAATACATCTTAATTTGGGACTTTGACTGTGGGGGTATAACTGAAGCCTTACAAGAAAAGCGTAGGAAACCCAGGGCATTGGCCAAGACCTGATGGTCCGGCCAGCTGTGAGAGGCATTTATCAATTCAATTTTAAGCTTATCCGGTATCGATTGTTCCTGAAACAGGTATTGGGCGGTTTCCATGAAATTAAAATCGTCCATCCCTGAAATTGAAATAAGCGGACAAGAGAGCAGCTTGATCTGATCCGGATTGGCCAATGCCCCGCACATAATCAATCCATCTACCTGATGATTAAGCGCATATCCCAGCACCATCCTCGCCCCACCTGAAAAACCGGTCATAAAGACCGTCTCCCCTATGGGATATTTTTGGCGCGCATCTGCAATCAAGGTCTGAATAGCTTCTTGATACCCCCCATAGTTGTTTTTAACCAGATTGGATGCAATGAGAACAGCAGAAAACTGATTGGCTGCCTCCTTAAATTTCTCCAGGGCAAATTTCCCACCCCCATGTGAGTCAATGATCACAAGAAGTGGCAATTTCTTAAGATCATTGTTCCTTTGAGGGATATAAACCTCATAGGTGTTGTTCATGTCCAATTTGCACGTGTCTGTTTTTTCAATTGCAGCGTATGTGTTTTTTACCGCGTCAGCATTGCTGCATGAAAGCAATCCGCATAAAAGTACGCCACCGAGAAGTTGAAATAATCTATTCATTTGCAATGCATTCTTTGATCAAATATAGAGAAATATGGTTTTCGCAAAGATGAAATCAGTGGGGCTTTTTCTAGTTCTGCATAACATTATCAAATGATCACCTACCTTTGTACCCGCAAGGAAAACAGCGGATATTATAACAAATCTACAACATGGGCTACAAAAGCATCCAGATAAAGGTACCAACAGAATATACCGAAGAAGAGCTCAGATCTGTCATTGGAAAACAACTTGGGCTAAAGGATTTTTCCTTTCAAATTGAGAAGAAAAGCCTGGATGCCAGAAAGAAAAATGATATTCATTGGTTAATGGGAGTGCTTGTTTCTTCAGAAAAAATAGATGGTGAAGATTTTGTGGCTCCCAATGCGCTGGAAATACCAACTAAAAAGCGAACAGAAAAAGTAGTGGTGGTGGGGAGCGGACCGGCTGGTTTTTTTGCTGCACACGTTTTGCAATTAGCTGGTTTTAAGGTAACGATTTTTGAACGCGGTTCAGAAGTAGAGCAGCGCTCCAGGGCCATTGATGTATTGGAAAGCAAGGGGATATTTAACGGCCAGAATAACTATGCATTTGGGGAGGGAGGCGCCGGAACCTTTTCAGATGGAAAGCTCACCTCAAGATCGAAGCACATCTCCGGGGAACGAAACTTCATCCTTTCGGAATATGTGAAAGCTGGTGCACCTGCAGAAATTGCATACATGAACTACCCCCATGTGGGAACCGATAATCTAAAGGTAATTGTGGCCCATCTTCGTCAGCAGTTTCTTGATAATGGAGGAACGTATTTATTTGATACGCACTTGACGGACATTGTAATTAAAGGAAACAAGGCGACGGGTGTGATATCCAATAAGGGCGAAATGGAAGCTGATCACATCATTCTCGCTACGGGCCATTCTTCCTACGACACCTACCGCATGCTCATAGAAAAAGGGCTTCAGTTTAACACCAAGAATTTCGCCATTGGTCACCGGATCGAACATCCGCAACCACTTATTAACCAGGCACAGTGGGGCAGAGAAACTTTACCTGGAGTCAACGCTGCTGAATACCGCTTAAGTACCAAGTCGAAATCGGGATTGGGTGTGTATAGTTTTTGTATGTGTCCCGGCGGAAAGGTGGTGCCGTCAGCAGCTTATGAAGAAAAAAGTGTTGTTAATGGCATGAGCAATTATCAGCGTGATGGCTTCTTTGCCAATGCAGGTTGTGTGGCAGGGATTCATCCGGATATCTTGCTGGGACATAAATGTACTCCCGTGGAAATACTGGACTGGATAGATGAACTGGAAGGAAAATTCTTTGCCTATTCCAACAGTTATAAGATTCCTGCAAATATGGCAGCTGATTATATCCGGAAGAACGGATCGAATGCTTTGTCAGCCAGTAGCTACCCCCTGGGCTTACAATCCGCACCTCTGTTTAACCTGATTCCCAAAATGGTAAGTCAGGCCATAAGCGAAGGAATACAGGATTTTAGCAGGAAACTGCGAGGTTTCGACCAGGGTCTTCTGATGGGCCTGGAAAGTAAAACCTCTTCTCCCATTCAGGTTTCGCGCGACAAAGAGGGAAAGTGCACCGGCTTCGAAAATCTCTATTTCGTTGGAGAAGGCAGTGGATTTGCAGGAGGTATCATCTCCAGTGCTGCAGATGGAGTTAAGTGTGCCATTTCCTTAAGTTCATAGGATCCATTGAGTTGCAGGCAGGATGAGAGTTTCAGATTTTCCGAAAGTGACACCCATGTTCGAACTTTGGGCGGATACATATACATTCTCGGAAACAGCCACTGATCGCATCATTTGCATGCGATCATATGATGCAATCACCATAGTTTTGTGGGAAAGCATACCCGATTAACCTGCGGCCGAAATTGGAAAAGGAATTTACCCCAAAGAAATTGCAAGGCGGGGTTCTATAATTGGTATTAGAGAATCAGGTTTGCTTTTTTGACTCCTATTCTAACTCTCACGCCCCTCTCACTTTAACATCACCATCAGTGTTCCGGTGATAATGGCAATGGAATAAGAAATTAGGGCAAGAGTGACAACTGTGGCGACGATCCTGGCAAGTGGTGGCATAAGTGAGCGATTTACTTAGTATTTAATCTCGCAAATTCAATGGATGGATATCCCTTTATTCCAGAGGTATTGAAATAGCTTTTAAAGCGAAACTTATAAAGATCATTGTTTGTATCTCTTACGATGTAGGTATATCCCGGCCTGACTTTGTACTCGGCTGAGTTCGTGGCTTCATCCACCCTTACTGATTTCCAGTCGTGACCAATAAAGTCCAGTGCTGAGGAGAAGGTGTTCTGAAGGGCATTGGAGTAGTTCACATCCAGGAAATGTATGGTGGTATCCAATGCAGCTTCAACCTGATTTGGGTTTAACAAGACTCCCCGGACATAATACGGAGCAGCGATACTGTCGTCTGTATACAAAATGGTGAAATACTGTTGGAACAGGATATCCCAGCTCTTCTTTTCCGGCTCCAGCTGGATGCTGCTGTTATCTTCCACAGAGAATTGTGTATAAGAGAAAGTATTATCCTTAAACACCTCGATCGTATCCGGATCGCTTACCTCCGGATCGCCTATGAGAAATGTATACGCTTCTTCATTTACAGATATGAATTGAACCTTTTTGGCGAGATTGTATCCAATTCCATCATATTTACCCAGCAGGTAGACTTCCCTGGTATAGCGTGGTATTCCGTTGTCAAAACTTACCCAGAAGCCTACAGCAGTGGAATCGGGATTGCCATCAGATCTGTCCTGCTTCCATATATAGTCCGGACTCGGAGTGAATACAGATTCAATATCTGTGGATCCCGTAGGGGCCAGCCCCCAGAAATCGGAGGAGTTAATCCGGATATGATAGCCGGAGTCGCTGCATTCGAACGACAAAACCCAATCACTGTTTTCATTCTCAGATACAACAGTCCCGGAACTAAAATCAAAGTATAGCTGGTAATCATAAATAGAGTTTTGAACAGAGAAGGTATCCACATCAGCAGGCAGCTGATAGGGAGGTACGGCCTGGTCTTCCTCAAAACAGGATACTGCAGCCAGAACAAAGAATATCAATACACTATAAACCTTCCACTTCATCTTTCCCTACTTATCAAATCTGTTAAATGCATAGCTTGCCTTCAGAAAACAGGTACGTCCCCAATTCAGCAAAGCACTGCCATCTGAACCTCCGGAATGCACTGCTCCACCACCAGAAGAGCTAATGGAGGTATTGTCAAAAATATTTTTCACCCCACCCGTTAATCGAACTGCACTATTAAACATAGGGACGCTCAAGGTGGCATCCATATTATGATAGGCATCCAGGTAACTCAAAGAGACATCGTAGATCTCCCCGGTATCCATATCCATGGAACCCACATACCTGCTATATCTGTCTGTGTATTTATAAAAAAGAGATACTTCGAAGCGGTACTTCACATTTTTGTATTTCATGTTCGCAGTGAAATCGGTATTTTTTGTGAACTCACTGGTATTGATAATACTGGAGAGTTTATTGTGAAAAACTCCTGAATTCAGCGTTAATCTGGGGTGAAGCTTATAGGTGATATTGGATGAAAACCCTTTGGAGATCATGGCGCCTGCAGGCACATTAAAATAGATGGCAGATGTGGGGTCGTCCGGATCATACAACAGTTCTATTTTGTTATTTATTTTGTTGTAGTAGACATTCGTTGAGTTCGCTATCTGATGGCTCTTTTTACCAAGGTTAATATCCAGCCAGATATTATAATTATTACCGGTTTCAGCCTCCAGATCCGGATTTCCCAGAATATTGTGATTGATATCCTGGAAATTCAGATACAGCTCTTTAATGGAGGGTGCCCGGAATCCCTTGGCATAAGAGCCCCGAAAACTCATCAATTTGAAGATGTCCCACTTGACATTCAGGGAGTACACCAGCGGAGCGTCGAATTTAAAATTATAGATATATCTGAGCCCGGGTTGCAGATTAAAACTTTTATGAGGTACAATATTCATGCTTAGAAAACCAGAAGCATCCCCAATGGTTTCAGTCTCTGTCAATCTTTTGCTGACCGCAGTCTCGTAGCTAATCTCGTAGCCACCCTGGAAGGTGATCCATCCTAGTTCCTCATTGCTGTAAGTCCCCCGGCTAAAATAGTTGGTGAAAGTGGTTGTATCATTGGCCGATTCAGAGGGAAGCACAGTTTTCTCAAGGTTCACTAGATCGTTCAGATAGCTTATTTTGGATTTTCTGTAGCTGGAATAGGCCCCGGCTACCTGAATATATTGCTTATCTCCCAGCATTTTATTCAGATCTATTTTTGTGTCCCACCGATTCGTAAAATGATAATAATCAAAGGCTCCTTCATAATTGAGATCCGGATTCAAATTCCCGTTATCCCGTAACTCTTCATCAAAGTAACTTGCCGACAGTTTTCCTTTCCAATCTTTAAGAGTCAGGGAATAGTACCCATCTATGTTATACTGAACTTTTGGGTTCCACTCCCTGGCCCTGGAGGTATCGATCTCTGAATATCCGCCAAAAAAATACCTGCCCGCAGAAAATCCAAAAGCATTTTTGCCCGTATTTGCGGAAAAATTCGCGTCCACATCATAGACCCCCACTGTTTCATAATAGCCTTCAACTCCGGCCGAAATACTTTTACGCTTATTCTCTTTGGTAATGATGTTGATTACCCCGGCCATGGCATTGCTGCCATATACCACCGACATGGGCCCTTCGACAATTTCAATATGGTCAATGGAAGAAACATTTATCTGACTCAGGTCCAGGATTCCATTCTGTCTCCCCACCATGGGTATGCCATCCACCAGGATCTTTACATGCTCACCTCCAAGTCCCTGAATCCGTACCGTCGATCCCAGGGATGCATCCCTTTCATAGGAAAAATTCAGTTCATTTGAAATAAGCTCTGATAAATTTGTCGCTCCCTTTTTCTCTACAGTACTATTGTCGATCACCTTTACCTTATAGATGGATTGATCAATCCTCTTTGGTGAAAATTGGGCTGTGACGACTACTTCCTCAAAACCAGTCATAGAAGGCAGCAGATACAAAGATCGTGAAGTGCCAGGGGTTATGGTATCAAACAGGGTCTGGAAGCCTACAAATGAAACAGAGACCAAAGATCTCTTTTGCAAAGCATTTTTTACCACTCCATTTTCGTCAGAAAGCGCATAAGATGTGTTTTCCTTATCCAGACTTTCAAAACATACGTGGGCATTGGGAAGCGTGTTTCCCGTCGCCTTGTCTATTATAACTAGGTTCGACTGCGAAAACACGGCACAATAACTACCCACAGCAAGAACGACCGTGGTACAAATTGCTCTTTTCCACATCCCTGGTGAACTAAAGGAATTAATCTAACTTTTCCTTTTCAAAAACTATCTTGCCAGAAGCACTGCCGTCGGTTCCGGTAAAGGTTATTTTGAAAATATCATCTCCCTTCTTCACAAAATAGCAAAGATCTGGCTCTATAACATAGCTAAAGGTCCCCATATCAAAGGTTTTCCAATCAGAACCGATGATTGAAATATGAGAGCTGAAAACAGCAGTGGACGGATCGGCCAATCTTGGATCCGTGTCTCTGACTTCCGCTGTTTCCAGTTCGTTGTTTGTCAGGACTCCGGTAACATTGTATGGAATTGACTCATCATAATACTTCGTAAACAGCAGATCCCAGGAGTCGGACTCCGGTTCAATATCAAGTATCTCTCCACTTGTAAGTGAGAAATAGATAAAGTTTTTACTTGTATACTGACTACAAGGAATTTCCCTGGTTTCACCCGCTTCATCAAGATTTCCATATTTAATGGAAAAGGAGTTTGTCATCGCGGCACGTTTCTCTATGAATAGCTTCTTTATTGAACCATCACTTGTTCTAATAATGAAGAGTGAATCTCCCACAACATCATGTGTTTGTGTATTATAAACGCCCCAACCGTAATCGGGATGACCGGTGTCATTTCTGTCAAAAGCACCATAATACCAGGAAGTATCTGAATTATACATGGCTGGCCATTCAGAAATGCCTGTTGTATCTATGGCATCCCATGCTGATTTGTCTCCCGCTGGATAGGTATATAACTCCACCCCATATCCTTCATTGCATAAAATTGTCGAACTCATGGGGTTTGTCGAAAATGCGATGTCCCAGGCGGAACGGGGAGAGCTAAGCAATATGCCGTTCTCCAGACTATAATAAACTTCATCGGCATAGCCTGAACCCATAGTGATGGAATCGGCAAGACTTACCGGGGGATCCGGTTCAGTTGTATTATCACAGGAGCTTAAAATAAACAGGACGAGCAGCAGGTAAATCAGGTTCTTCATATTTTTTAATTTCTAAATTTGCTCCAAAATAGCATCCAATTCTGTAGCAAATCTGTAGAAATCAAGCTGCTCTGGGCATGAGCCGGGCTATAGCATATTTTATGGGGGGGGACAATTGGCTTACCAGAAACCGATTGCTTTTTCTATCTCACAAGTAGAGAAGGCCTTACCATAGCCTAAGCTAGTATGTACAAGAGATAAAAAGTCTAATTTATTTCCAATCTATATAAATCTGAATATACCTTTGAACTATTTCATGGCTTTCTTATACCACTCCCGGGTCTGAATGAAGGCATCCTGGTAGCCCTTTTCCTGAATATCTTTTAAGTGGTCCCGGGCCTCCTGGAAGGTACGGTATGATCCTATAGCATACCTGTAATAGCCATCTTTACATGGGTATTCAGTTACATTTTCCAGACCCTCAAACAAGGATAAAGATCTGGGCGTCCTGGAAGCACTCAATTGTATAGAATAATAGAACTCCGGAACCCCGCCAGACTGATCTCCCACGCTCTTCAGGTTCGCCGGAATATAAACGCCAGCAAGTCCCGAATCCACAGGAAGCCTTCCTGATATCTTCACATATACCTGGCGGTTCAGATATCTTCCCAATGGAGCATCCGACCCATCATCAAATGTATTTTTTGCTTTTGGAGCTGACTCCCCCACTCCATCCACACGAATCCGACTTCTGTTCACACCTCTCATTTCCAGGTAATTGGCAATATTATCTGCTCTATGCAATGACAGTAACATATTGTATTCTGCAGTTCCTGTAGCATCGGCATGTCCCGTAAGTGATATGGTAGCCTCCTGATATTCGTTCAACAGGTCGGCAATTTTTTCAGCCTCCAGCATGGCAGCCATGCCCAGTTCATACTTGTTGAAATCAAATGGAACACTGGTTGAAAGCTCATTTGTGAAAGCAGGTGATGCACTGGTAGTTACCACTGTTACATTTGGCGGTTTTGGTTCAGCTGCGCTTCTTTCGTTTAAAACCTCTTCAACCTCATCAATATTGGCTGGTTCTATGGCCTTCTCCAATGTGACAACCGGTTCTGGCACCACCTTGGTAGCAGGTAGATCGGCATATGCCGAATCAACTGGTACTTCCTGGGCAAGCTCCTCCTCATATTCCAACTCCATGACCATATTGATGGTATTGGAAGTGGGATCATCTTCCCTGCGAACTGCATAGTAACCTTCCAGTTCATCCCAGCCTGGATTGAAGAATAAATCGTCACCAGTTGTGTTTACCGGGTAGCCCAGATTTTCAGGTTCACTCCAGCTACCATCAATGTTCAGTTGGGAATAAAAAACATCCAGTCCCCCAATGGATGTATGTCCCTGTGAGCTAAAAAAAAGAATTGAGTCGTTACTGGAAATGAAAGGAGTACGCTCCTCAAATGCGGTATTGATTGTAGATCCCAGGTTTTCCGGTTCGCCCCATTCTCCCTTCTCGTCCATTCGTGACACATAAATATCGTAACTACCGGAGCCTCCCCTCACATCGGTGGTGAAATAGAGTGATTTTCCATCTCTGGAAATACTTGCATGTTTCTCTGAAGTCCGACCGTTGATTTTGTATCCCAGAGGCTCTGCCTCGGCCCATCGCTTTCCTTCAAAATGCGAAACAAAAATATCTGAATGGGAATAGTACTGATGTGCCAGGTAGAGGTCTAAACCATCATAGGAAAGAGATACAGGAGAGGTCTCCCCCACCATGCCTATTTCGCTGTTAATAACCTTCGGTCTTGTCCAGAGACTATCGGTGCGCCTTGTCATCATGATCTTCTTATCAGAAGGATAATCCACCAGGAAAATAAGGAGATTTCCATCGCCTGATATGACCGGGTTGCTGCAAGAGGGCAGATCCTTGTCGAAATGCTCCAACACATTATGAAATTCAAAACCAGGACGAGTACTCACAATTTTCGAGGCCCTTTTACAGGCCTCAATCTGTATCCGGGCATATTCAAGTTGAAGCTGGCCCTGGTTGCTTCCAAGTTCCAAATACTTAGAATAGCTTTCCTCTGCATTGGAAAACTGGTAATCCAGATGATAGGCCTGCCCCAGTAGAAAATAGGTAAATACGGGAGCCCCTGACTCTTTATGCGATTTATCCTTATAAGATAAGCTAACTCCTTCTGTTGCTTCTTTCAGATAGGTAATGGCCTGATTCTCACTTCCCTGTATATTAAGACAACATACTCCGCAGTGAAACAGGATGTTACTGTTTCCGGGATCAAGGGTTAACAGATTCTTATAACGGCTGAAGGCTTCTTCATAAAACCCTGTTTCGAGAAGATAATCTGCATCGAAAAATATCCGCTTAAACTCTTTGGTATACTGTCCGTTCAGCGCCGTAACAGCTGCCAGGAGCATAAATAGTATAATATGTCTGATTTTCATCATAATATAAATATATATTAAATGGACAAAGGTTTCTAAAGTAGTTTTCCACCATTCCATCTGGCGCAACTACTTCATTGCCGGACTTTTGAATGACTTACTGCAGATTTCGAATCCTCACCTCGATACCCTGTTCTTCCTTTAACAGCTCCACAAGCTCATGTGGGTCAGTCTCTCCGTAATGGTATGGATAAAGAATTCCCGGCTGGAAGGCTTTGGCAGCATCTGCAACCATCTCCGGGGTCATGGTGTAAGGTATATTCAGTATCACTCTCGTTCAATTTTCACTTTATTCTTCTCCAGCAACTTATAAATGACCGGAACAATCACCAGGGTCAGCAGGGTCGATAACAGCAATCCCCCGATAATGGTCCAGCCCATGGGGGCCCAGAGGGTACCTCCCTGCATCGTCAGGGGAAGTAATCCCCCGATGGTTGTCAGAGCCGTTAGCACAATGGGTGTAAGCCTGGTCTCCGCAGCCAGTTGAAGGGCCTCACTCAAGGGAGTGCCCCGCTCCCGCAGCTTATTGATATAATCCACCAGGATAATGGAATTATTCACCACGATACCCACCAGGCTGGTGAGTCCGATGAAGGCTGTAAACGAAAAGGTATTTCCCGTAATCCAAAGGGCCCATATCATCCCGGTCACCGCAAAAGGAATGGCCAGGAATATAATCAGGGGCTGCCTGATGGACCTGAACTGCAGTACCAGAACTGACAGTATGGAAATAATGGCTATGATCACAGCATTACTTACTCCCCCAAATGCATCACTTCTCCCTTCAAGTTCACCCGCTATGGTGTAGGAGTAGCCTGCAGGCATGGGATACTTCTCCAACTTTTCAAGGACAGGATCCATCACATCATCAAGCATATATCCACTTGTTATATCTGCCAGTATCTCCGCAGTACGCTCCATATCATACCTGCTGATGGAACTCGGTGCCTGCTGTAGCTGGATATCAACAAACTGTTTCAGCTGATGCTGTTTGCCCGAAAGCGAGGAGACATAGATCCGTTCCAGCTCTTCCTCTCCAAACTTTCCATCACGATCCATCTTTAAAACCACCCGGTAATCCTCTCCTGCAGGATCCCTGAAACTGGATACCGCCATGCCCGCAACAGCGGTCCTGATGGTCCGGTCTATTTCAACCACAGGTACCCCCAGCATATTGGCTTTCTCCTTGTTGATATTCAGGAGCATCTCCGTATTGGTCTTGATAAACTGATTCTCAATATTAATGGCCCCGGGCTGCTCCCGTATCATCCTCTCCACATCTGAGGAGATCTCTCTCAGGACATCCAGGTCCTCCCCGTTAAGGTAAATCTGCACCGGGGCATCAAAGGGGGGCCCCTGCTCGAACTCTTTCACCTTGATCCGTGCCCCGGGATAGCCATCAAATGCATGGCGCAATCCCTCTATGGTCTTTGCAAATAATTCACTATCATAACGATACAGTTGGACATATATCTCAGCAAAACATTTATCATGCCGCTTTGGAAATACATTATAATAGATTCTCGGATTACCATGACCCACATTTGTGGCATAATACCTGACCTCCGGCATAGTATCCAGAACGGATTCTATATAAGTTGCCACCTGGTCGGTACGGTTGAGACTTGATCCCTCGGGCAGGGTGGCCTGGACCATCAGGTTGGCCTGTTCCGCTTTGGGGAAGAAGCTGACACCCACCAGAGGAAACATGGCCAGGGAACCCACCAGGAACAGGGATGCAAATAGCATGGTAAGTCCAGGTTTCTTCAAGGCTCCTTTCAGGGTTCTTCTGAAGGGATGTGTAATAATCCATTGTAAGCCTCTGCTGACACCCCGGACTTTGCGTTCCACAGCCTTCTTTTCCTTAAACAAACCACTGGTAATCATTGGAGTTAAAGCCAGGGCAATAAAGAGAGAAACGGTAAGGGTAAGGGCAATGGTTACCGGAAGCGATTTAATAAATTCCCCCGCTTTATCGGGCATGGCCGCAATGGGTACAAAAGCGAGTACGGTAGTAAGTGTAGCGGTTATCACCGGCCATGCAATCTCTGAAGCTGCAAGTATGGAGGCCTCTCTGCGCTTATGCCCCATCTGAATGTAGCGGTTGATATTCTCCACCATCACAATGGAGTTATCCACCAGCAGACCAAGCACCACCACCAATCCGCCTATGGAAATCTGCTGCAGGCCAAAGCCGGCCATATCCACAAAACCCAGTCCGATGGTCAGCGACAGGGGAATGGCAATCACCACCACCATGGAAGAACGGAAGCCCAGTGAAAGGAAGATCACCAGGCCCACCAGGACAATTCCCTGGAGCAGGTTATTCATAAAGCCATTGATTCTCTTTTTAACTACCTGCGGCTGGTTATAGATTACCTCCAGGCGCATATTAACGGGCAACTCTTCCCTGAAGGCCTCAATGACTGGATCCAGATTCTGGCCGGTCTTCAAAACATTCAGACCTTCCTTCTGACTGATTCCAAGGAAGATGCAACGCGTACCTCCTGGCCTGTCGCTCCGGATCGATTTGGCCCCGAATCTGGCCATGTAGTTCTGTTTCTCATATGCGTAATCAATGACAGCAACATCCCGCAAATAGATAAGCCTTCCTCTATTCGAATTAACCACCATATTCCTGATCTCATCAAGATCCTTGAAGGACCCGGACGATTTCACACTCAGGTTGGTGGCTCCCAGAGAAATATCCCCTCCCGGAATATTCATATTATTGCTTTGAATGGCCCGTGTAATATGGTCCAGGGTAGTGTTCACCATGGCCATCTTTTCGAAATCCAGATAAATATGAACTTCTTGCTCCGGCAGTGCATAGGAGCTTACCTTTCGAACGCTCCTTATCTTCTCAATTTGTTTGCGAAGCAGCTCTGAGGTCTGATCCAACTCATTATAGGGAGCATCCTCGGAAATCAGGGCCAGGAGCATCATGGACATATCGGAAATGGACCACTGCCAGGTCTCCAGTTGCAATATCTCTGCAGGTAGTGTATTCCGGATGCTATTCACCTGCTGAACCACCTCATCATATTTCTTGTCGGCATCTGTATTGAACTCAAACTCCACAGAGATTACGGCAATGCCATCTCTCACATCAGTGATAATTCGCTTGATATCGTCCAGTTCGTTCATTGCCTCTTCCAGGGGGAGAGCCACCAGGGATTCCATATCCAAGGGGCCTGCTCCCGGCATCAGAACGATAATGGAGGATCCGGGCACTGTTACTTCAGGATTCTCGGTCCGGGGCATATTGATCAGCGATCTAACCCCCAGGACGGTCAGGAAAATAAAAACCATCCAGGTAAAAGAGCGGTTATTTATGGCCAGTTCTGGTAGTTTCATTGTGCGGTTTTTTCTGAGAGGTTCACAGGATTCACCCGGGAATCCTTCTGGATGTATTTGGCTCCCTCTGTCACCACCAGTTCGCCGGGTTCAAGTCCTTCCATTACCATGATCTGATCGCCCACAATCCTGCCGATCCGGATTCTTCTCCTGCTCACCTCCCCATTCCTGTATACATATACAGAGGCCCTGTTATCACTGGCCCCCAACAGTGCCTCCATGGGCACCACCGCAGAGCGGCTTGTCTCAGTAGGGAAAATATAGGCGCGGGCTATGAAACCCGAACGGAACTGAGGCTCTGTATGAATAATTCGCAACTCGGCTTCGTAGGTCCCGGTTACCGGGTCCGCAATGGCCCCCAGCTCGGTAATCTCGGCCGGGAAGGGAAGATCCGGGAAGGCATCCATCTCCACATGAGCCGAATCGCCCAGGGAAAACTTTACAATATCCTTATCGGTTAACGCCACCCTGACTACCCAGTCGCTTTCGGTAGAAGCAAAAAGGATGGCCGGGTACCCGGGAGCAATCAACTCATTGGCTTCCACCAGGATCTTCTGAATCTTTCCATCTGCCGGTGCCACAATGCGAGAGTGCTCCAGGTTAAAATCGGCTATCCGCTTTTGTGACTGGGCAAGCTCAAATGCTGACCGGGCATTCTGGTACTGCTCCAGCGTGGCCACACTGTCCTGGTAAAGATTTCCTGCCCGTGTCAGATCCCTTTGGGCCTTATCCAGGCCTATCCGGGCCTGGTTTACCCGGGCATTGATCTCACTCAGGTCGAGCAAAGCAAGAATATCACCCCGTTTAACTGAAACTCCCTCCCTGATATTCAATTGCCTTACAATGCCACCGGTCTTGAATCCCAGTTTAACTACGGTGGTGGTACTAAGCATTCCTGCGGCCCTTACCGGTAGTTTACACTCCTTTATCTCCACGGCCTGGACCTTTACCTGGAGCACTTTGTCTTCCGGGCTTTCCTTTTGAGTATTTGTTTTGCACCCTGCCAGCATGATCATTAATACCCATACTATAGTATTCAGATTTTTCATTTTTAATAGTTTTCAGGTCCCTTGGCCCCCATGGCACATTCAAAATCTGCCAGTCTGCTATAGTATTCGCTTCTGGCTACAATGGTGTTGGCAGCTGCACCGGTGAGACTGGTCCGGGCATCTATCAACTCCAGTAAAGAGGACTGTCCCTCGCTGTATTTTCTGCTTATCAACTCGTAGGCCCTCATGGCCGAACGGGTCTGCTTGCCCGCTGACTCCACTGATTCATAGGCAGCCTGCAAACCGTAAAAATGATTGATTACTTCCAGGCTGATCCGCTGTTGTGTTTCCAGGTAAATCTCCTCAAGCTTTTCTCCTTCAATCCTGGACTGCTGAACTTTATGGTGGTTGGTGGAACCCTGGAACAGGCTCCATTTCATCACCAGTGATGCAAGCAGAAAATCGTCTTCGTCGGTAAAGCTGTACTGCTCCCCCTGAAAGCCGTAATCAACCACACCATATATGCCCGGAATATTCTTTCCCCGGTGCAGGGAAGTGACATACTGATTAAGTTGTTTATACGCTTCTATCTGTTGCAATTCGTCCCTGTTCTGAAGAGCAAGCATACTTGCTTCTTCCAGAGAGACTCCTGGCGGAACTGGTGATTCGGCCATTAATTCAATATAAGCATCCAGTGAACGGTTCAACAGGAAATTGAAATAGGCCCTTGAAACCTCAAGCATATTGTTGGCCTGAGCCCTCTGGACCTCCACCTTGCTTAGTTCCGATTCGGACCGGTATACCGCATCAACAGTCACTTTATCATTCTCAAAGAGACGCTGACTCACCCTTAGGTTCTCCTTCACCAGGGAGAGTGATGTGTCGGCCAGTAAGAGCAGGTTATGAGCCTTCTGGTAGCCATAATAGGCCTGGGTGATCTCTTTGATCAATTCCCGCTTGTAGCGTTCCACATCGATACGTGCGATTTCGGCATACTGTTTTTTGATGCGATAATTCTGCACTATATCTGAATTGAAGATGGGTTGAACCAGTGAAACCTTGGTTTCATGTTCTGTGGGCCGATAGAATGGAAATTCCTCATTTTCGATCTGTGGAAAAAACTCCGATGCCGTTAACATATTCAGGGTACTGTAGACAGGATTCAGTAAATCCCCCACTGGAAACTCAATGATCCTTCCTCCTTTGGCCACTGTATAACGGGCATTTACACTGAGATCGGGCAAAAACATCCCTTTGGCCTCTTTCAGTGCCGAAAGATTTCCTGCATAATCCAGCTGTTTCTGCTTCAGGCCCTGGTTCGATTCCAGTCCCTCCCTGATATAAGCCTCCAGATGTGGATTCTGAGCCGGAAGGGTCATACATGAAAGACTTAGCAAAGCCGCTAAAATAAATTTGAACCTCATGATCTAATGCCATTTAATACCAGTGCAAAATGACTCTCAAGTATCTGATCCTGTGTGAGCTCAAGAACCTCAAGAAGGGCCGGCTTCATGGTAACAAAACGGACCACGCTAAGCACGGTCATCCAGAGGGTATGTGCAATGAGCATGGTCGGCACATCTGCCCTGATCAACTTTTCTTTCACTCCCTGTTCGACCAGCTGGATCACCGTTCCCACAGTTGATTCCTTATAAATCAGATCCTGTACATCAGTAGTGGTAACACTCAGAGTCGATGGCTCCATTTCCTCAAGAGTCATTATCGCCCTCATCCGGTCGGGGTCTGTCCTGGAGAACTCAATGGTGGCCCGACCCATTCTTCCCAGTTTTTCAACGGCATTTCCCTCACCTTCTGTGGCCTTCAGTGTAGCTTCCCTCAGTAGTCGAATGGATTTACGAGCCACTGCCATATGTAGATCCTCCTTACTTTTAAAATAGAGGTAAAGGGTTCCTTTGCTGAGTTCCGCCTCTTCAGCAATATGGTCCATGGTGGTGTAATCAAATCCTTTGCTGAAAAAGACCTTTTCTGCGGCAAGGATAATCTCATCCCTGCGCAGTTGCTTTTCACGCTCTTTTCTTTCGGCAATTCCCATAGCGTTGACTTTAAATATATTTAATGACTCTTAGTCATTTATTAAGTCAAAGTTAATTTATTTTATGCCATTCAGCTAATTCTTATGGGATTTGAAAAAAATAAAAGGTAGCCATGGCATAAGCATCCACCCTCTTTTCCCAAAAACCTGATGTAACAAAGCTGTGACATCTGAAATTCAGGAAATGGACCTACATCAATTTTTGAGCAGACCTCCTGGAGGTCTTTATCTGCCCGGACAGGAGTTCCTTGTTAAAAAGCTTGTTGCAAAACTTGCCAATTCAAAAAATGTCGCATTTGCAGCACATGATGGCTGGGGAAAAACAGTACTC
>JAOZQY010000169.1 GCA_029931975.1 Bacteroidales bacterium | reverse complement strand
AATATGCTGATTGTCAGGCCACCTTCTTTGCTTACCCGTGCGCTGCACAGAATGACTTGGGACCTCCGGGGGGAACACCGTGAGGTGTACCTTACCTTTGATGATGGTCCCACTCCCGTGGTGACCCCCTGGGTGCTTGAGCAGCTGGACAAAGCAGGGGCAAAGGGCACCTTTTTCTGTCTGGGACGCAACGTGGACAAACACCCCGATATCTACAAGCAGATCCTCTCAGGCGGCCATTCGGTGGGCAATCATAGTTACAGTCACCTGAAAGGATTTCGCTCTTCAGTGAGGCATTACATGGACGACATCCATCTGGCCTCGGGCATGATCGACTCCAAATTGTTTCGTCCCCCCTATGGCCGGATTTTTCCCGGACAGGTAAAGGCGGTTCTTGAGCAGTACGACATCATCATGTGGGATGTGCTGAGCATTGATTATAACAGCGGATTGGGTGGGGAGCGGGTGCTCCGAAATGTGACCCGCAATGTAAAACCGGGCTCCATCATAGTGTTCCACGACTCCGACAAGGCAGCAGACAACCTCTACTATGCCCTTCCACGTACCCTTGAATTTCTGAAAGAAGAAGGCTACAGCATGAAGCAGATCCCCAGCAGCGGACTGCCTACTGCTCCTGTTTCTGCATAAGCCGGATGATTTGATCTGGAATCAATAATTGACTATATTTGATCTAAACTTAGATCAATTATATGGAAGAATTGATTTCATATCAGAGCAAATTGCTCCATCAGATCGATAACGACTGGCAGCGTTATCTCTTCCCCGAGTTAAAGAAAGGCGTCAGACTATTAGGGATTAAAGGCTTGCGGGGTGTTGGGAAGACGACCATGTTTCTTCAATACCTTGCCTTCGAATATGAAGAAAGGAAGAATGGCTTATATGTAACGGCCGATCATCCCTATTTCTACAGGAACTCATTGTTTGAACTGGCATCTGAATGGTCAGGTTATGGAGGTAAACTTCTACTCATTGATGAAGTGCACAAATATCCGAACTGGTCGCGCGAACTCAAGCTGATTTATGATGGACACCCTGATTTAACCGTATATTTTACAAGTTCCTCGGCCCTGGACCTGTACAGGGGAGAATCTGATCTGAGTCGCCGTTTGCTTACGCATACATTGCATGGCTTGTCGTTTCGTGAGTTTCTTCTATTTCGACACGGAATTAGCTTTCAGCGTTTCGATTTGACAGAGATCATAAACAAGCATGTACAGATTACTGCTGAGCTTACCAGGAATATTAAAATACTTCCTCTATTCGAGGAATATCTTGTGGATGGCTACTTCCCCTTCTCAAGGGATATTGAACCAGAGACATTTATACCACGCTTAATCCAGCTGATAAATACAGTTCTGGAAAGTGATCTTGCAAGCATTGAAGGTTATAGTGCCTCAAATGTCAGAAAAATAAAAAGATTACTCGGAGTCATTGCAGAGGCGGCTCCTTTTGAACCCAATATATCTAAGATTGCCGAGAAGCTTCAGTTGGGACGAAATACGGTAAATGACTATCTAAAGAACCTGCATGATGCACAGGTTTTGCAACTGCTTAGAAAACCTGCTAAGGGGAATGCTCAACTTCAAAAACCGGATAAGATCTATTTTGAAAACACATCTCTAGCCTATGCATTTCAAAATAGTCCGGAAAAGGGAACGATCCGGGAAACATTTTTTATGAATCAATTGAAAAATGCCGGGTATCTGGTTGAAATAAGTCCCACACGAAGCGATTTTCTGGTTGATCGGCAATACACCTTTGAAGTAGGGGGCAAGAACAAGGACCGAAAGCAAATCAAGAATATTGAACAGAGCTATATGGCCATTGATGCAATTGAATATGGATTTGCAGAGACCATCCCACTCTGGCTCTTTGGCCTCATGTATTAACAGATTGCTTAAAGCATTATTTGAACATAGACCACCAGTCCCACGAGAATCCATAGGGCCAGCTCGTGGATCCATGGATTCTTTTTGCGATGAAAGTAGTTGGAGAGGACGAATGTGACCGGGAAAGCAATAAATACCAGGGTGGTGGGGTCGAAGCGGGTGATAAAGGCAAAAAGGACAGCTCCGGCCAGAAACATATAAAACATCACCTGGAAGATATTCTGAACCATGGTTTTCATGGATTGAAAACGCTTAATCATGTAAATGCTGGCGATGCCTACCAGGAGAATCATATACGCATAGAGGATATAGACGCTGAAGTGGTAGCTCTGAAAGCCGCCCTGAAAGCTTAGGTTCTCAGAAATCAAGCTGACAAAACCGCCTCCGTTATCCCGAATTCCCCAGAACCAGGTAAATAAAAAGAAGGCCAGCAGCAGATAGGCGATCACCGGGTAGAGGAGCTCCCTCCAGGTGACCTGTCGCATGGTCCAGAGACTTATCCAGATCAGCGGAATAAACCAGATCAGTTTCAGGTAAAACATACTCCCCAGCACCAGTACCAGCGAAGCTGAGAATATGGATAGCGTATCAGGTCTTTTGTCGTGCACCTCAAAGAGAATGATAAAACAGAGGAGATAGAAGATAGAACCAATCAGGGCCGGACTCACCTCCCGGGCAGCTGGCAGGGAGGCTGTAAAGAGGATAAAAAAGATGGCTGGCATCAGAGAGCGCTGCTGCAGCAACTGGTCGCGGACCCCTATGCGTAAAAGCAAGTAAGAGATCAGCATTATTAGCAGCATGGCCACGAAATGGTTCAGCACAGTGACCGTATGGATAGCACCAAAAATCAGGTTATAAAAGGGCATTCCGGTATGGGCCATTAATTCCGATGATCCGTTCGAAGAAAAGTCACTGATAAAAGAAGGGATAAAGATGGCTAACAGGAGCAGGATCATGGTTCCTGTCCCCTTCAGACGGCTATCTTTAAAGAGTCGGAGAAAGATCATAGATCGAAACCAATATCGCTGCGGTAGTATTTTCCTTCAAACTGAATCTTTTCGGCATTCTTATAGGATGCGGCCAGGGCCTCTTTCATGTTGTCTCCATAGGAGCTCACCGCAATCACCCTTCCGCCGCTGGTAAGCACCTTGCCATCTTCAGGCTTGGTGCCCGCATGGAACACCACACTTCCCTCCACCTGGTCGAGCCCGCTAATGTCCTTCCACTTCTCATAAGTGCCCGGATATCCGCCCGAAACCAGCATGACGGTGCTTACTGTGCGCTCGTCAAGTTCCACCTCCATCTCTGATAGTCTCTCCTCGGCAGTAGCTTTTAACAGCTCCACCATGTCGGTTTTAACCCTGGGCAAAACCACTTCAGTCTCCGGATCGCCCAAACGCACGTTATACTCGATTACATAGGGATCGCCTCCCTTGTTCATCAAACCAATAAAGATAAATCCCTTATAATCGATCTCCCGGTCTTTCAGTCCCTCGATAGTCGGTTTCACGATCCGCTCTTCCACCTTCTTCAGGAAGGCCTTATCGGCAAAAGGTACCGGCGAAATGGCTCCCATACCACCTGTATTGAGCCCCGTATCGCCTTCCCCGATCCGCTTGTAATCCTTGGCCTCGGGCAGCATCACATATCCTTCACCATCGGTAAGCACAAAAACCGAGAGCTCTATCCCGGCGAGGTGCTCTTCCACCACCACCTTTTTGGATGCCTCCCCGAATTTCCCTTTGAGCATATTCTCCAGCTCCTGCTGTGCCTCTTCCAGATTATCTATAATCAACACCCCTTTCCCCCCGGCCAGTCCGTCGGCCTTCAACACATAGGGCGGTTTCAGTTCGGCGAGGTAAGCCTTCCCCTCGGCCACGGTATAATCGATGAAGGTGCAGAACTGCCCTGTAGGTATGTCGTACTCCCTCATAAAGACCTTGGCTATATTCTTGCTCCCCTCCAGCTCGGCCCCCGCTTTGGACGGCCCAATCACAGGAACCCCATGCAGCAGCGGATCGGCCTTGAAGAAATCAGTAATTCCGGCCACCAGCGGCGCCTCAGGCCCCACCACCACCAGGTCGATCCCCTCGTCCAGCACCAGCTGCTTAATCCCCTCAAAATCCTCCACCCCAATGGCAACATTGGTACCCACCGTGGCAGTTCCGGCATTCCCCGGCGCAATAAACAGGCTGTCCAGCTGTGGACTCTGGGCCAATTTCCATGCCAGGGCATGCTCTCTGCCGCCGGCTCCAATGATCAAGATGTTCATGGTCAAATATTTAAGTCAAAATTATCTTTGTAATACAGTAATTATAACGCTGCAAATATATCAACACGCTTATTAAACGGCCACTGAAAATCCTTACTGCGTAAGTATTTATAGGTGGCCTTTTTAACAACCGTGTTTCAGGTTGTTTCAATTAAACAATATTTGAAGCTGAGTAACAAATATCTTGAATCATTTGAATCCGTACTTCCAATTAAAAGAACCTGGCCCATAAAAATAGGAAAGGCCGTCTTTAATACCAATAAAGACGGCCTTTAGTTATAAGTTAATTAGTTCTTTATTTCACCACGATGGCGGAACGGAGAGTAACTCCATCGACCCGCAGCATGTATAATCCTTTGGCCTGATCGGAGAGGTCAAGCGATTCATTCAGGACACCCCCATTGGAGAATACCCGGCGCTTCAGCACCACCTGCCCGGTCATACTCAAGACCTCCATATCACACTCAGTACCCTCAAATGGCATCTCAATAGTAACATTTCCGGAAGTGGGGTTCGGATAAACCTTCACATTCAATCCAAAGGCATCCTCAACTCCATCAGGTAAAATTATCTCAGAGATTGTAATAGAATCGGTCAATGCCGGTCCGCATCCATTAAGATCATTCACCGCCACCACATACTTTCCAGAATCGCCAGACACAAATGTAAATGTCCCAAGAGTCTGAAGTGCCCCATCTGGCGCCAGGTAGTAAGTATACGGCGCTGATCCTCCCTTAGCAACTACCACAATAGAACCATCATGATCCGCCGTGATATCTTCGGAGCTAATTAACTCCACTTCAAGCGAATCGGGTTGGGTTAGTGTGACCAGTGG
>JAOZQY010000168.1 GCA_029931975.1 Bacteroidales bacterium | reverse complement strand
CAAGATTTACACAAATAATTCAAATAGAATACTAAACTAATTCATCGAATATGTCAAACAGATTAATAGGGCAATTGCCCAGAGTAGGAATTCGTCCCGTGATAGACGGACGCGAGCGGGGAGTCCGCGAATCACTTGAGGAGCAGGTGATGAATATGGCAAGATCGGCAGCGAAATTTGTGGAGGACAATGTGTGTTTTCCCAGTGGGGAAAAGGTGACATGTGTGATAGCCGATACATGCATCGGTGGAGTAGCAGAAGCTGCCATGTGTGCTGACAAGTTTCAGCATGAAGGAGTGGGTGTTTCTCTGACCGTGACCCCCGCCTGGTGCTATGGCACCGAGGTGATGGATACGGATCCGCTGATCCCTAAAGCCATCTGGGGGTTTAATGGAACAGAAAGGCCCGGAGCCGTTTACCTGGCTGCTGCACTTGCAGGATATGCCCAAAAAGGACTCCCGTCATTCGGCATATATGGTCGGGATGTTCAGGATGCAGGAGATACTGAAATTCCTGACGACGTGAAGGAGAAGATTATTCGATTTATCAAATCCGGAGTGGCCGTGGCACTGATGAAGGGGAAGTCATATGCATCCATTGGATACAGTTCCATGGGAATTGCCGGCTCGATGGTGGATCCTAATTTCTTCCAGGATTACCTTGGTATACGCACCGAATTTATTGACTCCATTGAAGTTCTGCGCCGTATTGATGAGGAGATCTTTGATATAGAGGAATATAATAAGGCAATGACATGGGTGGAATCGAATTGCAAAGAGGGAGAGGATCATAACAGTCCCGAAAACCGTGCTGATGATACCAGGAAAAAGCTGGAATGGGAAACGGTTGTGAAGATGACATTGATCTGCAGGGATATAATGATTGGTAATCCAGTGCTTACTGAAATGGGATACCGAGAAGAAGGACTTGGCAGGAATGCTATAATAGGTGGATTCCAGGGGCAACGTCAGTGGACAGATTATCAGCCGAATGGTGATTTTACGGAAGCAATTTTAAATTCCTCATTTGACTGGAACGGGATCAGGCAGGCCTTTGTTTTTGCAACAGAGAATGACAGTCTCAATGGTGTATCCATGCTTTTCGGGCATCTGTTATCCAACACCGCCCAAATATTTTCGGATGTAAGGACCTATTGGAGTCCGGATGCCGTAAAGCGTGTATGCGGTCAGACATTGACAGGCAAAGCGGCAAACGGGATCATCCATCTGATAAACTCTGGTTCTACAACGCTTGATGCCACCGGTCAACAACGGGATGACAGTGGCAATCCAGTTATGAAACCATTTTGGAAGATTAAAGAGGATGATGTTCAAAGATGCCTTGATAACACCCTGTGGCCACAGGGTGTCAGGGAATACTTCCGCGGAGGAGGTTATTCCTCACAGTTTAAAACAGCAGGTGAGATGCCAGTAACCATGTCACGTATAAACCTTGTGAAGGGAACAGGACCGGTTCTTCAGATTGCTGAAGGATGGACCGTGGAATTGCCCGATGATATTCATGAAATTCTGGATAAGAGAACGAATCCAACCTGGCCCACAACATGGTTTGTACCAAGAGTTACCGGAGCCGGAGCCTTTAGCGATGTTTACAGTGTGATGGCCAATTGGGGAGCCAACCACGGAGCGATCAGTTTTGGGCATATTGGTCCAGACTTGATCACCCTCGCTTCCATACTCAGGATCCCTGTATGCATGCACAATGTCCCTTCAGATAAAGTTTTCCGACCCGCCGCCTGGGCAGCGTTTGGAGAAGAGAAAGAGGGAGCTGACTACAGAGCCTGTGAAGCTTACGGACCACTATATGGGTTTAAATAATATATGAAATATGAGATCAATAAACTTTTTAATTATCAGCATTCTGTTTACTGGTATGATATCTGCGGGATGCAAGCAAAAAGGAACCAAAAGTAATCAGGAAGAGATGAAAGAATTAAGCAAAGGTACTTATGGTTATGATAGTCAGTTTTTAGGAAAACACCTGGATGTTATCGAGTTAAAGGATGGCGAATCTGCAATTGCACTTGTTCCTGCCTATCAGGGCCGAGTAATGACCTCCACCTGTGAAGGTGGGCATGGTTTTAGTTTTGGATGGTTGAATTACGGACTGATCGAATCCGGAGAAACCCTGGAACATTTCAATCCCAGTGGGGGAGAAGAGAGATTCTGGATAGGGCCTGAAGGGGGACAGTTTTCCGTCTATTTCAAAGCAGGGACGGATTTTGTTTTCGACAACTGGTATGTACCTGCTCCTATCGACACTGAGCCATTTGAGCTGGTCTCTCATAGCGAGACTATGGCAAGCTTTAAGAAAGGGATGACACTGGAGAATTATTCAGAGACAGTATTCAACCTGGAGGTTTTGCGTGATGTGACCCTGCTTTCCGGAAAGCAAATTGATGAGTATCTTAATATATCCAGCAAGAACAGTTCCTATGTTGCATATGAAACCTCGAATACCATATTGAACAAAGGAGCGGAAAAATGGAAAAAAGAGAGTGGTCTTCTTTCCATCTGGATTCTTGGAATGCTGATTCCGTCACCGGAGGTAACGGTTGTTATTCCGGTTCAAGCCGGTTCAAACAGTGAATTGGGACCTGAAGTCAATGACGATTATTTTGGAAAAATCGGTGAGGATAGGCTCAGGGTTTCAGATAACAATGTGTTTTTCAGGGCAGATGGAAAAAGCCGGGGAAAGATCGGTATTCCTCCCCTTAGGACCGCTCGTTTTATGGGCAGTTATGACTCACAAAACCAGGCTCTTACAATAGTCGAATGTTTGATCCCGAAGGAAGTTACAGACTTTGTTAATTCTGCCTGGGAACTGCAGGAGAATCCATACGGAGGAGATGCATTCAATTCGTACAACGATGGACCCCTTGAAAATGGTTCCCAGATGGGGCCTTTTTATGAGTTGGAGTCTTCCTCTCCAGCACTGTCCCTAAATCCCGGTGAATCCTATACACATCTGCAACGCACCTACCATTTTCAAGGTGATAAATCATCGTTGGATAAGATTGCCATTGAGGTCCTGAACGTATCTCTTAAAGAAATTGAGGATGCATTTTAAATTATAACTACATGAAAAGCAAAGAAAGAATTGTACCCAAGGGAATAATTATCCCATTTGTGTTAATTACCTCCCTCTTTTTCTTATGGGGACTTGCAAACAACATGACCGACACACTGCTGGCTGCATTCAAAAGAATTATGAGTATGTCGGATTCAAGAACTGCACTGATTCAAATTTCAGCATATGGATTTGGCTACTTTATCTTTGCTTTCCCGGCAGCTATTTATATTAAAAAATACTCTTATAAATCAGGAGTTTTACTTGGCCTTGCCCTATATATCCTGGGGTGCTTCCTTTTCTTCCCGGCAAAATACACAGGAAATTACTTCCATTTCCTTGGTGCACTCTGGATTCTCTTTGGAGGTCTCTCTATACTTGAAACAGCTGCCAATCCATATATTATATCGATGGGGCCTGAGAAATCGGCTACCAGAAGATTGAACCTGGCTCAGTCATTCAATCCTATGGGTTCAATAATAGGCGTCTTCCTGAGTCAGGTCTTTATTCTGGCTTCGTTAAATAAGGCCGGAGCGGCTGAAAGAGCTTCCATGAGTCCGGAGCAGTTAAAGATCATACAGACAGGTGAGTTAGGTGCTGTAACCATGACCTATGTTTCTATTGGTTTTGTGCTGTTGCTGCTCTGGATTGTGATTCATTTTGTTAAGATGCCAAGGACGGGCGACAGATCCGGGAAAGTTGAACTTGGTCCCACACTGAAACGCCTGATAAATAATAAAAATTATGTAATGGGAGTTATGGCCCAGCTGTTTTATGTAGGAGCACAAATTGGCATATGGTCATTCACCATACGCTATGCAATGCAGGAACTCAGGCTTGAAGAGATTATGCTGCCGGCAGGGAAAACTGCCGAGCAAATTGCTGCCAACTACTACATTGCCTCCCTCATATTATTTGTTGCATCACGGTTTATTTGTACGGCGCTTATGAAATTCATAAAACCCAGCAAATTGCTGGCGTTTATGAGTTTCCTGGCAATAGTTTTTATCCTGGTGGTTGTTTTTGTGGGTGGACAGGTAGGTGTTTACGCACTGGTAGGAATTTCCGGATGTATGTCGCTGATGTTTCCAACCATATTCGGACTTTCTGTAGAAGGTCTGGGGGAAGATACTAAAATAGCTACTTCCGGTCTGATAATGGCCATCGTTGGAGGAGCAATCATTACCCAGTTAGAGGGCTTGGTTTCTACAGTAGTTGACAGACATAATGCAGTTTCAACATTTCAACTACCTTCTGGCATAAATATGGCATACCTGGTACCGATGCTATGCTTTGTTTTTATTGCGTATTATGCTACTTCCAGAAGTAACAGTAGAATACAAAAAACATGAAGATAATGAAGGTGATTTTGTTTCTATTATTATCCTGTAGCTCATTGTATTTGTCAGGACAGAATCGAAATAATCACTTGATTGAAGCCGATAAACAGCTTCCTGATACATGGCTGGGAAGCTTTTAAATAAAGGGTACACAGGAAGTCTATAATGGTGATGAATTGAAAACCACAGGTATGCCCTGCGGGGGAATTGCCGCCGGCCAATTGTATGTACGGGGAGATGGAATTTTGCGCATTGGTATCTGACAAACACTGGAGTATTGTAGCGTTTGCGAAATCTGAAAGCTTGAAATATGTTAGCTTCAAAGCGTCTGAACATACAGCAGGAGGGGAATACCATGTACAGAATATCTATAATATTCTTGACAGGCTAAAGAGTTCTTCAACAACAATCAGATTCGGAAATAACAATCAAACTCAAAAATAATTACTTCAATAATTATGAAACTGTCTCTCAGATTCCGTTCTCAACTCCTGCGGTGGATACAAATTTTCTTTTGCCCCGCATTTTTTATATTGATACTGTTCGCCTGTAATGCTGGAAAGCAAACTGCAGACATGCAGGATGTCAGCCAGCTTCTTTCTGATCCGGAGGCTTTTGCAAATATCGACTCACTGCCGCTGATAC
>JAOZQY010000025.1:21982-49080 GCA_029931975.1 Bacteroidales bacterium | reverse complement strand
TCAGTACGTGCCTCAGGGGCTGAGTTTCCCTGGTTGCCCATCTGGGTGGCCACTTTGTATTCACGGGCAAGCCGTGTGAGCAACCTGGACTCGTAGACCGAGTGGGTAAGGGGTTTCTGGCAATACACATGCTTGCCCATTTTAATGGCTGTGGCTGCAATGGCAGCATGGGTATGATCGGAAGTGGCAATCATTACTGCATCTATATCATCCCCCATCTCTTCAAGCATAAGGCGCCAGTCCCAGTAACGCTTTGCTGAAGGGAAATCCTCAAAACATTCCTGAGCATATTTCCAGTCAACATCACAAAGAGCCACGATATTCTCCGTACTCATGGCTTTCAGGTTGACCCGCCCTTTTCCGCCTATACCTACACCTGCAATATTCAGTTTATCACTGGGTGCCACATGGCCCAGGGATTTTCCCATAACGTGACTGGGGATAATGGTTATGGCAGCTGCTGCCCCTGCAGTGGTTTTCAGAAAATCTCTTCTGCGTAAGCCTGAATTTTTCATGTTGGTGGTTTGGTGAGTGTTGAGCAATAAAAGTAATAAATAATTGGAGCAAAATGAGCTTGCCTCACTGAAGGATTTATTATAATTTACAGGAGCTAAAAAGCATTCCATATGACAAATCGCAGATCTTTTCTTAAAACATCAACGGCAGCAGCTGCCGGACTCGGAATATCATCATCACTTTCAGCCTCTGTTTTGTCCCCTTCCCGGGTACTGGGAGCCAACGATAGAATCAACGTGGCCCTGATTGGAGCTCACAGCATGGGCTGGTACGATCTGGAGGATCTGTTGAAACAGCCCAATGTAGAGTGTCATACCCTCTGCGATGTGGATGGGAATGTGCTGAATGATAAAGTGCAGCATTTTGCAAATATTGATGGTCCTAAACCCAATATTACCACGGATTACCGGGCTGTATTGGAGGATAAGGATATTGATGCGGTGGTGATTGGAACCCCCGATCACTGGCACTGTCTGCCTCTTGTGGAGGCTTGCCAGGCAGGGAAGCATGTTTATGTGGAGAAGCCGCTGGCCAACTCGGTGGGGGAGATCAATGTGATGCTGGATGCAGCTAGAAAGTATAAGAGTCTGGTCCAGGTTGGACAGCAGCAGCGCAGTGGAATGCATTGGAAAAGTGCCATCGATTTTGTTAAGTCTGGAAAACTTGGAACCATTCGCCAGGTGAAATTCTGGGGCAACTTCAACTACGGGGCAGGCAATATGCCGGTGCCCGATTCAGCTATTCCTGAAGGTGTAAATTATGAGCGCTGGCTGGGGCCGGCACCTCAAAGGGCTTTCAATAAGAATCGTTTCCATGGTTCCTGGAGGATGTTTCGGGATTATGGTGGGGGATTGCTGAGTGACTGGGGTGTGCACCTGATAGACATGGGACTCTGGGCCATGGATGTGAAGTCTGCTCCTTTATCAGTACAGGCGCTGGGTGGAAATTATGCTAATACCGACCGGGCTCTTGAGATGCCTGATACCCTTACAGTTCTATGGGAAATGGAGGGCTACAATATGATATGGGAACACAATGGCGGGGTGGAGACCGGACCCTATGAGCAGAATTACGGGGTGAAATTTATCGGTAGCAATGGTACGCTTGTGGCAGATCGGGACAAATGGAGGGTCTTTGCCGAGAAAAATGGTGAGGAGTGGCGCATGGAGGCACCGGAGGAGCAGCCAAGTGACTATAAATCACATCTTAATCATTGTGAGAACTTTATCAGGGCTATCAGGTACGGCGATGCCCTCAATGCGGAGATTGAGTATGGACACCGTTCGGCCCTCTATGCACACCTTGGCAATATTGCTCACTGGGCCCAGGATCGAGTGGTCTATGATGAGAAACAGCGCAGGATCACCAGTTCGGCCAAAGCTGATGCACTTATTACTCCTGCCTACAGGGCACCCTGGAAGTTTCCAACCATCTAGCGCTGTTTAATACAGGTTGGCATCTTCCTGTTTTTTCCAGTAGTCGTGTCATGTGGTTCCCTTTCCGGGTTTTGACTCCGGTTTGTATGCTTCTCTCCACCAACTTGCCATAGGGTTCCTTAATGTTGTTATGATCGGCCGAACAGCCCAGCTACAGGGTGCGGAAAATCTCGTGGTTGCCGGTGCTTGCATCGGCACAGATCATCACACCCATGGTACCAAATTCAGCCTGGACCACTTGCAGACTTTGTCCCAGGGCATAATAGGCATGATCAATATCCAGTTCATTGATCTTCCTGTGCAGCAGGATCACTTTGCCTGAGCGATCAATTAGCACTGCGGAGTTATATACTTTATTTTCTACCAGTGGCCACTGCCATGAGTAAGATGATACTGCTTGTCCGTTTCATTGGAGTGTTTTTCTTTCTGCTTGAAATCTGCTATCCCAAAATATGTAACATAATGCCCAATTTGTCTATTGCCAGGAAAAAGATTTTCGGATAATTTTATGGGATAAATATATTTTGCAATGAATCATCTGGAATCACTAGTTCAAATCTCTCAATATTATGGAACCAATCCAGCCTATGTGATTGCTGGCGGTGGAAATACTTCCTATAAAAATAGTGAGAAGCTTTATATTAAAGCCAGTGGAATTTCACTTTCTACAATCGATACAGATGGATTTGTAGTTATGTCGCGGCAGCATCTAGGTGAGATGGAAGACAAAGCCTATTCAGATGACCCGGTTTCCCGGGAAGATGAGGTCAAGAAGGATCTGAAAAAGGCCATTATAAGTCCAGAGCATTTACGGCCATCGGTGGAGACATCCCTCCACAATCTCATCGATTATGCTTATATCGTTCATACCCACCCAACCAATGTAAATGCCCTAATGTGTTCCAATGATGCAGCCAGTGAAGTTGAGGGGCGCTTTGGCAGTGAGGCAATATTTGTGGAGTATACAGATCCGGGCTTCATCCTTTTTAAGAAACTGCAGTCTCAGGTGAAAGAATATGTGGAGAGAAATCATGAATCACCCAAGCTTATATTTCTTCAGAATCATGGAATTTTTGTGGGTGCCAATACAGCAAGGGAGATTAAAGCTATATACGATTCTGTTGAATCCAGAATCAGGGCGAACAGGGACTTGCATCTGCCCCAGGGTGAAATAGAGAAGATATCATCGGAAGCCAGTATTGTCATAGCGGATTATTGCAAAGAGAGGGGCCTGGTATCCAGTGCTTTTAAAACTCCCCTTTCAGAACATTTTGCTGTCGACAGGGAGCATTATGAAAAGATCAGCAAGCCCTTCACTCCTGATATTATTGTCTACTGCAAATCCAGATACCTTTTCCTGGAGAAGGAAATTGGCAAAGATGAGATTTTGAACCGGATAGAGGAATTTGAAAAGAAGAATACCTATTATCCCAAGGTAATTGTTCAGGAAAAAGTGGGCCTGATTCTGGTTGAAGAGAATGAAAGATCCATTCAAACGGTACTGGAAGTATTTAATGATATGATGAAGATCTCATATCTCTCCGAACAATTCGGGGGACAGCACTTTATGACACCCGAGCAGATTGCCTTTATCGATAACTGGGAGGTGGAGAATTACAGAAGGAGTGTGGCCAAAGCAGTTTAAGCTTACCATTCGAGTACCTCGCTGCCTGCAGTTGCAAGTGTATCGGTGACCCAGTCCGCAGCAGCCAGTTCCTTATCCCCAAAGGATGTTTTCAGGGCCAAGACCCTTGCCCCGGCAGCTTTTCCGGCTGCTACGCCACTAATGGCATCTTCCACCACGAGACAGCTATCTGGAGAGGCTCCCGTTAGCTCTGCTGCTTTCAGAAAGATATCCGGAGCAGGCTTCTTGTGCTGTATATCTAATCCGGTAACAATGGCAGTAAACAATGTTCTGTTAAGGCCTATTTCTTCAAGGTTTATATTCACCTTAACAGGATCCGCACTGGAGGCTACTGCAAGCTTAAGGCCCCTTGTCCGGCACTTTTCAATGAACTGCAAAACACCGTCAAGTGGTTCCAGTTTCCCTTTTACCAGGTCCGCATAGATGGCGTAGGTACGGGTCTTGTCCCTTTCCAGATCGAAGGGAATGTTATGTTTTTCAGCTACCCCACCCAGGTACCTGTTTTCTCCCATGCCGGTAAAGGGCATGAAGTCTTCGGCACTTACCTGGTATCCTTTTTCCCGGAACATATCGATGCCCGCCTGGCGGATATATGCTTCTGAATCGACCAGAACGCCATCCATATCGAATAGAACGGCTTCAATTTTTCTTGTTTTTTTCATTTGTTCTTTCTGTCGAGCAGATAATAAATATTTGTGACAATGGGCTCAGGAGAGATAAACATTCCGCCGTACATACCCGTTGTGCTGTTATGCGTATCGGGATAACAATAATCATAATCGCCATTCTTATAGCCCTCCCAGGTGGATGGCAGGTTGTGGGGTCGCCAGCTGTCCTCTGTATGAATGATTATCCATTGCATAGCAGCCTGTGTGATCCCCTCCTGAAAGCGATCCCAGTCAATTTCCCGGTCAATATCTCCCCAGTGGATCTCACGTGCTGCAGATTCATTGAAAACTCTCAGGACCTCCCATTGAACATGGTCCCTGACCCAGTTGGCGAAATACCAGTCGCTGGAACTCAACACGGGTTTTGTATTATACAACATGGGCATTTTGACAGGTTCCCACATATGGGTGAAGGCCAGCAGGGTACGGATCCAGTAAATGGATTTTTCTCTGTACATTTCATCACCAAATTCCCTGTAAGCTTCATAGTATCCAATGGCCGCATGGCCGGAGGCCAGCAGGTTGGCTGCATGGATGGGGGTTTCCCAGTAATCACCGGCTTCCGGTCTTTTCATATACATGCAGTAATCAAATGCCCTTTGGGCAGCTTCGGTAAATCTGGTATCTCCGGTTTTTCTTCCGGCATCGAGGAGCTCAATGGCCGGCAGCATGATAATTTCCAGGGCTGTGTCTCCCACAATGCCCATGGATTCAATGAAGGAGGTAGCTACCATAAAATCATCTTTGGTATAGTGACGTCCTTCGGGATCAAAAACAAAAGATCCATCTTTGCGCTGTAGCGCAAGCAAGTCCTCTCCTCTTTTTTGTGCGGCATCTGCTTTCAACTTTCTGTCACCCATCTGTTCTCGGGACCATTCCACTTTTGCTTTTAATTCCTTTGCCAGGGACGTTTTCTTGTTTTCCCTGATATACCGGTCCATGAAGGAAGGAACATTGGGTTTTATCCGCGTGTTACGCTGGTAATAGCCAAATCCCTCTCCTTCATGCCAGAGGTTGGTGTTGTAGGCATTTGCAATACGATCCAGGGCTTCCTCATAGGGCCAGCGTGGTTCACCCGGGTCGGGAAGGCTGTTCTGCTTGACCCAGTTGACCATGGCATCCACTCCGTTTCCTGTTGTGACATGAATTTCAGCATCAAAATTAATCTCCTGGTCGATCTTCAACTCCAGAGGGATTTCGGCATATACTTCGTTCTCATGTCCTTCGATGGTGGCATCGGGAACCATTAAGCCCATCAGCTGGTTATTCATCCGGTCGATGAAATTTGGACTGGCAAATACCGGTTGAGGGACGTGGGGACGATAATTAAACCAGCGGGTGGCCACCTGATTGGGGTCCCAGCTTAGGCTGACAGATGTACCTTCATGACTCAGAGCCATCAGGGGCATGGTAACCTTATTGGGATGGGGAACATATTTCATTGCCCAGGGGTCCTTGAACCAGTCTGTTCCGCTGGTCCACTCGTCATTTATAGCCCATTCAACTCCAGGCAGGATAGCATCCTCTTTGGCGGTCCCGAAGGAACCTTCACCTATCTTTAGCCAGGGTCCGCGGATATAACGTGCATAATAGTTGCCCGTGGAGATTAAACGGTATTTCAGATAGATCAGAGCTTTGTTCTTATCCAGGGTGATGCTCACTTCTCCCACCAGGGGTGGTTCTGTGAAGGGATATCTCATCCAGTTATCAAAGGAAGTGTTTTTCAAAACATCCCTGGCTACCACCGATTTTACCTGGAAGGCCAGACCCTCTCCACGCTCATCATTTATTATTTCGTAGGAATCAGCAACACAACGAACAGGAATGTCCTGATCCCGCATCATAATCTCCCCCAGGTGTTCCAGGATGCCCAGGTATTTTCCATTGGCCGTATAGAGTTCCCCCCATCCCCAGCCATCGACTCTTTTAAACATATCAAGCCGGATATTTTCATTTTGCAGCGTCACATGTTCATTTCCGTAGGCAGCTTTTCTATACCTGGGCTGCAGGGGATTCTGGCCAAAAGTGATCTGCGCACAGAATAGAAATGCCATACTCAGTATGCTTATAGCTGTGGTTCTTCTTAGACTTGATGTTTGTTTCATTTTGGTTTTGCTTTGATCGGTTTTGATAATTATATCTAAAAGTACAACATGAAGAATGATAAGTAAATACACTTAACAGGCTTTCGTTTACACAATTTGACCCTTTGCCGGGAAGGCTCAGATTGTGCAAATCAAATAGCAATCCTAACATTGACAATGCGTTTCCCTTTGGCTATTTTTATTAGTTGATGCAATCAAGATAGAATTTTCAAGATGTCTGATATGAAAAGCAACAACGACCTTAGTTCGAGACAGAGGGTGCTTGCAGCCCTGAATTTTCAAACGCCCGACCGCGTTCCCATCGATCTGGGTGGATTTCAATCCGGTATTCATAAGAAAGCTTACCTGAAACTGCTCGCTTACCTGGAAAGGGAGGAGGAGATTGTAATGCTTGATCCGGTGCAGCAGCTGGTTCGGCCCAGTGAAGAAGTGCTGGAGATGCTGAATGTGGATATCCGTTATGTGACCGCAAAGGGCCCCAAGGATTTCGACGGGATTATCCGGCAGAATTTCAGAAAGGGAGAACTCTGGCACGATCTCAGGGACGAGTTCGGGGTGGTTTGGTCCATGCCGGAAAAACAACAGCTGTATATGGATATATCCCACCATCCTCTGGCCGATGCGACCATTGAAGATGTGGAGGCATATCCTTTCCCGGATGGATCCGATCCCTCCCGTTTCGAGGGGGTCAGGGAAGAGGTACTTAACTTGCAGAAGAACACTCCCTATGCAGTCTCAACAGGGATTGGAGGGGTTGTATATGAGACCTGCTGGTATATGAGGGGACTTGAAAGATGGTTCACCGATATGCTGGTGGAACCGGAATTCTGTGCAGCCCTGCTGGACAAAATTTTGAAATTTTGGCTGGATTACTATTCCGGCTTCCTGAAGGAAATTGGGGATATCATCGATGTGGTGATGATCGGAGATGACCTGGCAGGTCAGACCGGACCTCTCTTTCCTCCTGAATTCTACCGCTCGGTTGTTAAGCCCAGACAAAAGAAATTGGTGCAGCATATCAAAACCCTCACCAATTCAAAAATATGGTACCATACCTGTGGTTCGGCCGTGGAGTATATTCCCGATCTGATAGATAACGGAATTCATATTCTGAACCCGGTGCAGATTACAGCCAGGGATATGGATCCGGATTTTTTGAAGGAGCGCTTTGGGAAGGAACTGGTGTTCTGGGGAGGCGGAATTGATTCACAGCACGTTCTTCCCTTTGCCACACCGGAAGAAGTCAAAGCCAATGTTAAAGCCAATGTGGAAGCTTTTAAACCTGGTGGAGGCTATATCTTCAACAATGTGCATAATATCCAGGGCGATGTACCGCCGGAGAACATCCTTGCCATGTATGAAGCGGCCCTGGAGTTTGGGAAATACGAATAAATCAATAAAACTGCAGCCAGTCCACTCCGAAAAGGTCTCCTTCCTCGCCGGAAAATTTGAGCCATAGTTCATGTACCCCGGTCTTACCCGAATACTTACCTGCTTTACTCCGTTCTCAAAGTTGATATATTTATATCCTGCGGCATCTCCACCTCTGTAATGGATCCGTCCTTATTGAATTCAATGGGTTCCACACAGGCTTTACGCATCATTACACTACCATGGTTGTTCCAGACGGACGGATCGGAGTGGTCATTGTCGATGATCACTCCACCGTAGATGTCATTTCTTTTGACAAGATATCCACCTTCATGGAAAAAATGTTCATCTTCTGTGACAATACTGTCCCTTATGGTGGCTGGATCGATCTGGTTGAAACCATGCAGATCAATGCCACGGCCATTCTTAAAAGGTCCTTCGGGATTTTTTGAGGTGGCTACTCCTTCGGTTTGCTGTGGACTGGCCAGGGTGTAGTAGAGATAGTATGTGCCATCCCGATACTGGCAATCCGGTGCATAAAGAAGTGCATCACTGTATGCCACCTGGTCGTTTTCCCCTTTGGATGCAAATACATCCCGGTGAAGGGTCCAGTCAAGCATGTTATCAGTGGACATCACATGGTGTCTGTGCGAGCAATAATAATCCGTGGACTCATCCAGCGATCCATATACATAGAGTCTACCATCTTTCCAGGCGTGCGCAGCAGGATCGGCAATATAGACGCCCGGTGGAGAAATGGGATTTTGTCCGAAAGTCAGCAGTCCCCCTGCCAGAAAATATAGAAAGGATATGATTCGCTTCATGATATAAGTGCATCTATATTAAGTTTATCAAAGCTGTTGAGCAGCATTATCAGGCGCTTTCTGATAATGGATATGCCGCCTTTCATATTGGATTCTACATTCAGTGGCATCACGGGGTCATGCAGAGACATCCGCAGCAAGAACCAGCCATCTTCACCTTCTCCCTTGCATTGCACCCGAATCCCTTCATAATTGGGTTGTTCAGGTGTCCAGTCCGCTTCACTACTTATCTTCTCACCCAGTTGCAGCAGGACATTTTTTCCGTATTCGCCAAACTCTTCTGCCAGGATCTTCAGCCGGAACTCATGTTCTTCTGAGGGTCGGGGGAGATCTTTGATCAGGCTTCCCAGGGTTAGGCCCTGCTTGTTCATCCTGGCTGCCTGAATGAGCAGTTTGGCCACCAGGAAGGCACCGTCATCCAGGAAATGATTCTCTCTTAGGGCAGCATGACCGGAGGTTTCTATGGCCAGCCAGGACTCCCGACCTTCATTGTTCAGGCGTATGGATTCATTAATCACATTCTTGTACCCCCTCTGGAAGCGATGGTGGACTCCACCCAATTTGCCTTCAATAAATCCTTTGAGTCCGGCCGAGGTAATGGAATCAGTAACGATGATCGATCCGGGATGTTCCTCCAGAATAACCGAGGAGATCAGTGCAATCAGGTCGTTTCTGTTGATGGCATTGCCCTGTGCATCCACCATGGCAGCCCTGTCCACATCGGTATCAAATATGATTCCCAGGTCAGCTTTCTCATGGCTTACTGCATCGCAAATAGAGGCCATGGCTACGCTGTCTTCCGGATTGGGAACATGGTTGGGAAAGCGCCCGTCTGGAATGAGAAACTGACTACCTTTAACATCGGCACCCAGCGGAACCAGTACTTTGTCTGCAAAAAAACCTCCTGCCCCATTTCCAGCATCCACAATGATCTTCATTCCTTCGAGGGGTGTATCGTAATGCTCCTGATCATTTACTCCTTTACGAATCGTATCTACCAGGTGCTGGGAATACCTGGAGATGAAATCAAATTTAGCACTGCTTCCCTCCGATTCGACGGATAGGAAGTCCCTCCCTGCAGCCATTTGCAGCAGGTCATGGATATTGTTTTTATCGAAGCCGCCTTTTTCAGTAAAGAATTTCATCCCGTTACGGTTGAAAGGCAGGTGGCTGGCAGTAAGCATCACACCCCCTTCAATACCCATGTCAGGATCAATAGTGGTCATAAACATGGCTGGCGTAGAGGCAATGCCGCAATCCACCACATCAAAACCCGACGCTGTAAGTCCTTTGATAAATGCTTTCTTAAGCTTCGGTCCCGAGATTCTGGAATCGGTTCCCACAGCCACTTTCCGTCCATCGTTTCCGTTTTTCACCAGCCAAAGGGCAAATGCCTGCCCAAGTTTTTCTGCCACCCCGGGGGTCAGGTTCACATCTTCTCCCTTGATTCCTTCAAGTGCCACACCCCTGATATCTGATCCGTTTTGCAGTTTCTTCCAGTTGTTAAAGTTCATATCTTCTATATTTTGTTGTTTCTAATAGTACCGGACCCAATAGTCCGGAGGGAAGCAAAGGAGACTCTTTTGTATAACAATCCAGGGTGCGGTCCAGATGGTTCCCAGGTCAACTCCATTCAGAATGACTCTGCCCATATCATGTATCTCTCCAAGGTTTAAAAAGATTTTCCCCATTTCCCCGGATTCATTCAGCAGCTCCGGCTCAAGATAGAATTTCTTTTGATATGATGCGATCCCGGAGTAATACCTGATCCCTTCTTCATCTCTTTTAGACCAGTCTTCCAGGTGCATGAATTCTATTTTTTCCGGACCTCCCCATAGAGGATCAAAAGCCAGTGTCCAGGGTCCCTTAAGTTCCATCAGGGCCGTTCGGGACGGAAAGTTGCATGCAGTATACTCTATGTCTTTTCCCACCATCTCCTCACCGAGTACCACAAAGAAACTCTGATAGGCTTCAAATTCCAGGGGAATTATAGTTATTCCACCGCTTTTCTGATAGTCCGGCAAGGACCTGATCTTTCCTGTGACCGGGTCCCAGAGTTGCGGCCTTCCTCGGGTAGAGCGGAAGGTGCATTCAGCTTTTAAGGGCTGATCGCTCCGGCTGGCCACAAAAAAAATATCCCGCTCCTCCTGCTGCAATTGTGCGTAGCGCAGCGGCTGTGTTGAGGTAAAATTCTCTTTCACTCCCATCTCTTTCAGGACGGCAGCAGTAGACTCATAGTCGGGGTAGGGGGTGCCCGGCCGGGTTCCGTCGTGACCGAAAAGGCCCTCCGAATACTTTGGGTTCTGTTCTTTGGCGGACATCTCCAAAGAAGGATCTCTGGCATAATTGATAGCATCGGATTGGGAGAGTGCTCCGCCCCAGTATATGCGTCCTTCTCCATAGCTTCGGCTGGTGGGATGATCTGGATTATCCAAGCCTCCCCAGAGTTGATCCGCCAGTAGCTTTAGATTGTTGTCGCATTCAGGATAATTACTCAGACTGGGCGATTTTTCCGGTGGTGATCCCACAACTGTGGCGCCTGCCCGGACAAGAGATTCAATTTTCTCCAGCAATTCAGGGGTCATGTTCTCCACCTGCACCGATCAATGCATCGAATTTGGTAAATCCCCATTCCCATCTGTTTTGAAGCAGAGAAGCACAATCTTCAAGGTCATTCTCCAGATAGGGTGGTAAGGTGATCTCTTCTATTGGGAAGCGATCGAAATATTCCTGAGGTGCATAAAGAGGAGTATGTGTCTTTACCAGTCCCACTGCCAGAAAGAATGGTTTTTCATGCTTGCGTGATAATACATCCATGGCATAGGCCGTGGTAATTTCATCTGGCATGGGATCGCGGTCATCGTCGCTCTTATAACGGAAAGGATCTCCATTTTTATAATGCCAGCCCGTTGATCCAGGGTATTCCCCATTGGGATCGGGTGGGACCACCGGCACATTGGACAGGGGTCCATAGTTCAGGTCTCTGTGCATATCCAGACAAGGCAGAAGATCCTTCCATTGCTCATACTGTGCGGGATGTGCTGTAAACTCGGCTGGTCCCACACCTTTCCAGGGATGGGGGCCATAATCCACATCAGGACCATATTCGGTATAAAAATCTCCACCCCTGCCTTCGTGAAGCAGTTTACCTGCTCCAAAGACCAAATATCCCTTATCCCGAAAATGTTCAGGGAGGGGAACACAGTTCTCCAGTGCCGGGGATTTGGCCCAGGCATCGAAATGATAATCGTTAATGGTCTGGGGATAGAGTCCTGAGAAAAGACATTTCCTCGATGGTCCGCATACGGGGACCGAAACATGGGCATTGGTAAAGCTGATGCTCTGCCGGGCCAGTTCGTCAATGTTTGGCACCAGTGCCTGTGGATGGCCTGCCGGGTGCAGGGCCCAGTCATTGAGGTCATCTAAGAAAATAAATACCACATTTGGCGGGGCTTCTGGTTTTGCCGGGCTGCATGATGGCATGGAACCATTTACCAGTATTAGAAATCCGAGTAAGAGGATGTAATGACAGCTAATTTTCATTTCACAGGGATTTGAATGGTCTTACTCCTTTTAATCAGGATTTTTTTGGTCCTGCCTTCCTGGTCCTGCAGATAGATTTCAATTTTCACCGGAGTGTTAATGCTATAGTCAATCTGCTTGCCCGATACTTTCCAGCTGATTTCGATCACCTGTCCATCGGGCAGAGGAACCTTTCCCGATGCGGCTTTCAGATAACCCGGTTCCAGCTTCAGATAGAATGAATTCTCAGCCTTATCGAAGGCAGGATGTAATCCAAGGCCATAGCGTGAAAGCTGCCAGGTCGGACAACCGGCCCATTGGTGACAGTGTGACCAACGCGTATCAAATACCTCTGTACATGTGGTAATGCCCTGATCAAGCATCCAGCCCCAGCAAGTCTTATACTGGTCCAGTACAAAGTTCATTTCCCCGTTTTCAATGAGCAGGGGATAGGCATAGTGTGCGAAATAGGGAGTGATCAGTTGTGGATTGTTCGCTGCAGGATCGGATAGCCGTGGAGCATTTTCATTATTGGGAAAGCAGTTGAGCATATGCTGCTTGATATAGCTGATGGCTTCTTTAATCAGGTGCTTCGGAATAAAGCCATTGCGAATTCCTAATACCGTACGGTGGTATCCGATTTTTACCCAGTCTACCTCCGTATCCCTGAAGAAAGGGGCATAGTAGCTTTCGATGATTGTTTTCATCTGCCCGGCAAGACCCTCATAATATACCACTCTGGAGTCTTTGCCCAGGGTCTCCGACCAGGTGCTCATGGCCCTGAGTGCATCGAAGTAAATCAGGTTGAGCCCCATATCAGTTTCTCCTTCATTGGGTACATAACCCCAGTCCACAAAAGCCCAGCCTGCGTCTGCACTGATCCCTTCAGGGCTTCGGTAGCTTTCAAAGGCAGCGATGTTCTTTTCTGCATATGGATAAAGCTCCTCCAGCAGTGTCCTGTCGCCCGTAGCCTTCCAGTAATCGAGATTGGCATTGGTCCAGAGGGCTGCAAAGGTGGAGAGATATCCCAGGTTTCCCGGGGCCAGTCCGGCCACCATGCCGTCCTCCCGGGCACTCTGAGCGAAGTGTTTTAAGCCACTTTTTATTATTCCAAGGTCAGAGAAAGTAGCGGCCCCAATTTGCAAACCCACAATCCCCACATCGCCCATCCACTGTCCCCGTTCCCGGGTGGGATTGTCCACCAGAGCATCTTCGGCGCAGGACATGTAGGTCTCTGCACCCAGCTGCCAGATCTGGTTGAGCAAAGAATCTTCACATTCAAAAGCACCATCAGCTTGCCGGTGGTAGGCCCTTTCCAGGAACTGTTCATCCAGGATTTTAATTTCTTCAGGGGGAGCAATGATATGCATCTCCACATACCTTCCACCTTTGGGCGTCAGCGGGTGAAATACCTGCTTTCCTCCACGGGCCTGAAAATGAACCATATTGTAGGAATCACTTACCGACAAGTTGATCCATGGGGAGACACGCTCATGTTGCAGGGCTTCACAGAAAGCAAATTCCACCATGGCTCCTTTGGGAAGATCCAGGGTGAAGTAGGGTGAAATCAGTTTTATCTTTTCAAGATCGTACCGTCTCCAGATTCCCTGGGGTGGAACCGATTTGCATTCCAGGTCGCGCAGGAAAAACCTGGCCGAGGGATTATCTGTTTCATAGCCGTAGTAAGAGGCCAGCGGACCTTTGCCAATCACTTTAAAGGATGTGCTATAGTTTTGAACCTCAGTAAGCTCTGAAGCTGTAAATGTTCCCAGTTTTCGGGTCACAGCTACCGCCTGTCCCCAGGCAGTATCGTTAAATCCCGGAATAGTCCAGCCATCGGGTAGTAAACCTGTATCACACCATTCCATCCATCCGAATTGGGCACTGACCCTTCTTAATTGGGGGGTGTAGCCTTGCAACTCTATACATTTCCAGTCTATTTCATACCTCGAACCATTCCCCATAAGCTCACAGTAGAGAAAAGGATCAATTCCCTGTAGCATGCGGGTATCCACACCTTCGCTGTGCAGCTGGACAGCCAGAACATGTTCCCCTGCAGCCAGCTTCTTTTTCCTGACCTGGTAGGTGGGATGTTCCGGATGATAGCGGTCCGGTCCTTCGGTCAGGAGAACCCCGTCCATCCAGACCCGGTACCAGGATGCACCCGAAATACAGACCTCTGTATTAGTCGCTTCGTCAAGAGAGAAGCTTCCTCTGAATGCCACATGTCTGTCCAGATTCAGGGCTTTGTCCCCCCCATCGATCCATAAAAGATCTTGCGCTAATCCGTATGGGGCTGCGATTAGAAAAAGCGCAAACAGGATAACTCGGTAAACGCTATTCATGCTAATAGATATTTAAATTTTGACCAGTCTGACTCCTTTGGGTACTTCAATATCAGATTTTATTGAGCCATCCTTCTGTTTTTCATGGCGGATTTTGATTGGGCCCATGGGGGTGGGGTAGGAGCCCTCTGCCCATTCCAAATCCCCCAGGTTCGGATTAATGCTGACCACGTAACAGTAGTTTCCGTAGTCGGCATGAATGTCATCCTGGCCTTCAGAAGGCATGGCGTCTATGCGGCCTGTATTTTTGGCCCAATCCAGGTCGAAATCTTCCCAGAAAGTAGTAGCACCCAGGTCCAGCATAGCACCCCAGTAGTTCCTGATCACATCCATGGCACCTTTGTAATCACCAGCCTCTGCCCTTGCCTGCAACACATAAAAGCCGAAGAAGGTGGAGATGCCAGACAGGGGGTCCACTGCCAGCAGATTATCATTTATCTCTACGGGATCTGCCAGTCCGGAGAGCGCCATCAATGCAGCACCAGATTTATTTCCATTGGGATCTGGAATATGTCTCTTCAGTAGCTCAACGGTCTTATTATAGTCACTGGCCAGCTCAGACTTTTCGAGTACACTGGCAATCTCAGCTCCTGCCTGAAAGGTCAAAACCATCATCGACTGCAGGCCTGCATGAATGGCTCCTTTATTGGGACTGGTGGGCCAGTCCAGAAAACGATCTCCGTCAAGCTCTTCCTTGCCATCCTCATTAATCTTGCTTCTAAGTACAGCAAGAAGCTTAAAGATGTAATCGTGGTTGGCACTTAGGTAATCCAGGTCCCCGTTGTTCATATACCACTGATGGTGAATCAGGATCCACCACATGCTGTAGGAAGAAATCCCGTTCATCCACTCGGGTAGTTCAGTAATTTCCATGATCATGTCCAGACTTTTTGGCACCACTTCATTGTAGCCAAATACACTTAGGATGGTCATTTTCTCGGGATGCATATCACCTACCCAGACCAGGCGGTCGCGTTTGATCCCGTCCCACAGGTAGTCCTGCATATTCAGGTGGACCGTTCGGGCACCAACTTTCCAGATTTCATTCAGTCTTTCATCATTACATGTAAAAGAGCCCACCCAGGGTATATCCCTGTAGATGGAGATGGCTCGTATTTCTTTTAACAGGAGGGTTCGGTTTGCATCCAGCATAGTGATTCGGGCAAAACGAAATCCCGAATTACCTATCTCGGTTTTTCCCAGCCAGGGCAGTAACAGTGTAAAATCGCGCATGGCATGGTCATTGGTAGCGCTTGAAGCATCCACACTGCTCATGGCTTCGGTGACCGATTCTCCCAGGGTAATCTGTACGCTGATTGGTGCTCTTCCTTCGAACATCCCTGTAACAATTTCAATGCCCCCGTGCAACTCCTGTCCGAAGTCCAGCAGAACTGAGGGTGGGTTATCTGCATCACCACTCATGGAGCACAGATTGGCCCCGACCAGATCGGCCTGTCCGGTTCCTGGCTTTAGGAGCCGTATGGCATTTACCACATTTTCCCCGGAGGTCCAGAGGATTTTACCAGCCGACAGGTATTCCCTGACAATCTCACTACACTCATTCTTCGCCTGGCTCTTCTCCAGATCGGTGGTATTGGTCTGGCAACCTGCCAGTGCAAGCATGGTCAGGCATAATACTGCAATTCTCTTGGTCATTGGGTGTATTCTTATTTGTTTACAGAATCAGGAGAGGAACTTCTTGCGAAGGTCATCAATCTGATCATCATTAATGGGAACCAGGGTGCCCAGGGGATGACCCATAATCAGAGAACGGGCGCTGAATTCGGCAACCTCCAGGCGGTCGAATGTTTGAAGCAGTTTATCGCCAGTTACAATAATGGAGTCGTTTTTAATGATGACTGCCGGTGTATCTGGTGTAAACAACTTTGCCATTTCATTGGCATCGGAAAACTGCTTTCCAAACTCCACCATGGGAATGTCTTGCAGGAAGATCCAGCTTTCAGGAATGGTCCTCACATCCAGCTTATTTCCCGAAACACCATAGGCCATAATGTGCTGGGGTTGGGTCAGGATTATTGAATTAATATGTGGATTTTCCTTGTAAATCTGTTGGTGTACCCTGATGGCCCGACTGGGGAGTTTGCTTCTTTCCCGCTTTCCGTCAACAATCTGGACAATGTCTTCCAGACCCATCTCCCACCTGGGAATGTTTCTTGGAGTAATTAGAAAATTATTGCCTTCCCACCGGGCTGAAACTGTACCATAGGATGAAATCATCAATCCCTGTCTGCAGGATCGCCTCACCAAATTACTGATGTGTCGACGAAGTGAAAGCTCCTTTTCGGTATGCTTGATCGTATTCATCTCGGGAAATTCCTCGGGAACCTGCGATTCAAAAGCCTCAATTTGCTTATCGTGCAGGTAGGAGGGATCTCCGATGGTGCTGGCATTGATGATGGTTCTTGCAGAAAATTCCAGGGTTTCAAAGCGGACAAAGGCATCCTTCAGATCTGTTCCACCTAAGACGCATCCATGGTTTTCCATGATGACTGCATCGAATCCTTTATTAAATTCTGCAGCAATCTTTTGTCCCAGCTCTTCGCCTCCCGGAATGGCATAAGGGGCGTATCCGATCGGTCCGCAGATTTTCTTGGCCTGTGGAATGATGTTCATGTTTGGCAGCCTTCTCACAATACTGAAGGATACCAGGGCAGGCGGATGGGCATGGATGATAGCTTTAATATCTGGTCTGACCTCATAGATGGCTTTATGAAAGGGAAATTCTGAGGAGGGCTTATAGTGTCCATGTATGGAACCATCTGCTTTCACGCATACAATGTCCTTCCTCTGGAGACTTCCCTTATCAATAGCACTTGGAGTGACCCAGATATTTCCTTCATTATCCCTTATCGAGATGTTCCCTCCTGAAGTGGTTGTTAATTTCGCGTTATATATACGCCTGATGATCTCCGTGATCTGGTCACGGGGATGTTGTAAAACGGTATCTAATTTATCCATGATCTTCAATTCATGATTTCACCAGTGAGGGATCTCCTTCAAAAGACTTCAGTCCCAGATCGATGGGGGGATTATATTTGTTATCAATACCTTTCCATAATACCAGTGCTGCTCCCATGGAAGTGGCATTTGCTACTTCAGAAGTGTATACATTTTTATCGGGGAACCTGCTGGCCATTAGCTTCAGGAAAATCGGATTTTTGCTAAATCCACCGCTGATATACATGCTTTTCGTCCTGTCATCCTTATCAATAATCAGGTCGATGGATTCTTCAGTCAGATCCACCAGGTCGATTATCAGTTGATGATAAGCCTCTTCAAAGCTGCTGAAAGTTTCTTTTTCAACAGAAGTATCCACATAATCATCGGGAACTCCGTTCTGAAAGAATACCCTTTCGCCCTGACTTTTTTCGTTAAGAGACCTGATTGTATCTTCATTAAGGTCCACCTTCTTAAAGTCCGAATCGTCAGCTTCAAACAGCTCGTTGAGCCTTTTCACATTCACATCGTGAATACGTCCCATAAACAACCTGGACGATTTAACAGGCTTTTGCTGGATACTCATATAAGCCAGGCAGTCCTTTTTCAACTGATCTGCTGTCAGCGGCTCTGCATTAAATGGATTCATGGATATGCACCATGTTCCGGTGGATACAAGGATGAATTCATCCTCAGACTTCATAAAATAAGGAACCAGGGATGAAGAACTGTCATGAATTCCGATTCCAACCGGTACTTCCCTGGTGAAAATCTTAGAAGGGTAAGTGTTCTCGACTGGCTCAGGATCAGGGAGGGTGTTTCCCAGCTGAGACGTCCATGGATGATAAGCCATCCGGTCAAAATCCCAGAGCCCTGTGTGGCACCCAACTGAGGTGTGTTCTGATGTGCATTTGCCTGTGAGCATGTGCGACAGATACTGAGGAAAATGCAGAATTGTATTCACCCTGTTAAAAATTTCCGGCTTAATCTCCTTCAGCCAGAGTGCCTGGAATCCAGCGTTTAACATACCCAGGGCAGGAGAGGCGGTATTCCTGCAAAATTCCTCCTTACCGCCATTGGTCTTGTACAGGGTTTCTACTATTCCTTCCGGCATTGGCTTTAGATAATTATAAATTGGTGTCAGCCGTTTTCCCTGGTCATCCAGGTACATCAGGGTAGCACCATAGGTCGTGAAGTTGATGCCTCTGACCAGGTATTGCTTGTCGCTGATATATTTCTCACATGCATCCAGCATCCATTTTTCCAGTCGCTCTATATCATCCCCGGCGAATCCGTCATCATCAGTGATTTCTTCAAATATGGTCTCCTCTTCATGGAGTATATTCAGCGACTGGTCGAAGAGAAGGATTTTTTTATTTGTTTTTCCAATGTCGAATATCAATACTACTTCCTTGCTCATGATGGTTTTTTTAAAAAAGACAGCGGCGAAGATGTTCTTCCGGCCGCTGTCTAACTCATAACTACTACTATAACTACAACTAAAACTATAGGATAAATAAGTTTTACTTAGCTTCTTTTACTCAAAACATCTTTCTCATACTGCTGTATCTCGGTAATGAAGTCCTGGGCCACGGGGACATCATGCTTAAGACAGTAGTAATCCCAGATGGCTCCAAAGGGTTTTGTTTTAAGCAGTTCAAGCATGGCTAAACGCTCAAAAAACTGTTTGTTCTCTTCCCACTTTAACAGCATATCCCTGGGTTCAAGAAGTGCAAAAAGCATGGACTGCTGAGCAGCTCTGGTACCTACTACATAGGCGCCTATCCTGTTGATACTGGCATCGAAGAAATCAAGTCCCATATGTACACGGTCAAGTGCATTACAACGGACGATTTCCTGTGCAATCAGCATGGTGTCGTCATTCATGGTTACCACATGGTCGCTGTCCCAGCGGATGGGCCTGGTAACATGTAAGAGGATCTCGGGTACATAGAGAAGTGCAGATGAGATCTTGTCTCCAACCTGCTCGGTGGGGTGGAAATGACCACTGTCCAGGCAGATCAATGTTTGATTGGCTACAGCATAACCCAGGTAGAATTCTGAGTTTCCAACTGTCATCGCCTCAAGGCCGATTCCAAATAACTTACTCTCCATGGCATCTTTGAGATGGTCTGTGGAGTACTTTTCAGACATAATTTCATCCAGAGAATCCTTTAAAATGGCGCGATGGGTATAGCGGTCAACCGGAAGGTCCTTGGAACCATCCTGGATCCAGATGTTATGGATGGAAGGGCTTCCGAGCTGTTTTCCCATCTCGGCACCAATGGCACGGCTCCTTTTAGTATGCTCGATCCAAAAATCACGTATACCTTTGTCTTTGTGTGAAAGTGTCAGGTCGTCGGATGCTTTTGGGTGCGAAAAGACAGTACAATTGAAGTCCATGCCAATGCCCTGTTCTTTCGCCCAGTCAATCCAGCTCTGAAAATGTTTTACCTCAATCTGATCTCTGTCAACTTTTTCCCCTTTAAAATCACCGTAAATGGCATGCAGGTTCAATCGTTGCTTTCCGGGAATCAGGTCCATGGACTTTTCAAGGTCCCCACGATGTTCTGCCAGGTTTCTGGCTTTCCCTGGATAATTTCCTGTAGCCTGGATACCTCCTCCCGATAACGAGGAGTCAGCAGTCTCATATCCACCCACATCGTCAGCCTGCCAGCAATGCAGTGAAATGGGAAACTTATCCAGTTGATTCATGGCAGCTTCTACGTCTACCCCAATTTCGGCATACTGTGCTTTGGCCGCATCAAATGCCTTCTTAATATTTTCTGATTTACTCATTATTATTAGTTTATGATTAATTTTTGACTATTCCATAAAGAAAACTTCTTCCAGGGGGATGGATACTGGTGAATTATCAGGATTAGTTTCCATGATATCAGCCATGAACTTCCACCATCTCTTAACTATTTCTGTTTGTCCCAGATCCTGGGATCCCTGATCGCCAGCCTGTTTTTGGAAAGCAAACAGGTAGTTGGTTTCTTCATCAAAGAAAATGCTGTATTCAGAAATTCCAGCGTCCTTCAAAAGTTTATGTAAATCAGGCCAGAGATTATTGTGTCTTTTTTTATATTCTTCAATCACACCCGGATTGACCTTCATTTTAAAAGCTAGTCGTTTATGCATGCAAATGTCTTAAGTTAGTTTAACAACAAATGTGGAGAGTATCAATACAAGGATTCCTATTACAAGTATGATGTAGGTCTTCTTACTAACTCCTTTCCACTCTTTAAGGAATATTCCCCAGATATTTGCCATGGCGATGTTCAGGGCCATCAGGATGCTCCAGGAAAATGCAGACATGGCTTCCGGCATAAGGCTTTTCCCCATTCCGAAGAAATGAAACTGTAAAAACCACAGTACACCTGCAAGGAAGGTGAATGCCAAATTATTCAGGAATACACCGGCAGAAACAGAGGTGTAATCCGTATAGGTCTTATTTTTAATATTCAGATAAACACAGTAAATCAGGTTGGTGATAAACCCACCCAGCAGGATGAAGATAAGGGTAGGATTACTTACATAAAGAGAATTGGTCCCTTTTTCTGCTGCAAGTACTTCCAGTGGCTTCCCTGCTTCCAGACCGAAAGCAAAACTGGCACTCATTAAACCGGATAGAATGGCAATCAGGATGCCTTTTTTCAGGGCAAAATCCTTCACTGCCTCTTTTCTTTGTTCTTCAGAAAGGCCCTTGTTTTTCAAGGCGCCTGCATATCCTATGATTACAATACCTGCCAGGGCTACAGCCACACCAATCATGGTTAGAATGCCTGCACGGTCGGCGAAAAGGTTTCCTCCACTTTGGAAAGCGGGGACCAGAGTGCCTACTGCTGCACATAATCCCAACACCAGGCTCTGGCCCAGTGCAACCCCCATATAACGGATACTTAGTCCGAAGGTGAGTCCGCCCACACCCCAGAGGGCCCCAAACATCATTACAAGCCACTTGGTATGTGCCGGAGTTTCACTGATGATATCCATCAGGGTGCCCGGGGAAATGGCTACCAGAGCAAATACCCATGGTGCCAGAAGCCAGGCGGCAACGCCCTGCATAATCCAATATGATTCCCAGGACCACACTTTTACTTTCTGAAAGGGCACATAGAAGCTAGCAGCACCCAGGCTTCCAATGGCAATAAGAAGAATTCCAATCATGTAATTATAGTTAATTGTGTTAATATTGGAGGTCAACTCTTGTTAACCGTATATCAAAAGTACAGCATCCTGAGACCTGTATCAATGAATAATATGGTCAATTGTTTGCACAAAATGATCCAAGTTTTTTCCAATTTTGCTTCAACTTAATTAGAAATAATGTATTTTTAACACTTGTATACACAAGTATACAGGCTAACTAAACCTGCATCGTTAGGAAAACTTCATTTTTATATCTGGGCCTTATTAATCTTTTGTGGCAATTACATGGTCAGGGAGTGATGGAAACACCAGCCAGGGAATTTGTTCAGCAGTTTATGAGTTAATTAGTTCATATTTTGATGTCAAAAAGTTTAAATTTTAGTGTGCTTTTACAGTAACTAAGCTATATAATCTATTAATTTTGTTTAAATTAGTACCCAGAGTTCATTTTGGGATCATATAAACATTTAAGAACAGTGGATGACTTTTTTAAATATGTGAATCCTGGACAAGAAGATAAAGATTGGGGGCTTTTCCTGAATTGTGCAGGTAAGGCGAGTATCAATCCCGGAGTAATCTATCCTCCCTCCACCCATCCTTCAGGCTATTATTTTTCCTATGAAAACGGAAGAACACTGAACGAGTACCAAATCAATTATATAACAGGAGGAGAAGGAGTTTATGAAAATCAGGGTGGAAAGTTCAAGATTAGTCCCGGATCTCTGATTTTTACAAGACCTGGAGAATGGCACCGATACAGGCCCAAGAAAAGTACAGGTTGGGTTGAACATTATGTGGGGTTTACGGGGTATATTGCCCACCAGATGTTCGGACGGCCCTGGTTTACCCAGAAGAATTCTATTGTGGAGGTGGGTTACCGGGAGGAGATCCTGGATACCTATTATAAGATTTTCGATTATGCTTTGGAGGAAAAACCCGGTTATCAACAGGTGGTTGCCGGAATGATCATGAAGATGCTTGGATTCATTGTCTCCTTCGACAAACAAAAGGATTTCAGCGGGAAGCGTGTAGAGAAGATTATTCAGAATGCCTGTTTTACCATTCGGGAAAATGTGGAGTCGGATATAAATTTCCAATCCTTTGCAGAAGAGAATAATATCGGATATTCCTATTTCAGGAAAATGTTCAAAAAATACACAGGGGTCCCACCTGTACAATACCATCTCGACCTTAAGATATTGAGGGCCAAAGAGATGCTTCTCTACACAGACAAGAGCATCAAGGAGATCAGTTACGATCTTGGATTCCAGTCCATCTATTACTTCAGCAGGATTTTTAAAAGCAAACTGGGTGTATCGCCCTCTGAGATCAGGAAGACTGTTCGTGTCTGAGATTAATATGTAATAATTGATCAAATAGTGCAAAAGATGATTCATTTTATTCATTGCGTCGACCATTTATTTCATCTAATTTTTCAGAAAATTACCGAACATGAAAGCCCTATACCTTTTGATGACAGTGTTTTTCATTTCTGCCACAGGAATTGCACAGCCAAATGCGACACTGCTAAGTGTTGAGCCAGATAGCATAAATGATTTGACACTGGAGTTAAGCGGAAATGACATCCTTCAGGTAAATACAACAGGGGTTGATCCATTCTTCTACACCAGGCCGCTTCAAGGGGCTCTTTCTGAGGAACATCGGATGCTCTCCTTTGAGTATTTCTGTCCGGAAGGTCTGGATCATCTGCAGATCTGGTTTGAAGCACCAGCTCCATGGGCCCACTCAAAATTAATACGCAGAGTGGGTATGTCCGAGGGCTGGGTCCCATTTTCCGTTGATTTGAGCGAAGATATCTGGGACTTTGGAAAGAAGGGAGATGTGCTTCGGATTGACCTGGGAAATCGCGCGAATGTGAATATTCAGATCAGGAAATTACAAATACGGTCCATGTCCGACCGAGAGAAGGAATTGGCCTCCACACGTGAGGAAAAGAAAAAGCGGGATGCACAATTACATGCAAATCTGAGTTCTTATTTGGCTCAAAGCTATAAATCCCTAATTACTGAAGTAAGTGCTTCTGAAAAGATCATCTCCATTTGCGGGGAGGCAGAGGCAACTGGGGAGGTGTTTTTGGTTGAGATCCCTCCCTATGTTGATCTTACAGAGGCTCAGGATTTTGAGTTTGCAATTCCCCTTAAAGCTGGTCAGTTTTTGCAGGAAGAGCCCAGGTATATTAAACGTAATGGAGTGAATTACGACAGGCTTCTTTCTAAGTGGGCTCTGTATAAGCTTTCAGATGAAGGCTTTGAGCTTGCTTCCCATGCACGCTATGCAGATAAAATAGAGGCCATCTATGAACTTGAAAACGAAGTGCCTGCCAGCAAGAAAGGATTGGGCGGATTCAGTGCCAAACGGGGACATTTGGAGGACCTGGAGGACCTGGATATTACCAGTGCCACCGTCGGTATCTGGTTTACTTTTATGTATACCACTCCCGGAAATGACCGTATTGAACATAATTACAATGGGAAATCGTATTATTTCGGGAAGAAGGAAGTGGAAGGATTTGATAAGACCTTCCGGATGACAGCTGAACGTAATATTATTGTCGCAGCTGTTTTGTTGATCAGCAAAGCAGAGCAGTGTCCCGATCCCGAGATTGGAAAATTATTGCAACATCCGGATATGGACCCGGCAGGGATCTATAGCATGCCCAATATGACCACCCCGGAAAGTGTGGATGCCTATGCTGCTGCCCTGGATTTCCTGGCCAGCCGTTATAGCCGGCCCGACAAAAAATATGGAAGAATCCACCACTGGATCATGCATAACGAAGTCGATGCAGGCTGGGTATGGACCAATATGGGGGACAAGACCGATCTGGTCTTTATGGATGCCTATGTGAAATCCATGCGCATGTGTTATAACATTGCAAGAAAATACAATGCACATTCTGAGGTATTTGTGACCCTGACACACTACTGGGCATGGACCTCACACCCCAAGTTCTACCCTGCTAAGGATTTGATGGAGATTCTGCTGGACTATACTGCAGCGGAAGGTGACTTCAAATGGGCCGTAGCACAACATCCCTACCCGGAATCGCTCTTTGAGCCCAAAACCTGGCTGGATCAAAAGGTAGATTTCACCTTTGAAACACCCCTGATTACCTTTAAGAATATCGAGGTACTCAATGCCTGGATCAAGCTGCCCGAAGTCCTGTACAAAGGCAAAGAGAAACGTACCCTGTGGCTCTCAGAAAACGGAACTAACTCAAAAACCTATTCGGACCAGGACCTGGAAGAGCAGGCTGCAGGATTTGCCTATACCTGGAAGAAATTCAAGACTCTGGATGGCATTGACGGCTTTCAATGGCACAACTGGTTCGACAGCAGAGGAGAAGGTGGATTACGCATTGGCCTCCGAAGGTTTCCCGACGATGAAGAAGATCCGGGAGGAGCCAAGCCGGTCTGGTATGTTTACCAGGCGGCGGGCAGGGCCAATGAGGATGAGGTATTCGATCCATACAAGGAAACCATTGGCATCCATGATTGGGACCAGGTGATTTACCAGGGAGAGATTGATCAGGAGAAAAAACACGCTTCTGCCAGGGATATCATGTCTGATACCTGGGTGGCCACCGATGCTTTGGGAAGGGACCTGGCCCTTTATGAGGAGGCAGGACCTGAGAAAGGAGACAGATATGTGGGTATGTTCTACTTTATGACCCATCTTAACCCCAATGGGAAAGGTCCCTATGATGTAACGAAAATACTGGCAGAGAATCCGGAAGACCCGCAATGGGGCTCCGGCAGCCATTTCTGGGGTGAACCAGAGATCGGCTATTATCTGAACAATGAGGAGTGGGCGATTCGTCGTCACGCCTACCAGTTGGCCGATGCCGGGGTGGATGTGATCATTTTTGATGTGACCAACAACAGGACCTTCCCTGAGGTCTATCTGCCGGTATGCGAAGTCTGGCGTAAAATGCGAAAAGCAGGCGAAAAGACCCCGGATATTGCTTTTCTGGGAAGTGAGATTTCAGTCAACACCCTTTGGAACGATTTTTATAAGAAAGGAATGTATCCCGATATGTGGTTCATGTGGAAGGGCAAGCCGCTACTTCTTTATGGACAGCATGAACAACCCCAGCGCAACCTGGTAAATGACATTGTATTTGAAGACGATATTCTCAATTTCTTCAGTCTCAGACAAAGCTGGGCCTGGACCTCCCTTCCCTGGTATGATGATGGTAAGGACGAGTGGCCCTGGGTGGATCATTTTCCACAGACCATTGGTTGGCACGAGGATCCTTCTAAAGCTGAAAATGTACCAGTGGCTGTGGGTCAGCATCCCTTCTCAAATATCGGAAGGAGCTTTCATCAGTTTTATCAACCGGCTGTGGATCAATATGATTTGACCCCCTATACGGACCAGGGACTCCATTTTCAGGAGCAATGGAATCGCGCCCTGGAAGTGGATCCCGAGTTTGTATTTGTTACCGGATGGAACGAGTGGACTGCCGGGCTGGGAACCATGCCCGAACAGGAAGAACTCGTAGACAGGATCTTGTTTTTTGATTTCTATCCGGGTGCCCACATTGGGATGTGTGGAAGGCCTATCTTGCCTGGTACCAAGGTCTTTATTGATCAGTATAACCAGGAGTACAGCCGGGATATTGAGCCCATGGTGGGTGGACATACAGATAATTATTATTACCAGCTGATTGATAATGTAAGAAAATACAAGGGTGTTCAGAAGCTGGTCCCAGCAGGGGAAGAGCTGAGCATTGATATGAACGGGGCATTTGATCAGTGGGAAGAGGTCGAAGCTATCTACTATGATCACTTTGGGGATGTGGCTCACAGGAACGGAGAAGGCGTGGGAGCTGCCGGGCCCTATGAGGACCAGTCGGGAAGGAACGATATTCTGGAGTCCAGAGTGGCACGGGACGAGCAGAATTTCTATTTCTATGTAAAAACTGCAGGAGAACTTACAAGGCATTTCGATGATGACTGGATGCTGCTTTATATAAACAGCGACCAGAATCCGGAAACGGGATGGGAGGGATATGATCTACTGATTAACGGTAGCAAATCATCCGCATCTGTGACTTCCCTTCAGACCTGGAATAAGAAAAAGTGGGGCAGAAGTGTAGAGATCAGCTTCAAGTACGAGGGCGATGAATTAATGATCGAAGTTCCACGCAGTTTGTTGGAATCCTCAGCCTTTGATTTTCACTGGACAGACAATGTGCCGGTGAGTGGAAATATTACGGATTTTTTCAAGAAAGGTGATAATGCCCCGGAGAGAAGATCCAATTATCGTTTTCAGGAATAGAAAAATGAAAAGAGCAATTTCCAGAATAGGATTCATCCTGACGGCCTCATTGGCATTAATCATCCTGGGATCATTTGCCAGAGGGAAATGACACCCTCCATCGACGGGGACTTCTCGGAATGGGCTTTGGTTCCGGATTCCTTCTTTATTGGATCTGATCAGATGATCAATACGGTTTTTGCAGAAGATCAGGCACAGGATCCGGCCGATTATGCGCTGAAGGTTAAGGTGGGCTGGGTAAGTGGATTA
>JAOZQY010000025.1:0-21972 GCA_029931975.1 Bacteroidales bacterium | reverse complement strand
ATATTTTTACCTGGAAGCCTATGATGATTACTGGGATTTTGAGGATCCCGGTCTGGATCAGGACATCTTCGAACTGGTGGTGGATGCGGATCTGTCTGGGGGAAACTTCATCGATGCATCGAACCCGAACCGGGACCGCCTGTCTCCACAGGAGCTATATTTTAAAGGGCATGGGGGACATGCACAGAATTACCATATTTTTACCCCGCAAAGGATAAGGATTGGGCAATGATCTGGGGGAATACACCCTGGATCAAGGATTATCCCTATATGCAGGTAGTCTATGACCACCAACTGGAGCCGGGCGACAGTGGGACTCTGAAAATGGAATTTTATATCACTCCCTTCGACCATGCCTCCCATGAAGGCTTTGACAGGTCTGTTGTATCCCAACTGGAAGAAAATGAGCTGATTGGCCTTTCCTGGCTAACCATTGAGTATGATGGTACAGGCAAAAAGGAGACCTTCCGAAACCTGGCCCATGATATTCGAATGATCCGGGAGGACCGGATTATTCAGTTTATAGATCACTCCAGTGGAGAAGTGGAGAGATGGCACTGGGATTTTGGGGATGGAACGAGCTCCACAGAACAGTATCCTAAGCATTGTTATGATAAAGCTGGAAACTGGACGGTGATCCTGAAAGTGGCGGGGCCGGGTGGAGTCTCAGTCAGGTCGAAGGCCTGGGATGTAGTTACGAAATAAATATTGAACTAACTGATAAATCAAACCATGAATTCTAATCATCACCATCATCAGAAGAAGAAATCACGGGGCATGCTCTATTTTATTGTATTGGGAATTGTTTCCATAATTTGGATGCTGCTTCGGGTTATTCCTAAGCCAGACAGGATAAGCTATCCCTGTCAGCGTATGGCTGCAGCCAATGCCGTGGCCTTTATCACCTGGTTGTTCGGGACTGCAGTTGCAGCCACTTTTTTTAAGAAGGCATTCAGGAAACTTAGAGAATCAAAAATTCCGGTGGCCATGCTTCTGATTTTTCTGGCGGTGGGAGTGGGAGCCACAACCATTATGCTCACTTCTTATAAAGAGATCAGGGCTGCTGTAAAAAGCGCAAATACGGAGATATTCACGCCTCCAGAGTCCCTAAACTCTCCTGTGGGAGTTGCGAAAGGTATTTTTCCTGGACGGGTAAGCTATGCCTATGATGCTGATGCGGTCACTTATGATGCTTCCGCTTCCAATGGATTTTGGTGGGAGGATCAAAATACAAATCCCGAGCGGGTAGATCGAATGTTTGCACTTTCATTGGATGGAGTTTCTGGAGCAACCACTGCTTACGATGGCTGGGATAAGCTATTCAGAGATGCAAACATTCGCAAAGGGGTAGGAGATGTGGGATATGCGCCTGGTGAGAAAATTGCCATTAAAGCGAATCTACTGGTTGGCCTGGGTGGAGGAAAAGAGAAAGCTGCCAGTCCCGGCCCTACGCCACAACTTTTGATGTCCATCATCACCGACCTGATTGAAGAAGTTGGTGTTCCAGGGGAAAAGATCACTGTCTATGATGTGTCGGCCCGAATTCCCGACTATATTATGGATCCCTTTAAGAACCACACGGATACGGAATATCAGAATGTAAGGTTTGTGGGGAATCCAAGATACCTTGAAGGTGATGAAGCAGACAGGTATATAGCAGCCAGAGAAGACCTGGATGCCCCCATCCATTTTGCTGATACCACTGTGGCAAATATTGTATGGGTGAAATCGGTGACCGAATCGGATTACCTGATCAATCTGACCAATATGAAGGGACATACCATGGTGGGGGTCACTATTTGTGCTAAAAACCTCTATGGGTCGGTGTATATTCCCACTGCCAGTCCCAGTATATGGACGAGCGGGAATTATACCTGGGGATTTGGACCCAACAATGTGACCGATTCCCTGGGAAATCCGGATCCGCACAGGGGATTGCACCGCTGTGCTGCGGTTCATGATTTTTATGACGGTAATATCGGGGATTTGCCCGCCAGGGAGTATGGTACTTACAATTACCTGGTCGACCTTCTGGGTCATCCCCAGATTCGAAATAAGACCATCCTCTATGTTGTGGACGCATTTTATGCAGGGGATCAGCAGAACAGGATATCTACATGGCAGCAATACAGGGGGAAGTATACTTCCAGCCTCTTTATGTCGCAGGATGTGATCGCACTGGAATCGGTCTGCCTCGACTGGATGAGGTCTGAACCTTCCAATGCACTTAATGTGCATGGGAATGTGGATAACTGGCTCCATGAAGCAGCCCAGGCCGATGATCCCCCATCGGGGATGGTCTACAATCCCGGAGCCGAAGAAGCTTCATTGGAGAGTCTGGGAGTTCATGAGCATTTTGACGGCTGGGGCACCAAACAATATTCACGAAATCTGGGAACAGGTGAAGGGATCGAGCTATATACAGTGAATCTCACCGTGGGAATCAACGATCCTCTTGAACAAATGGGTGCCGATCTGGGTCAAAACTATCCCAATCCCTTTACCGGTATTACCACTATCCCTTTTACACTGGAAAAGGAGACAGGAGTGAAGATTGCCATCTTTGATCAACTGGGCAGAATCGTAGTGAACCTCGCAGATGCAAGATACCAGCCTGGTAATCATAGCATTCAGTGGAATGCATCGGAACAGGCAGCAGGGATTTACTTCTGTCGCATGCGTACCGAAGACGGACAGGTAAGGACCAGGGAAGTACAGCTTATCCGATCAGGGTAAACACTTATTTGACAAGCCTGATGCCATCCGGCAGTTCAATATCAGAACTGATGGATCCGTCAGGCTTTTTTTCATGCCTGACTTTTATGGCACCTAATGGAGTGGGATAAGAGCCTTCCACCCATTCCAGGTCGCCCAGGTGAGGTTCTATTTTTACAGCCTTACAACCCGGTTCAATGACCTGGATACCCAGAACGTGTCGGGATAACCAGGTGGTGGGGCCGCTGGCCCAGCCATGACAGAGGCTGTGACGCAAACCAACATAGCAGTAGTTCCCATAATCGGCGTGAATATCATTCATGTCTTTCGAGGGCATCTCATCAATGCGGCCGGCATTTTTTGCCCATTCCAGGTCAAAGTCCTCCCAAAAAGTGGTGGCTCCCAGATCCAGCATGGCTCCCCAGTAATTCCGGATTACATCCATGGCCCCCTGGTAGTCACCTGCCAGGGCCCTGGCCTCTAAAACGTAGAAGCCATAGAAGGTGGACACTCCTGAAAGGGGATCCACAGCCAGCAAGTCCTTATTCATCTCGACAGGATCGACGAGACCGGAAAGAGCCATCAGGGCTCCCCCTGATTTATTGCCATTGGGATCTGGAATATGCTGGTTTAGTAAATCAACTGTTTGTCTGTATTCAGAAGCCAGTTCTGGTTTGCCGAGAATATCTGCTATCTCAGCTCCAGCATTGAATGTCATTACCATCAGGGATTGCAAACCGGCATGGATGGCATCCTTGTTGGGACTGGTGGGCCAGTCCAGGAAGCGATTGCCATCCAGCTTTTCTTTACCACTTTCGTCAATTTTGGTCCTTAATACACCGAGCAGATCATAAGTATATTCCTGATTGACAGCCAGGTATTCCAAATCACCGTTATGTATATACCACTGGTACTGGATCAGGATCCACCACATGCTGTACGAAGAAATGCCATTCATCCATTCGGGTAGTTTGGTGGCCTCACGGATCAGATCCAGGCTTTTGGGGACCACTTCATTGTATCCGAACACAGAAAGGATGGTTGATACCTCGGGGTGCATGTCACCCACCCATACCAGACGGTCACGTTTAATTCCATCCCAGAGATAGTCCTGCATATTCAGGAGCACGGTGCGGGCTCCTGTTTCCCAGATCTGGTTCAAGCGTTCATCATTCGATTTAAATGATCCTGTCCAGGGGATATCTCTGTAAACCGATATGGCACGAATCTCCTTGAGTAGGAGAGTGCGGTCAGGGTCCACCAGGGTGATCCTGGCAAAGCGGAATCCTGAATTTCCAATTTCGATCTTCCCAAGCCAGGGGAGAGAGATGGTTAAGTCTCTGATCGCATGGTCGTTTGTAGCACTGGAAATTCCAACCGTACTCATGGCTTCTGCTACCGATTCTCCCAGTGTAATGTGTACCCGGATGGGGTCCTTCCCCTCAAAGGCACCGGTCACCAGTTCCATTCCACCATGAAGCTCTTTCCCGAAATCAAGCAGGATGGATGGAGGATTTTCATGATCGCCGTTCATGCTGCAAAGATTAGAACTCACCAGATCGGCCTGACCATTACCCGGCAGGAGAAACTGTTCGGCATTCACAATCCCAGCTCCGGAGGTCCACAGGATCCGTTCAGGGGAGAGATATTCCCGGACAATCTCGTTTTTTGACGAGATTGAATTTGGTATTGAAGAATTTTGGCTTTGATTCTGGCATGAAACCACTACCAGAACCATGAAGGTATAGTAAATAATACTTTTCTGCATTTACCGTCAATTGTAATTTCATATAAAGATAGAACCTATGGGCTTAGTTTTTTTTTGTTTTTGTCCATTAAGCCAGTGAAATCGTCCAATTTCAAGAAAACGAGCAATGAATTCCAACATCTGTGAAAAAACATCTGGGTTCCCCATGTTCCTTTTTCATAGCAATAGTCCATATGGCATAAGGTTTGGACAATTTTTAAAGCATACTGGACAGTATTGAAAGTTCGTATATCGTCAATCTTCTACTTTTATCATCAAAAGTGTATATTGGACTTTTCTGATGAGAAGTGTATATTTTAGTATGTATGAAAACTTTGAAACAAAGTATCAATAAATGCAAAACAGCTAACACTTAAGGCCTTGACAAAGTAATTTGTTTCACATATTTTTGACTAGTCTGGATGATACTTAAACCATCGGATTGCTAGAAATTTTGACGATCATATTTTTACTGAAACCAACTCTAACTAATGACTTTAAATAAACTGTTCATGAAAAAATTTCGATATTTCTGGGTAATTGTAATGATTCTGTGTGTTACCAGTGTGGCAGCCCAGCAAGGAAGAGTCCGTGTAACCGGAAAAATCACAGACGAAACTAAGGAATCATTGCCAGGTGCCACTATTATGGTTAAAGGAACATCGACAGGAACCATTTCAGAGCTGAATGGTGAATATAGTATCCTGGTTCCTAATGAAGAAAGCGTATTGGTATACTCTTTCCTGGGATTTGATGATCAGGAAGTAACTGTCGGCAACCAGAGGATCATTAACATCCGACTGGGAGCTGATGTAACAGCCCTGGATGAAGTGGTTATTACCATACAGGGCAGAGGACAAATCGGGGCTCGTCAACAACAGATCAATTCAAATACTTTAGTGAATGTGGTATCCCCGGACCGCTTGCAGGAGAATCCCGATGCCAATGCGGTTGAGGCCATTGGACGGCTTCCCGGAATTTCTGTATTGCGTTCAGGAGGGGAAGGGTCTCAGATCGTAGTACGGGGATTGGAACCCCGTTATACAAATGTTACCCTGGAAGGAGTTAATCTTCCTGCTTCCAACAGTGTTAACCGGGGAGCAAATATAAGCGGAATCTCACAGTATGTCCTTCAGGGTGTAGAGGTTTTTAAGTCCCTGACACCAGATATGGATGCCAATTCGGTTGGAGGAACAGTTAACCTGAAGCTTCAGGATACGCCTGAAGATCTGCATTTTAACCTGATGGCTCAGGGCGGATATAACAACCTGAACAGCTATTTCGGGAATTACAAATACCTGGCAGAGATCAGCAACCGGTTCCTGGATAACAAACTGGGGGTGTTCTTTTCGGCCAGTGCCGAAAAAGTTAATCGTGGCACGCATACCATGAGTGCTAATTATGGTTTTATTGGTGAAGATCCGGACCTTTACTTAAATAATTCAAATCTGAATATTATTGACCGGACTAACTCCCGGCAATCGGCAACCCTGTCGTTGGATTACAGACTGAATTCTTCCACCAAATTGAAACTGTACAGTCTCTACTCTCATTCAAATGTTGATCAGAAGAGGCAATCCAAGGGTTACGATCACACAGGAACTGGTAGTGTGAACTACAGCATGGCTTATAATCCCCTGAATGAATCCGATATGATTCATACTGCACTGAGCGGAGAGACCAACCTGAATTTTCTGAATATGGTGATTGATTACGGATTGGTTTATTCACAAAACAAAGGAAATAATCCGGATGACAGGTCATGGCAATTTAGTTTTGCAGAAGCTTCCAGTGCTGCATTTACCACATACGAACATAGGAAGTTATATCCTTCTGAGCTGATACCTTTTTATTCTGATGATGTCGATTCATTGCATAATACTGTCAAGCAAGGATTCAGCTCCGTCGACCGGCAGCAGGAAGACAAGAACATTACTGCTTACCTGGATATTAAGATACCGTTTACAATGGGCGATCTTGTCACCGGTAATGTCAAGTTCGGTGGAAAATACCGGCGAAAGAACCGGTTTTATGATGAGCTTAGCGGGAGTCAGATCCAGCATCCCTTTCAGGCAGAATACTGGTATCAGGCAATGCCATGGCTGGTAATGTCTGACAGAGCTGCGGATGAATTTCAAAATCATACTCTGGAAGGCTTTGAAGATCACATGGTAACGGATTTCCTGGGGGGAGAGTATGAATATGGAGCCTATTTTGATTTCGATAAACTAAATGCAACGAGCGACTGGTGGGAGAGTTTTTCCGATTCATTAATGGAACTGGGACAGGAGGCCTGGCTGCCGATTGTCGGAGACATCAACCTGATTGGTTACCACCAGAACCTTGAGGCAAGCATGATCCACGACCAGAATATCCGTGAGGATTATTATGCTGGTTATCTGATGGGAGAGTTTAATATCGGCAAGTGGGTTATGTTGATGCCAGGATTCAGGTATGAACAAACCGATGCAACCATGGACGGGTTTGAGGCTATGGAGCCTCTCTTTACTCCTTCCACAAAGTTCCCGCTGGTTGGCAAGGATACTTCAACGACCCGGGCAGATGAGTTTTTCCTACCTATGGTTCATCTGAGAATCAAACCAAGCAAGTTTGTATATTTTCATATGGCCTATACAAAGACTCTCAGCCGGCCCGACTTCAATTCCATATCTCCCAACCTGTATGTTAATCCCGGAAGGACACCTTTCATGCACCATACCCAGAATCCGGCTTTAAAAGCGGAGCAGTGGACCAACTACGATGCACAGGTAACTTTTCATGGTAATAAGATCGGACTATTTTCGGTTAGCGGATTCTACAAAACTGTGCAGGATAAGATATGGAACCGTGTCTACATGCGGATTGCGGGAGACCCAATAGTCGAGCCATTCAGGGAAACTGATGTGGTTGAAGTCAGCCTCTGGGAAAATCATAAACACGATATTTCATTGCAAGGTGTTGAATTTGAGTGGCAGACCTCTTTCTGGTATCTCCCCGGACCCTTGAAATATTTTACATTAAACCTGAACTATACCTATACACACTCGGAAACTAAATATCCTGATACCAAGCTTGATCAGGTCATGGACCCTGAGACCGGACGACCCTATACAGTAAGGATAGATACTGTGATTACGGGTCCCATGCTCTTCCAACCAAAACATATTTTGAATGCTTCCCTTGGATTTAACTATAAGGGGTTCAATACCTGGCTCTCCTTCCAGTACAATGGAAATATCATGACCGAGAAGAACTATAAGGTGGATGCAAAGGATAAATTGAAGGAGCATTTTTACCGCATGGACCTGCAGATGACCTATGAAATACCTTTAAAGATTCGCGGAAAGTTGCAGGTAATCGGAAATTTTGCCAATTTAACTAATTTTCAGGAAGTATCACGTTTAAGAGGAGATCCACGCTATACCTACCAGGAAGCGTATGGATGGACAGTTGACATGGGACTTCGATATAGTTTTTGATTCAAATATGATGATTTTTATTGACCCTGATATATAAAAAGAAAGGAGGAAACTGACGAAATAAGCTTAACTTGGTTTTATTGATTAAAAACTAAATAATTATTAACTTTAAACTATTTGAAAATGAAAAAATTTAACTCGATTAAACTTCTGATTCTTGGCTTGCTATTAGGTAGCACAGTCATTGCACAGGACATTCTGGTAGTTGATCCCGGAGTGGGAACCCTTAACACGGCTATTGCAACTTACGGAGGTGATAAAATCTACCAGTTACAAGCCGGTGCGTGGTACGGACTGGATGCCATTATTGAAAATGTGGACTACCACCTTCAGATCATCGGTGAAGACTATGATGATGTAACAAAACCTGCGACCCTTCAAACCGGAACAACACCTGATGGCCTCCCATTCGACATGATGTTTGATGCAAAAGGTCCTCTTACTTTTAAGAATATCTACTTTGTAAATGCTGATATAAATGGACAGACTGGGAAAAGGCTACTGTTCCAAAGTGATTCAGCAAGTTTTACTAACATAGATAATTGCATTATCGATCCGATGGGAAAAGGCCAGTTGATTAATGTAAAAGGTGCAGACAACGATATTTTCTTCACCAATAACATTTGCGCCCGTCACGGCCACATGCTGGGTGCAAACGACGGTCACACTTTTGTTATCAACAATGCTGCTAGATCAATGGGTGCTGATACCGTCTGGATTGAGAATAATACATTTATTTCGATAGGTATGAATTTCCTGTCTGCAAATTTTGCTGCTCATGTTACCAATCTGATTAATATCAACCACAATACCTTTATCCATTCCAAGAGCCAGGTTGACTGGTCAATACTTGAGAAGGAGTACTATATGACCAACAACCTCTTCTTTGATTTCATGAGTGGTCCTTACGCGTACCACTGGCAGCCGATGCCAGGCGGAGATATTGCTATGCCAAAGCCAATGTTAATCTATGCTGATACTATTCCTGGTGAAGCACTGCCTACCGATCGTATCCAGTTTATTCAGTACAACAATATGTACCATTCACAGGGTTCTTACGACCTTATTGCTGAAATGAATGACACAGCTGCTGCTACCGGTATTAACAAGGTAAACCTGCATCCACTTATCTGGGATGGCCTCACTGACCCAAAATTTGGTGCAGATCCGGATACTGCTTTTGCAGCTTCCAGGGAAGGACACCTGTTCAATCATACGAATAATGTCAATACTGATTTCCCAATGTGGAAGTATGGAAATACAACATATGATTTAGATCCGGAGTGGAATGACCAAAGGATCTATGATATGTCTGACAGCCTGATGATGTGGGCACGCCCGGCAAACTTTATCCATGCTCAGGGACAGTCGGCGGACGCGTGGCCTCCTATATCAGAATGGCCTCAGTGGCACTGGGAACCGGATGGAGATATTGGTAATAACAGTACCTGGCCGCTTATGGATGGTACCTATACCAATACTGCTACATTGGAAGGCTCTATTGCCGGTCTGCCATTGGGTGACCTGAACTGGTTTCCTGCTAAAAAGGCCATATGGGAAAATTATAAAGATGCCATCTTTGCACATATGAAAGCAGGAAACACTGATAAAATGGTTGTTATAAGTGTTCCTCAGTATGTAAATGATGAATCGAACTTCTCCAAGGTATATCCAAATCCAATGTTATCGTCTGCTCAGGTAGAATTCAAGCTTGACAATGCCGCCAATGTTGAAATTGCTATTTATAATGCAGTTGGACAGCAGGTAAGAAAAGTGTTGAATGAATACAGGAGTGCAGGCACTCACACGATAACACTGAATCGTGGCAACCTGACTAATGGTGTATACTTCTATACCATCAAGGCTGGAAACCAGTCAGAAACGCAGAAATTGATGATTGTGGAGTAGTATTTTTAGAATTAATGATTTTAGTATAGAAAAGGGGTTCACTGATATCAGTGAACCCTTTTTCATTAAAAAACATCCCATCATGAAAAAATATATGACCAGTATCTCTGTCACGTATATTGTACTCTGCTTGTTTATGCTATTTTCCTGTCAATCGAAGGAAGGGAAGTATCCGGTTCAAATCAAGCTTAGTGAAGAGGTGCTGGAGATGGGACGAAGTATAAAGTTGGAAGCAACACTTGTTGCCGGTTCGGGTGAACACAAGATGGTTCTTTTACCTTTTGTAAATGGTAAAAGATGGGGAGCCCATGAATTTGCTGATGCTAATGGAATGGCAAGCTTCCAGATTCCGCTTCCCAATCCGGGTCCCGCCCTGGTTCAGGTCATTGCCCTTCCGGCTGACCGGGACGACTGGATGGGACTGGAAGACTATTCACTGCTTCAGGCAGGGACCTTTATGCCCGAAGAGGGACTGAGGTCAAATACCCTGCTGGTAGAGGTGAGAAGCAGAATAATTGAAGCCCGGGAAGAAGGAGAAACACTGTTTGCAATGCAGTGGGAACCCTGGTTTACACCTGGCAGGAAATGGACTACCGCACAGGCCATTCCTTTAACGGGACTTTACGAGTCTACCAATCCTGATGTGACGCGTCAGCACATCCTCTGGTTTATGGATATGGGGGTGGATTTTATAATCCCTGACTGGTCTAATCACATCTGGGGCAGGCAGCACTGGTCAGAAAGAGGAGGAGGGGCGGATCAGATTCTCCATTGTACCCAGATGTTCCTTGAGGTGCTGGCTGATATGCGTGACGAAGGTCTTCCTGTACCCCGGGTAGCCATTATGCCAGGTCTGACCAATGGTCCGCCAGCTACCATGCAGGCATTGAATGAGCAGCTTGAATGGATCTATCAGGATTATATCCGGAATCCCCGCTTCAATGGACTATGGCAGATCTATGAGGGGAAACCGCTGATCATTATACTGGATACCGGTGTATTGGCTCATAAAGAGGGTCGCACGGAATCCTCTTTCCGAATCCCTTTCTTTAAACAGACCATGGCCTGGTCTGAAGAGGCAGTGGATGCGTTCAGACAAAAACAGGGTCCTGTGGATGATACCCATTTTACGGTGCGTTGGATGTCTTCCCAGAATCAGACTACCCGTCATCATGAACTGGGTTACTGGAGTTGGATGGATGGTTCCATAAGTCCGACCGTCACCTACAGGGACGGAAAGGCAGAATCGACCACAGTGACACCGGCATTCTTTGCTGAGCATGGCTGGAAGGCTCCTGAAGCTTATGGCAGAAGAGGAGGATGGACCTATCTGGAATCCTTTAAAACAGCCATGGAACATCGTCCCGGGGTTGTGATGCTGCACCAGTTCAACGAATATACCGGTCAGGCCGAGGGGCACGGTTACGGCCCGGATAAGAATATCTATGTGGACTCCTATTCAAATGAATTAAGCGATGACCTGGAGCCCGTATCATTGACAGCACCCGGATTCAGAGGAGATCAGGGAGGATGGGGCTTTTATTATCTGAACCTGACCAGGGCCCTGATGGATATATACCGGGGTGTGGTGGATGATGTCACTCTTCTGGCAGTTCATGTGGCAGATTCTACGGGATCCGAACTTGCATTGGAATGGACAAGCCTCGGACCTGTTCCTGACTCCTATACCATTGATCTGGATGGGGAAACGTTCCTGGAAGAAACCAGTGATCTTGCACTTAAGATCTCGCTTGGGGAGCTTGGACAAGGAGAGCACACGGTGACTGTTACAGCCAATGGCGTTGGAACCAGGTACGAATTATCTTTTACCGAATATGACAGGCTGTTGGATGAGTCGATACCAGTGGTCGTTGAGAACACTTTTAAGGTGAAGTAATCCAAACAGAAAATAAGGAATGAAATCATTTAGTACTACCCTGATATCCATTGTACTTGGGGGGATAGTTCTGGCAGGCTGTACTGGCAAAGTTAGGAAGCCAGAAAAGCAAGAGGCTGTTAACATCCTTTTTGTATTCACCGATGATCAACGGTGGGATGCCCTGGGATATGCTGGTAACAGTATCATACAGACGCCAACCCTGGACTCCCTGGCTGCCCGGGGGACCTATTTCGACAATGCTTTTGTGACTACGGCCATCTGCTGTGTTAGCAGGGCCAGCGTGCTTACCGGCCAGTATGCCAGGAACAGCGGGGTATACGATTTCTTCACACCCATCGAATTGGAAACCACCTATCCCAGGTACTTAAGAGATGGAGGTTATTACACCGGCTTTATTGGAAAATGGGGAACCCTGGAGCTGGATACCGGGTATTTCATGAGAGCTGCAGATCTCTTCGATTTCTGGGCGGGAAGCATGGGGCAGAGCAACTTCTGGCACGAGCGGGACTGCAATTTTGTTCTGAACAACGGTACCACCGAGAAGCATCACTTTCTCTGCGATTGTCCACCCGATTCCAGGGGAATGCGGGGTGAAGAGATACGGGTTGGGAAAGCCAATATGGAGGATCCCGTTCACCAGGAGACCTATGTGATTCCAAAGAAGGTAAGAAGCTTTCTGGATCAGCGTGATACGGATAAACCCTTCTGTTTGTCCATCAGCTATAAAACACCACATGGTCCTTGGGGCGACTTTGATGAGAAATTCAGTCAGGATTATGAAGGAGCCAGGATGCCCGTTGCAGCTTCTGTGACGGAAGAAGAGGCAATGAGCCAACCCGAATTTCTGAGACGATCTCTGAACGGGATGAAAAATCCGGAAAAGATCCGGACGGCACATGAAATGGATGGATCCCTGATGAATGCCATGAGAGATTATTATCGCCTGATCAACGGGATGGACCAGTCCCTTGGCGAGATCCTGAATGAACTGGAAAGCAGGGGGCTGGCTAAGAATACCGTGGTGATCTTTTACTCCGACAACGGACAGTTTATGGGGGAGCACGGATTTGGTGGTAAGTGGCTGATGTATGAAGAATCGATCCGGGTGCCCGGATTCATTTATGATCCACGTCATCTCAGGGATCAGGCCCGCTCTGAAGAAATGGTCCTGAATATCGACCTGGCTCCAACCATCCTGGATTATGCGGGTCTTGACATTCCGCCCCATATGGACGGAGAGAGTCTTCTTCCCCTGCTGGAGAACCCGGATACCCCTTTCCGTGAAGAGTTTTTCTACGAGCATCTCTACCGGCACCAGGAGGATTATATGCATATCGAGCGCTCGGAAGGCATTCGTACCAGGGAATGGTCCTACATTCATTACATTAACCAGGAGGGTCCAGAATCGGAAGAATTATACAACATCATTGAGGATCCCCTGCAGATGCATGACTGGTCGGACGAGCCGGACTATGGTGAACTCCTGTCAAGACTGCGGGAACAGAAGGAGGATTATTTCGATCTAAAGTGATCTTTAATTATGCCGATGGTGTATCATCAGCGTTTTTAGTCAGCTTTTTCAAATATTCCCTGGGAGTGATTCCTTTCTCCTTTTTAAAGATCGTGGAGAAATAGGAGGCATTTCTGAAACCGGCCAGTTCACTGATTTCAGAAATGGAATACTTGAATTCCCGCAGCAACTCTTCCGCTTTATTCAGCCTGTATTTTGCAATGTAAACATTTGGGGAGGTATGGGTGATGGCGGTAAACTTTTTATAGAAAGTGGATCGTCCTATGTTCATCTTCTCGGAAAGAACATCCACCGAGAGGTTCATATTGGAGACCTCTTTTTCAAGCAGGGAGTTGAATTTGGACAGAAACCGGATCACTTCCTGGTTGGCTTCGATTCCACTTAATTCCGGGCCTAGCCCCTTGAGGTAGAGCTTGTGTATTTCATCTCTGCTCCTGATCTGGCTGTTGATCACAGTCAGGAGATAGTCCAGGCTGAAAGGTTTGGGGATGTAAAGATCAGCTCCTTTGCTTATCCCTTCTATTTGATCTGAAATTTCGCTTTTAGCAGACAGCAGAATTACAATTATATGGCTCAGGGATTCATCCTGTTTCAGCTCCATGCAAAGTTCGATCCCATTCATTCCTGGCATCATGATATCACTGATCACCAGGTCCGGTTTTTCCTTCCTGATCGTTTCGAGACCTGCTCTTCCATCGTTTGCATAACAAACAGAATACAGAGTCGAAAGAGTGTTTGTCAATAGTTTGCACAGCTCTAGATCATCTTCAATGATGGCTATTTTATACCTGGAGTTCTGCTCGCTGATCTCCTTTGAAATTTGCTTGGCCTGAACGGGGATTTCCGGAACATATAAAGGAGATCTGCTTTCATAAATAGTACTGGTTACTTGCTGCTCGTCAGTGTAGATATCCTTGTCCAGCGGCAGTAAAAAACTAAACTCAGATCCCTGCTTGAAGGTACTCTTCACTCTGATATCTCCTTTATGAACGATTACCAGGCGCTTTACAAAATTCAAGCCAATGCCGGAACTGGAATAATCCGCGTCAATGCTTGGTCTATCTGTTTTGGAATAGCGCTTGAAAATGGTCTCAATATCCTTTTTTCGAATTCCCCTTCCGCTGTCCTTTACCCTGATCTCCAGGTAGCCTGATTCCGATAAGGGGAAAGGTCGTTTTTTAAGTTTACGGTACAGTCCGAGAGTTTCATCCTTCGAGCGGATTTTTCCCTTTACAATGATTATTCCGCCTTCCGGAGTATATTTTATGGCGTTGGAAATCAGGTTGGAAAGGACCTTTTCTACTTTATCCGCATCGCAAAGTAGCTCATGTATGGGAGCTGAATAGCTGTTAAGCAGAGAAATGTTTTTAACACGGGCATAATTGGAGAGGCTTTTACAGGTCTTTTCAATTAGAATGTCAATTTTTTCCTGTCGTACAGAAAGACTTAGTGTATCACTTTCCAGTTCCCTGAAAGTGAGCAGCTGGTTAATCAGCCTGAATAGACGGTCCACATTCAGGTTCAGGCTGGTAAACAGCTCTTTAGAATAACCTTCAAATTCCACATGTTTGGAGAGCTGGGAGGTGACTCCGTTTATTACTGACAGAGGAGTCCTGAATTCATGGGAGATATTGGTAAAAAAGCGTAGTTTCATTTCGTTTACTTCGCTTTCACGAGCACGTTCCCGGTGTTCCGCTTTTAAATTGGATGCAATCATCTGGTTGCGGAAGCGCATGGAAAAGAAAAGGAAGACCATGAAAATAAACCCCAGAATATAAATGGTAATTGCCCACCATGTTTTCCAGGGGGCAGGCTTCAGGGTAATTTTCAAAGAGGAGGGATCGGACCATTCTCCTGAACTTCTTCGTGCTTTAACCCATAGGGTATAATTTCCCGGGGGCAGGTTGGAATAGTTTACGTGCTGGGATCTGTTTGGCACCTGCCACCTGGTGTCCCATCCTTCTAACATCTGCGAGTATAATACCTGATCGTGTGCGTAAAACTCAATGGCCGAATAGTCCACAGAGAAATTAGTTACCCGGTGGGTGAAAACAAGTTCATCCGTAAAGGGCAATGTTTTACTCAAAATGGCTGATTCATCCCCTACTTCTACCCTGGAATCATTTATGATAATATCCTGGAAAAAAATATGCTTATCAAATTTTGCATTAAGCGTTAACTCCGAAGGGTTAAAATAACTAATCCCATTATTCCCACCGAAATAGATAGTACCCTTCCAGTCTGTAAAAGAGGATCTCCTGTGAAACTGATCGTTTCCAATCCCTTCATGTGAAGAGAAATTATTGAACCGGCCTGGAGTGTACATGCATGAGATCCCATCAGACGTGCTCAGCCACATTCTTCCCTGTTCATCCCGTTCAATAGCGGTTACATCATTTCCAGGTAATCCATCTTCCATGGTATAACTCACACTCTCCAGTGTGTTTAAATTAACCCTGATCAGGCCCCAGGAGAGGGTTCCAATCCACAGGATTGAATCCGATTCCTGGTCCATGCATACAGCTCCCTGCCAGTTAAAGGCTTTCCCGAACTTCAGCAGACTTAGATGCTCCGTTTCCCCGGAGCTTCTTTCGTAGGAATACAATCCGCTTAATTCTGAACAAAGAATAGATCTCTTATTGAAATGCACAATCTGATTTGCCCCGGTAACGTTCTCCAGGACATGTTTCACGAGCTTACCTTCAAGCGTATAGATGTAGAATCCATTGTCTGCAACCAGGTAAATTAATTCATCCTTTTCTGAAATATTCTGTATATGGTTCAGATTCAAATGATCTTCCGGCTCTAGAATGCGATCGGTTTTCTGGTTATAGATGACCAGCTTGTCGTAGCCCCCGACCCAGATTTTTTGCTCAGAATCCGGGTAGAGTATAATCACGTTTAAGATATCCAGGGACCTTAATTTTGTATTCAGGGAAGCAGTTTCTGTTTTGTTGCTGCAAACAACACCCTGGGTCCTGGTTCCCAAAAGCAGTTCTTTGCGATAGTCATTCCAGGTAATGGTGTTTACAAATTCATTGGGGGCCAGGATGTTCAGTTGCCTGTCAAAATTGAATTCATTCTGTTTATTGTAATATACTTCCAGACCTTTGTCGAAGGTTCCCACCCAGAGATTCCCATCCCTGTCCTTAAATAATGTTTTTATTAAGTCTGAACCCAGGCCGGCATCCTCCTTTGGAATTTTTATCAGAGTGCCCTTTCGTAAATCATACATGTACAGGCCCTGCTCAAAGAAACTTATAAGGACCCTGCTGGCATCCCATCTTTCCACTGAAAGGAAGAAGGAGAGCATGGAGGATCCCTTAAACTGTTTGAACAACTTGCTGCTTTCATTTAGAATCTTTCCTTCGATAGAGATCCTGGATATTTTCAGTCCTGATTCTGTCGATAAAAACAGGTGGTGATCAATGATTTCATGGAAAGACCCTGGGATGGGAACCGCATCATCCAGCGGACTTTCAACCAACTCTTTTGATTCGAAGTTATAGCAATATACCTGTTTGGAATCATCTGATATTCCCCACAGCTTCCCGTCGTCACTTGGAATAAACAGGGACATTCGGAGATGGGCAGGAAAATCACATCTGACCAGTTTGTTTTCCTGGAAATCATATTCAAAGAGGGCTTTTTGCCTGATAAAAAAGGCTCTGTTCCCGATTTGCATCATATCCGGCACCGGCAGTCCATCAGAAATGCTGTGCCATGCTCCGCTTCTCATGTTGTATGCGGCAGCTCCCAGCCGGGTACTCACAAAAATACTATTGTTGCAATAGATGGTATGTTCTATGAAATCGTAGGGAATCCCGGGAGTCTTTCCTTCCGGGGAGAAAAGAAATTGTTTGAATGTTAATCCATCATAACGGTTTAATCCCCGGGCGGTCCCAATCCATATATAACCGAGACTGTCCTGGCAGATAGATGAAATATTACGGTTGGAAAGTCCCTGTTCTACCGCAATACCCTCAAAAGAAGAAGAGAAGGCGATCCCGACCTGTTTACCTTTCCCGTCTGTAGCATATATAAACGCGGGGACTAAGAAGAGTAAAATATATGTGCTAAGCTTCTTCGCAATCACTATTTTCCAGATTTTATTCAGCCGCTTAATTTACAATAAAGAAATTAAATGACTTCCTGGAACAGTTTGTGCAATGAATAGGTCAATTTGTGCATTGTGTTTTCCTGAATGTTATAATATATTAGTATATATTGTCAGATTAAAGGCAACTCAAATTTCTGGCAGCATTTTTCGATATGGCTCCTTTATTGATTAGGCATCAGATTAATCTAAAAGCATCATGAAACTGAGACTATTTCATCAATTATCTGCATCACTGTTGACCTTCGTTTTTGTAATCGTGGCTTTTCCGCTTTTTGCGCAGCCTACGTCCTTCGATGATGACAAACCTCTTGTAAGCTATGATACCCTGTATGCGCAGGAATTCAATCCAACAGCAGGCTGGGACAGGTTCAAATTCTATGGTCAATGGATTACCTTGCTGCCGTCTATCTTTAATTCAAGTGATATTTCCACCGGTGCGCTGCAATTTCAATGGATTGAAAAACGCGTCATTTGCTCTAGAAAAAAATATTCTCAGCCTTATCTCTTTGAAACAGATTTCGATTATTCAACAGGATCGAATCGTGGTGGAATTGTAATAAGGATTCAGGGTCTTACGGAAACAATTCAGCAACCCGATTCTGATCCGGGCTTCAATAGTGAAGGGATCGCTTTTTATCCAAGCATGGATGGTTCTTCGATGATCGTACAATTTTCAGGGGAAGATCAAGGATATGGAGGAGGTACGGATTTTGCCCGCATACTGGTCCCGAAGCCAGAAGAAGTTACCAGCCTTCTGGAAAGAGGAACGATGCGTATTGAAGATTTTGGGACCAGCATTTTTGTTTATTACAACGAGGCGCCCTTTATAAGAATTGAACTTGAAGGTGAAAGCGGAGGCATATATACTTCAGGAACAGTCTATGATGCAGATATACAAGTGATGGGAAGTTTTACCGGGATGGAGATCGAGATCTTTGGTCATGTTTCCATTGCCCAAAGGGATGCCTTACTCAGGCTTTACAGTGCAAGCATTGAATATAATGATCCCTCCACTGCGGAAGATACCACCATATTCCATAGCCCATACAGGGATTTATATGCAGATACATGGGTGGCAACGGACGCTTTGGGCAGAAATATGCCTGATTATGAGGAAGCTGGACCGCTTAAAGATGATAAAAGACGCGATGTGGGGATTTTTTATATAACCTGGCATACCGAGGGACATTATTCCAATTTTACAAGTCCTTATTCAGCGGATGTAACAAGAATTCTGGAGGCTGATCCCAGCGCCCGTTTTGATGCAAACCATCCCCTCTGGGCGGCGAATAGTTTCCATTGGGGAGAACCAGAAGTGGGCTATTTCCTGAGCCAGGATGAATATGTGATCCGGAAAGATATGGCCATGCTTGCCAATGCCGGTGTCGATGTGCTGGTCATGGATGTGACAAATGCGGTAAGGTACTGGGACGAATGGGAGGTTCTTTTTTCTACCATGCAAAAGATCAAGGCAGAAGGAAACAAAGTGCCCCAATTCTGTTTCTGGGCATTTAACGGACCCGTTATAACAGTTGTTCAGGATCTTTATGATTGGTTTTATCAAAGAGAAAGCTATAAGGATCTTTGGTATTACTGGGATGGTAAACCGCTACTGCTTTACAATGCCAAGCCGGACCCAAGTGTTGAAAACCCAAATCCAAACTATGACCCGGATGCGGAAACCAACCCGGAAAATCCTCATTATGGGGATCCCTTCTATACTGAAGAATCTCTTAGCGATTATACCCAGGAAGTAAAAGACTTCTTTACAAAGCGAAACATGTGGTGGGGCTACTATGAGTGGCAGGGCGAAAGATATGTGGGAACAGAAGATAACTGGAGCTTCGGCTATGATCTTAATGATGACCGGGTCAAAGCCATGCCTCCAGATGATTTAATTGCGCCACATAATGGAATAATGGAGCAGGCAGCTGCCTGCCCCGCTCAACATCCCAGTTCCCTGGTTGGGAAATCCTGGAGGCGGGAAACGGGCGAACCATCCCTGAATGAATATGATTTGCCCGAATCCGCCTATGTTCCCTGGTTAGACGAAACAGTTGAACATCCTGAAGGCTATGGAATTTATTTTCAGGATCGTTGGGACGAGGCAATAGAGTCTGACCCCGATTTTATGTACATCAATGACTGGAACGAATGGACGGCCGGAAAATATCATGATGGTGCGGTGAATCCATTTATGCGTCGAAACAGTCCCTATTATTTTGTCGACCAGTATAATGCAGAATTTAACAGGGCTATTCAGCCCATGAAAGATGGTTATACCGACAATTATTATATGCAGATGGTCCAAAACATTAGAAAGTACAAGGGAGTTCGAACCAGGCCAATACAATCCGGAACAAACAACATAGAAATTGATAATAATTTCAGTGATTGGGAACTAGTTAGCAATGAGTTTTTCGATGCTATCGGCGATACGCGTTTTCGTGACCACAATGGATATGGTGGATTGCATTATAGCAACGAAACGGGCAGAAACGATATTATGACAAGTAAAGTGGCCTATGATGAAGATAGTTTGTATTTCTATGTGAAAGCGGTTTATGATCTGAGCCCTTCGAGTGATCCAAACTGGATGCTCTTATTCATTGATGTGGATCGGAACAAAGGCACCGGATGGGAAGGGTACGATTATGTGATAAATAAGGGAGTAGAATCCCCGGTTCAAACCACGTTAAAACAATGGGATGGATTGGCCTGGGGGAATGATGTTGAAATTCCCTTTGCCCTTAGTAGTTCCGAAATGGAGTTGAGTGTACCACGAACAGCTTTACAACTGGATGAAGGGACACCTGAGTTTTATTTTAAATGGGCCGATAATCCTCAGCATTTAAATGATATCACGTGTTTTTTCACTGATGGGGAAAGTGCTCCTGACCGTCGTTTTAATTACAACTTTAGTACAACACCTGTGAATAGTATCGGGCAAACTCCTTACAAAGAGTTAAATATACCCGGGACCATCGAGTTTGAAGACTTCGACAATGGTAGTGCCGGAGTTGCTTATGCCGATGCAGTTTATGGAAATAGCGGCGGGGCCTATCGAATCGATCAATCCGTTGACATCAGGGAGATGGCTGACAATGAATATGCTGTCACCGATATATACAGTGATGAATGGCTTGAATATACGGTTGATGTACAGGCCATTGGTGTTTTCTCTGTAGCTCTCACTTATGCAGCCGATTCAACAAATCAGAATATTTCCCTGCTTATGAATAACAAGACTGTTTTCAGTCAGCTCGATCTGCCGAAAACTGGTACAAAGAACGACTGGAATACAGTTATTTTTGATCTTACTCTTTTCACCGGAGAGCAAGTTTTTAAGGTAATGGCCGACAGTGCTCTTGGTGGTTTGCATTTGGATAAGATTGTCTTCACCGAAAAAGATATCGTTTATCCTGGCAATGGAACCGGACTTTACAGAACCCTGTTCAATGGCGAAGAGGGTGGAAGGGGCTGGTTTACCGATTCCATTTGCAGCGAGGTTGATCCGTTGATAGACCATGTATGGGCTGTGGACGAATCCCCGGGCTGTGGGGTGCGAAGTACCTTCTGGAATGCAAGGTGGCATGGATATGTTGAAGCCTTGTTTACGGAAGAATACACCTTCAGTTTTAGCATTAATGATAAAGCAAGGGTATGGCTTGGTGGTGAATTGTTGATTGACGCGTGGGACGGCAATTTCACAAACCTTACACTCAGTGGAAGTATTCTCATGACCTCGGGCGAAAAAGTGCCTCTAAAGATTGAATATGCCAATCTATCAGGTGATGGAAAAATTAAAATGGAATGGGAAAGTGCCAGTCAGCCAAAACAGGTGGTTCCCCAATGCCAGCTTTATCCTGAGGGTTCTTATATGGGAGTTAAAGAATCAGAATTCAGTACTCCACTTCTGTATCCCAATCCTGCCAGAAATCTGATTTATTTAAAAACCCCGGAACCCTCAGATATCGGAATATATTCGGTTCAGGGCCAGTTGGAGTATTCGGGAAATACTAATTCCGATCTTCTTGAAATAGATATTAGTAATTGGAAATCAGGAGTATACATTGTTCGTATAAATGGCAATAATAAGTTATACAGTAAAAAATTGATCGTGAAGTAGTGGTCTTAAATCGTAAAAACCCATGAAAAACCAAATCATTTTTTCAGCACTGGTTCTTTTACTCCCCGTATTTGGAATTGCTCAACCCTGGGAAATCAGCAGTGATCAATGGACGGCCACTGATGCCCTGGGTCGAAAGCTGGCAGAATACACCGGAAGGTGGTGTTTATTGGTGGGATGAACCTTTGTTTGGATATTACAGAACCACAGACGAATGGGTATTGAGAAAGCATGCCGAAATGTTGGCCGATGCAGGTGTGGATGTGGTCTTTTTTGATTGTACAAATGGTAGTTGGACCTGGAAATCTTCTTATACAGTATTATTGCAGGTTTGGCAGCAGGCCAGATTGGATGGCGTCAAAACTCCTCAAATTGTTTTTTTGCTTCCTTTTAGTTCAACTTAGAAACCCACCGTCTTTGACGGTGGTAATGTATGTTTGGCT
>JAOZQY010000167.1 GCA_029931975.1 Bacteroidales bacterium | reverse complement strand
CCCACAAACCTTTGGGGAGTTTTAATGGCTGCTGCAATCTCAATGATAGGAATGGAAGATGTATTGGTCCCAAAAATCGTATCAGGGCTGCAAATTTTTTCAAGTTTTTTGAACAGGATATGTTTGGTATTAAGATCTTCAAAGATAGCTTCAATCACAATGGATGCCTCTTGTGCTTTATCAAGAGTGCTTACCGGCTTGATTCTTTCGAGAATTTTATGAGCGTTTTCCTTTAATATCTTTTTTTCTTCCATTTTATTTAAAGACCATTCCATGGTTTTTATTGATTTTTGAAGCATTTGATCATTAACATCCATTATGAATACAATATAACCAGCCTGGGCACATATCTGGGCAATACCACTTCCCATTATACCTGATCCTACTACAAAAATATTTTTCATTGAATTTCTCCGGAACAATTATTTTATATTTGGGTCCAGAACTACTTTTAAAGGAATTTCTTTATTATCAAAGCCGCCCACAAGTTCAACCGCCTCTTTGGCCTTGTGAAGGGGAAAACGATGACTGATCATATTTTCCAGAGGATATTTGTTTTTTTTTGCAATGGCAATGGCTGCTTCCACTGCTGGAAAGTTGTGAGAAAAGACACCTAAAAGTTTCAATTCCTTTAGAACTGCCTTGTCAAGAACAAGGGGAATCCGGGTTTCAGGACCATAGAGCCCAGGTAATACAATAGTGGCACCATTGCCTGCAAGGTCAAGTGTTAAAACCGCTCCTGCTGGATTGCCGGATACATCCATGACAATATCGGCCATTTTGCCTTTGGTAACGTCATATACTTCTTTTACACAATCCTGTTTGTCAGCCACCATAATGGTATCGGCTCCAAATGTTTGTGCCATTTCAAGACGTTTTGTATCATGGGACATGCCGATTACTATTATGGGGCCGGCTCCGGATTCCTTTGCAGCTATAACGCCTGCAAGTCCCTGGGGGCCAGGCCCGATAATTACAACGGAATTTCCAATGCGCATATTGCCTAGGGTGCTGAGCCACCGGATTCCATTCCCCAGAACTGCACTTATCAATACCGCTGTTTCCGGTGATATGGAATCATCTATTTTGTGGACCATGGCACGGGGATGGATATAAAGATATTCTGTGTAGGCTCCAAAAAGATGGGGGGGCTCCTTGCATGATATCATTGAACCATAGGAATATTTTTTTTCACACAGAATATAATTTCCAGAAAGGCAGGGCTGGCAAGTTCCACAGCCAAAGGCGTATTCAATAATTGCCCTGTCTCCCTCTTTGACATTGTGTCTCCTTTTTGCTGCTTTTCCCATCTTTTCTATTCTGCCCACAATTTCATGCCCCAGTATAATGGGATAAGGCCTTGGTGCACCACGGGTTTTCCCTTTGTAAATTCCTGGATCTGAACCGCAAACACCAATGAGTTCAAGCTTTAAAATTCCATCATCCTCACCCACTTCAGGCAGGGGGAATTCCTCCATTTCCAATTGACAAGGGCCTTTTAAAACCATGGATTTAGATAGTTGCATAAAGAATCCTTTAAATATTTTCAACACCTATTGCCATATTTTTTGGCAATAGGAATTTTTAGTTTTTAATCGTTTAACCCTAAGGTTTGACGGGCTATATTTGTTGTAGCTGCTTTCAAACCAAGCAGTTCAAGGATTGAAACAGCTTTTGCCACAAGCATGGCATTATCCTTTGCAGGTATTCCGGGATCCAGATAATAATTATCCTCAAATCCAACCCGAATATTTCCTCCCAGCAAGGCTGTATGTGTAGCCATGGGGAAACTGTTCCGTGCAATCCCAAAGCCTCCCCATAAAGACCCCTGGGGAAGGGCTTCCTTCATCATTAAAAGATTTTTTACTTCTCCTGAAATTCCCCATGGAATTCCAAGGCATAGCTGGAATAATGGTGTACCATTGATGAGCTTGTTTTGAATAAGGTGTTTTGCAATCTCAATATGTCCCATTTCAAAAACTTCAAGCTCTGGTTTCACACCTGCTTCAAGAATTATTTTGGCCATTTTTTCCACATGGGGAATAATATTGGCAAATACTCTGGTTCCAAAATTCACGGAACCAACATCCAATGAGCAAAGCTCCGGTTTTAAGGCAACAATATGTTCTGTTCTTTTCTCAGGGCTGCTCCAGGTGGTGCCGGCTGCAAAGCCTACAACCTCACCATTATCCGGTACAATGCGGGCTCCAGCACCTGTGGTCAGGTTGATAATCATATCACATTCATCCCTGATCCTGTCCACGACTTCCCTGTATAATGACAATTCCATGGAGGGTTCAGCCGTTTCTGGATCACGCACGTGGATATGAGCTATTGCTGCACCGGCGCCATTGGCTTTTATTGCATGCTCTGCAATTTCCTTTGGGGTCACAGGCAGGTAAGCGTTTTTTAATTTGTCACCAAAGCTCCCCGTAATGGCTGCTGTTATAATGATTTCCTTGTTAGTCATTTTTTACTGATTCCTTGTTTTGATTATGGTTTGGTTTCTAAAATTTTTAATTCTATAATATTTAATCACTTAAGCAATCACCGGTAACTCCTTTGATTTGCGTGAATTCAACCAGGCAAATAAGCTTATCAACAAAACAATACCCGTACCCAGGGTATTCAAAATAAAATGTGAAGGAATGGTTAATGGAATACAGACAAACAGAATAATTCTTTCAACAGGTGTAAGCTGTCTAAACATAAAACCACAGGAACATCCTGCAAGGGCCCATATGCCGACAATGGCCATTACAAGTGCCACCAGGGCTTTAAAGGGGTCAGCACCCACCAGAATAAAGTCAGGTCTGTAAATAATATAAAAAGGAACAACGAATTTTGCGATTCCCACTCGAAATCCTGTAAGGGCTGTTTTTAAGGGATCTGTACCGGCTATACCTGCCGCTGCATAGGCAGCCAGGGCAACCGGGGGTGTAATCGTTGAAATCACGGCATAATAGAAAACAAACATGTGGGCAGCAAGCTCTGGAATGCCCATTTGTACTAGTACTGGCGCAACGACAATGGCAACCAGAAGATAGGCAGCAGTTGTGGTGATTCCCATTCCGAGAAATATGGACACAAGCATGGCCAGGATCAGGAGAATGGGCAGGCTTCCATTGGCAATGTCTACCAGAAGATAGGAAATTTTAAGACCAAGCCCGGTAAGGGTAAGAACTCCCACCACAATCCCTGAGCAGGCACATGCTGCTGCAATTGGTATAACAGCCTTTGCACCTGATTCCAATGCCCCAAGGATTTCCTTGTAACCCATCCGGGTGCTTTTTTGTAATGAACAGACTATAATCACAGCGATGATTGAATAAAATCCTGCCTTCATAGCTGTAAATCCCATGACAAGCATTGCAACAAGAATGATGAGCGGTGAAAGTAGATGGCCTTTCTTTTTGACAACGGGCCAGAGTTTAGGGAGTTCAGCTTTTGGGAGGCCTTTGATTCCAAGTCTGACAGCTTCAAAATGGACAATGATATAAACACATAAAAAAGAAAGAACAGCTGGAAGAAGTGCTGCTACGCATACAGTTAGATAGGGCACTCCCACAACACTGGCGATGATAAAGGCAGTGGCTCCCATCAGAGGTGGCATGATCTGTCCGCCCGTTGAGGCCGTTCCTTCTATTCCGGCTGCAAGGACACTTGGAAAGCCCATTTTTTTCATCAAAGGAATGGTGACAGATCCCGTGGTAACAACATTACCTACGGAACTGCCTGAGACAGATCCCATTATGGCACTTGAAACAACAGATACCTTGGCAGGTCCTCCTGTCTTGTCCCCGGCAATGGCCATGGCAGAATTCATAAAAAAATCCCCGACACCGGAATTTACTAAAAAAGCTGCAAAAATTACAAAAACTGCAATAAAACTTGCAGAAACTCCCAAAGGAATGGTGAAAAGACCTTCCGTACTCAGATAGGTATAGGAAATGAACCTGTGAACATCCATGCCGGCATGGGATAGGTAAGGTATGTTTATATAGGAGCCCAAAAAACCATAGGCAATAAATATAATGGTGATAATGGGCAAAGCCCATCCCATAACGCGTCTGGTCATTTCAAGCACCAGGAGAATTAAAATTGATCCAAGAACAATGTCAATGTTTGTTGATTCCCCTGCCCGCTCAAAAAGAACATAATAGATATAAAATGCGATATTCCCGCATGCAGCCAATGCCCCAATCGAATAAACGGAATTGATAAATATTGACCATTTACCGGTTAAGGCGTTTTTGCTTATAGGATAAATGAAAAAAGTAAGGATAAGAGTAAATGCAAGGTGGATGGAACGTTGCTGAAGAGCTGGGAACCTTCCAAATCCGGCCGTATAAAGATGGAAAATTGCCATGATTATCGCAGTTATGGAAATAAATATAGCAATTTTAGAACCTGGTTTATTCTTTGTCATGGAACAATTTCCTTTTTAATGAAAAACAGATTAAAACCTGAGACTTTATCTATTGTAATGCGAATGAGATCCCCTCCCTTGGCGCCTTCATAAAGGGGGAGCCATTTGCCGTTCCAGAACATCATATGTTTTGAGATATCCCCGGCAAAAAAGCTTATCGTTTCCATGGTAGAGCTGAAATCAGAAATTCTAATGGTCCCCGGTGCAATAATTTCAGAATTTTCACTATTGCGATAACCAACATATGGCGCCTGGTAGATAACTTCTGAAAAAATAAACTGATACTTCACATCAATTTCATATTGTTCGGCCACGGGTAATTTTTCAACGGAATTAATATGAATCAGCCATATATTGTTACCCGGTTTTGCCTTAAGTCTGTGAATGATTTTATTTTCCGAAGCATTTTCAATTCTTACCTCGTACTTTGGAAAGGAAAAAAAATAGAACCCTACGAGGATGAGAATTCCAAAGCTAAAAATAGATATGAACCAAATTTTTTTTGGTTGTGCTGTCATGTTTTATTTTGTCCGTAAACAAAAGGGGAACAAAGGAACGAGGAGAGCATTCCTCGTTCCTTTAGAATATTTTTCCCTTATTAAATGACCAACGGGAATTTGTTTATTTCAGGAATCCAAGCTCCTTCCAGAACTTTGCTGCTCCAGGATGCCATGGAACAGACATCCCTTCGAACATTGCCTCAGTGGTAAGGCCTTTGGCTTTTGCATGGCATTGCTTGAATTT
>JAOZQY010000166.1 GCA_029931975.1 Bacteroidales bacterium | reverse complement strand
AGCAGGATGAAGGCTTGCTCAATACCCCGTCTCCTCTTTTCCATAAACCTCATCATAATCAAACCATTCTGTTTCCCATGCATCTTCTCTTTTCTCCTGAAATTGACCATAATCACCAGTTTCATCTATCCAATCGTCCATCAGCTTACGCATGGTTTCCAATGTGGCATGAAAGTTTGAATCATCAACCAGGTTATTAAACTCGTGGGGATCATTTTTTAAGTCGTAGAGTTCTTCCTGCGGCTTGGTATCAACCATATGCAATTCTTGTTCAGGAGTGAGTTTCCCTTTCATGCTTAACTCTTTTGCAACATCTAATGTGGGATTATTTTCCACTGCCCAGCGTTTTTCATAATACCCTCTTTCAGGCATATAATTTCGGATATATTTAAACTGTTTTGATCTTACGCATCGTATTCGATCTACTGCTTCGTCGACACGGTCACGAGCAGCATAAATATAATCACGATGTATAACATCCGAGCCAAGAATTGGAAATCCATCAAAATGGTCAGGTATGTTTACTCCGGCTATTTGTAGAATGGTGGTAATTACATCTAAGGAACTTATTAAATGGTTATTTACCAACCCCTGTTCCAGCTGTCCGGGCCAACGGATTATCAAGGGGACATGAATACCTGCATCATAAAGCCAGTCCATTCCACGAAACAGATCTGCGCCATTATCTCCCATAAAGATAACAACCGTATTATTGCTTAATCCTTCCTTTTGCAATCGCTGGAGGATTTCAGCAACCTGAATATCCATTTTCTGAATCTGAGATAGATACCGGGCAAAGTCATCACGGCATATCTCATGATCCGGTGTCTCAGGAGCAAGCAAAATGTGGGTCGGATCTATTTGTGGATCTTCAGAATACCAATGTTTCCCCCGATGTGTGATGTCAAGGGTGATCTGTGCAAAGAATGGCTGATTTTCGGCACGTTCACTCCAGTCGGTTCCATCAAATCCATTGATTTTCCCTTCCCTTGGACTGAAATTGATATCTGTTTTTGAAGAATAACCACAACCAAGAGCTGTAAAGTATCCCCCTTCTCTTAAATAGTGTGTAAATGCCCGGTAAGGCAAGGGAAGATTCCTGTCGGGATTCATCCTTAAATGTTGCGTATTCGATTTTATCTGGTATGTACCCGTCATCATTGCGGCTCTTGAAGGTGCACATACGGAAGAGGTAGTGAATGCCTGTGTATACCGAACACCTTCCTCAGCCAATTTATCAATGTTTGGTGTCCATATGTCTGGTTCACCGTAACAACTTAATTCCGTACTTATATTTTCTATAAGTAGCAGGACAATATTGGGTTGTATACTTTTATACCCGGCCAAAGAGTGAATACTACCTGATGACATTAAGGGCATAGAGATCGCTGCCGTAAGAAACAGGATAAAAATTCTCCGTTTTGATAAAAAAATCATTCTTCAATTCTTTTTTGTGATTAAATACTTAATTCTCCCCAGCCTTTCCTGTACTCTCTTTTCACGAATTGATTGGCCTGTTCGAAGTTTGTTACTCTCATATTCGGGCCATCCCAGTTATAGTTGATATAGCGGCCTGGATAATCGTAAAACTCCAAATCACCCCAGGGCGTACCTTTTTCTGTTCCTGTTTTTTCACGGATATTAAAACACCTTAAAACCAGGTTCCCCATTAATACAGTTTCAGTAAGGGGACCGGCATATCCCACAAATGGGGACTCGACTTCAGCATTTCCATATCCCGCAATACAGGCATCGATCCATTGCCAGTAATGCCCATCCATACCCCCATGAACACGTGGGTATTTTTTAGGTACATTGATCTCATTGTTTCTGGAAAGGGGTAGCAAAACAGGGTTTCGTCCACCCCAGCCACAGGCAGCTTTTCCTTTAGTTCCAACAAACAGGGTGCTGCCTTCATAGTCTCCTACTTCTGGCCAATCTCCCATGATGTCATTCATGTTTTCACCGGTGTTTATCTCATCCGGTCGTTCGGGAGTTATTCCACCATCCATCCAGTATAAATCCAGGTCTTTGCCGTTTTCCATGGTGTATTTGAACTTGAGGGAGCAGGAAACCGGCCCGCTTTCGGGGAAATTGGCCTCAGATATGATTCCATCATAAACGGTACTTGCGCTACCTGAAACTTCGGTTGGATAGCCCAGATTCAATAATTTAAACGGGGGACCCATGATATGGCAACCCATATCACCCAGGGCACCGGTTCCGAATCTCCACCATCCGCGCCAGTTAAAGGGGACCAGATTTTCGATATAAGGTGTATCGGGTGCAGTGCCAAGCCAAAGATCCCAATTGAGTTCTTTCGGTATTGGAGAACTTGTCGAAGGCCATGGTATTCCCTGTGGCCAAACTGGTCGGTCAGTCCAGCAATAAACTTTTTCAATTTCGCCCAGCACGTCTGCCTCTATCCATTCTCGCAGGGTCTTCATACCCTCTCCTGAATTTCCCTGATCGCCCATCTGAGTTACAACTTTATATTTTTCAGAGGCTTCTGTGAGAATACGAGCTTCATAAATATCATGAGTCAGAGGCTTTTGAAGGTATAAATGTTTCTGAAGCTGCATGGCTCTTAGACTTACCAGGGCATGATTATGATCCGGAATAGCGACAGTTACAGCATCAAAATTTTTATGCTCTTTTTCGAATAATTCCCTCCAATCCTGATAAAACGATGCCTTTGGAAATGCTTTTCTTGTTGGAGCAGCTTGTCTTTCATCAACATCGCATAAGCAGGAAATTACAGCATTTTTTTTCGGGGTGCTTACTAATTTATCTATATCATACCCTCCCTGGCCACCGCATCCAATAGCTGCAATATAGAGCTTGTCGCTAGGTGAAACATGGCCCAAACCACTAACGGTATAACTTGGAAGGATGGTAAAAGCAGCGGTTCCTGTGGCAGCCATTTTCACAAAATTCCGACGTGAAATATCGCTTGTATTCTCTGTTTTCAACTTATTTTTTTTCATCAGATTGGATTTTATTTAGAGACAGTTATTGTTCACTTCAGAGTGTTGTTATTAGTTTTAACAGAGACTTCCTTAAAATATACCACATCTTTTTCTCCGTGGTTTTGCAATCCAATGAACCCATAATCAGGACGAGGTCCATGGAAGGGCTCAAAGTCAAACTTCCGGGTTGGCACCGGGTCGCCTTCCTTGTAATCAGTAACTTTTTCTCCATTCACATACACAATGGTCCGTGTGCCATCGAGAGTGATTTCCATGGTATTCCACTGGGGACCTGGTTTTCCGGGTTTAGCCAGGGGCCATGTCAGGGAATACAAGCCACCCGTATAGTGATAATCATCTTCATCAGAGAGTTCGGGTTGATTATCAATTTGCACCTCATACCCATAATAGACCGGCATCCACTCCTCATATGGTTCAATAGGAATACGGATAAAAACGCCGGCGTTGCTGTTTGTATCACGCATTTTATAAACGACCCGAATCGTACAGTTCCCAAATTTTTCTCCTGTCCAATACAGCAGGCCCATTCCTCCATGTCCCCTGATCAAGCCATCTTCAACAGACATTGAACCACCACCGACATGTTTCCAGCCACTCAGGTCCTTTCCGTTGAATAACTGTATCCATTGACTGCTGTCTGCTTCTTGGCTAAGAAGTGCCTTCCTTTGAGACAAGGAATCATCTGCAGACATGCTGCTTGTTGAAACAAAAAAAATACAAACAATTAAATTGAATAGTAAATAGGTTTTCGCCGAGATCATTCTCAAAAGAATGAATTGCTTATTCGTCTTTTCCATGTTTTTATTTTATGAAGCTTTATTAACTTTTGTATCTTTTAAAAGTGTAGAATAATTATGAATGAAGTCTTGTAAAATTATTCTGAATAGTTGTAAAATTTTATGGCAGATAAAATGAAGAATCAGTCTGACTTAAAGCGATTCAACTTCGATTTAAGTACACTTAACCCGATCGAAATACTTTATAACAGCCACAAGGATCTGGATGATTACTGGTTTGATATGCATTACGAATTTGAGGCAGGTATTTTAATCAGCGGAAAGATGAAAAGGGAGTATTTGGATCATGAAGTGATATTAAATCCCGGAGAAGTCTGGTTATGTGGCATGTGGGAGCCACATGGATTTGAACTGTTGGAAACACCCTGTGTTGCTGTAGTATTTGTTATTGATCCGGGATTTGTAGCGGAGAGTACTTTACTAAGCAGGAACATTCTGGCTCCTTTCCAGGTGCATCCGGTAAACAGACCAAAGGTGAATATTGATAAGAGGGAGGAAATTATTCAACTTTCAAAGAGAGCTCTTGAGGAGAGAGACGATCCTGACTGGCGTAAAATATATTTTTTCCAGCTAATGTTGACCTTGTGCGAGAACTGGCAGGTCCCGGAGGGTAATCATAAGAGTTTTGAACTGCAAAATAGTATCCAGCAGGCCTTAAGATTGGTTTTTAGTGAAAGACGTTTAATAACCACTGGAGAAGCTGCATCGGTTTGTCACATGTCAGAAACCAGTTTCCGGAATGCCTTCAGTAATCTTATGGACTGCACCTTTTCAGAGTATGCTCTTAAATACAGGATTCGAGGTGCGATTGCACATTTGAAAAATTCGAATGAAACACAAGAAACAGTTGCAATGAGTTGGGGATTTACAGATGCCAGCCATCTACACAAATACATCAAACCGGAAGGAAAGGAATAGGTTCTAGTTGTCCTGATTCAGGCCAGGATCTTCACCAGCTCCAGATCACCTGTTTTGGCAGCCTGAAGGACTGCCCCCTTGTATTCATCGATCATATCAGCCTCTACCAGCGATGATTTGAAGGGTTTCCTGGAAATAAATGGCAAAGAACTTTCCTTCATTGGTGATCTTTGTTCCTAATATTTCCCTATTTTGCTAATTGCAAAAGTTGATACAACAATATTATGAAGCAAATAGCTAAAAAAGAATAATATGAAAAACAATCTGGAAGAATCTAAATCGAATGTTCTTTCTATTACTTTTTTTATTTTACGCACTGTAATTGGGTGGCATTTTTTATACGAAGGAATAGTAAAAGTAGCTTCTTCATCCTGGTCTGCTTATGGCTATCTCCTCAATTCAAGATGGATTTTCGCCGGCTTCTTTAACTGGATTGCCGAAACTCCAGCTATCTTAAAAATTGTTGACCT
>JAOZQY010000068.1 GCA_029931975.1 Bacteroidales bacterium | reverse complement strand
CCCAGGGGCATCATTCTCCACATTCCTTCCAGTCCCCACCAGCTGATCACCCCCAGAATAATTATGGGGCCGGCTGTGCGAGCCAGCTCTCCTCCCATCATATAATAACTCATCCCCTTCCCGATACGCTTACCTGCTACCTGTTTAACGATGACTGGTGTGGGAATGTGCCAGAGGGTGGAACTAATGCCGGAAAAAAAGAGGAGTATGGCCAGGAAGGTATAGCCCGGGGCCATACCAATCAGACTCATAAAAACGGCTGTAAGGGCCGGTGAGAAGATTACCATATAGCGCATTACCGGTCGCTCGGCCATAATGCCGATCAGGGGATTGAAGAGGGATGGGATCCGCTGAATCACAGCCAGCATTCCGGTCATCCCGTAAGAAATTCCCAGTTTGTCAATGATCAGCGGTAGGGCAGGGGCCAGGAATCCGGTATAGCAATCGTGCACAAAGTGAGCCGCTGAGATGGTCAGCACCCTCCTTTTTGCAAATCCTTCCCCTGAGCGCTTCATCGGTCTGTAATCAAATGGATAATCAATTCGGTGAGTTTGGGAGCCGTTTTTTCAGCTGCCTCAATCACATCATTATGGGTCAGCTTCTGAATCTTCCCGGGGACTCCCAGGTCAGTAATTACCGAAGCGGCAAAGATACTTATGCCCATCTGGTGGGCGGCTATGGCCTCGGGAACTGTGGACATCCCAACTGCATCGCCTCCTACAATCCGCATGTACTGATACTCCTTCGGGGTTTCCAGGGTTGGACCGGTAACGCCCACATAACAGCCCTCCCGGATGGGTATGTGAAGCTTTTTTGAAAGGTCTCTTGCCTTTTGAAGCAGCACAGGATCGTAGGTCTGACTCATGTCGGGGAACCTGGCACCAAATTCAGGATCGTGTTTTCCAAGAAGAGGATTGGGCATTAAACAGATGTGGTCATTAATGATCATGATGTCACCAATCTCAAAATCAGGATTCATGCCCCCGGCTGCATTGGAGACCACCAGGGTTTTGATGCCTAGTAATTTCATTACCCGAATGGGAAATATCACCTGCTGCATCGTATAGCCCTCGTAGTAGTGGAACCTTCCCTGCATGACCAGTACTCGCTTATTTCCAAGTAAGCCGGAGATCAGTTTTCCCTCATGCCCTTCTACCGTGGAGACCGGAAAGTGTGGAATGTCTTCGTAATTCACGACTACATCCACCCTCAGGTGATCCACTATTTTTCCAAGGCCTGTTCCCAGGATAATGGCTGTATCGGGAGTCTCATAAATTTTCTCTATTATATAGGACGCTGTTTCTTTTATTGCTGTTAACATAGTTCAAAATTAATCTGTCAAATTCATCTTTATCATCATTCAGGAAGTGCACATGAATACGAACTGCATGAAATGCTTCCCGGATATCCGATTCAGGATCGTGGTCCCGCAGCCTCATGGCATCTTTTTCTGTGGTCAGCACCAGGACTCCCCCATGCTTCTTTTTTTGCTTATGGTAAGCGATGGAGATTAGCTCAATGTCTTTTTGGGAATAGCTATGGTGGTCAGGGAAGGAGAGTTCAACAATATTGGTATTGATGCTCCGGGCATACTGCCGGAGTGGACGTGGATTTGCAATGCCCGAAACTATGAGCACGCCACCCACATGCTCTTTGAACCACCGGGAATCTTTCCCGGGTGTGCCTGGAAATACCGGTGAAAGATTGCCATAACGCATGGTCGTAAAGAAGAGGTGCTGACCCAGGGAGAGGTCCATTCGGTTTACATACTCCCGAAATTCGATGGGTTTGAATCTTTCGGGCGACCGGGTAACCAGGATGATGTTGGCGCGGTCAAGGTTTGAAGCGGGTTCTCTCAGCATGCCGGCTGGGAGCAAGCGGTCCTGGTCGATGGGCCGGTTATAGTCAATCAACAGGATGGAGAGTCCGGCTTTGACGGAGCGGTGCTGGTAGGCATCGTCCATCAGGATTACCTCTACCGGAGGGGCCAGCTTCATCAGTATCCCGATCCCATTGGCCCGTTTACGATCTACGGCCACAGTGATCTCCGGAAAGCGTTTCTTGATCTGGAGTGGCTCATCCCCGATTTCGTGCACGGTCGATTCTGTGGTGGCGATACGAAAATCACGTGTTCTTCTTTTGTAACCCCGGCTCAGGGTGGCGATGCCAAATTCGCTGTTGAGTAGTTGGACCAGGTACTCCACATGTGGCGTTTTCCCGGTTCCTCCTACCGTAATATTTCCCACCGAGATCAGGGGGATGTTGAAACCAGAGCTATGAAGAAAACCATTGTCATACAGGCTGTTCCTGATCCAAATCACGGCACTGTAGAGCCAGGAAAATGGGATCAGAAGAACCTTCCAGTTTTTCCCAACGGGTTTATTCATAATTATTGATCTGATATTCGGGTAAGCTAGTGTCTCTCCTTTTCTTAATGAATTTCGATTTCGTAGGGCATTATGGCCTGTATGCCATGCATGTTCCGGATTTCCTGGATTTTCTTATAGTGATGATACTCTTCACCAAGTTCACGTTGCAGGATGCGGTTGGCCCGTATCATGGATCCGCCGGTAAGTTGGTTCATAATGGCTGTCATGGGATCTTCCAGTTTGGGAAGTGACTGAACACGATAGTTTTCCAGGCCTGCCATCTCGGCTGCCACTTCAATGGATTTTTCCAGTCCCCCATACATGTCGATCAAGCCCAGTTCCAGGGCGTTGGATCCAGCCCAGACGCGTCCTCCTGCGATGGCATCGATCTCCTCGTACGATTTTCCCCGTCCCTCGGCAACGATGCTTACGAAATTTGTATAGAAGTCATCAATCATTTTCTGAACGATCACACGTTCGTTCTGATCCAGGGGATCCATGGCTGTAAGGATGTTGGAGTTCTTATTGGTTTTTACCACATCGGTGGTAATCCCCAGTTTGTCGTTCATGAGCTCTTGAACATTGGGGAAGAGTCCGAATACCCCGATGGAGCCGGTGATGGTCCCCGGTCCGGCCAGAATGGTGTCGGCAGGAGCTGCAATGTAATACCCTCCAGAAGCAGCCACATCGCCCATGGAAGCTACAACAGGCTTCTCTTTGGCTGCCAGCATCACCTCCCGGTGGATCACATCAGAAGCCGATCCGCTGCCTCCCCCCGAGTTGATCCGGAATACGATGGCTTTTACAGATTTGTCTCTTCGGGCCTTACGGATCGCTTTGGAGATCCGTTCTCCACTGATATAACCCTCCCCTGCGTTTCCATCCACAACAGAACCCATGGCGTAAATAACAGCCACTTTATCTTTGCTGTACTCTTTTTTCCCTTTTACAGGAACGTCTTTGTACTTTTTAAGCGAGACAGCCTCCAGATCATCCTTCTCTTCCACATTCAGCTTTTCCTTCATCAGTGCAAGCATCTCATCATAATAAATCAGTCCGTCGACCATGCCAGTCTCCACCAGCTTCTCCGAATCGATGGTAGAGAGTTCATCGGCAATCTGGTTCAGTTTCTCCTCTGAAATGCCACGGCTTTCTGAGATATCTGTAATAATCTTTCCCCAGAGGGCCCCCACATAGCTATTAATCTGCTCCCTGTTCTCCTTGCTCAGCTTATCTCTTAAAAAGGGTTCGACAGCTCCTTTATAGGATCCGTGCCTGACTACCTGCATTTCTACACCAATTTTCTCCAGGGCATTCTTGTAGAACATCACCTCGGCGCTCATCCCGTTAAAGAGGAACATCCCTTCCGGAGTCATAAATACACTATCGGCAACAGAGGCCAGGTAGTAGGACTTTTGTGTATAGGCGTTGGAATAGGCATAGATGAATTTCCCGCTCTCCTTAAAATCCCGCATAGCTTCCCGGATCTCCCCCAGGGTTGCGATTCCGGCATTAACAGCTCCGAGATTCATAAAAATTCCTTCAATGTTCTCATCAGTTTTGGCCTTGTCCAGGTCCTTCAGAATCTGGTTCAATCCCATTGTTTTATCATACATGAAATTGCCCGAAAAGAGGAGCGCAAAAGGATCCTCATTGGTGCGATCGAGAATCTGCGCATTAAACTTTGTCACCAGCAGAGAGTTCTCTTTCACCTCCACGGCCTCTTTGGAGGTGGTGGCAGCAATTACACCCATGAATATCAGAAAGACCACAAGGGTCATAACAATGAGCCCAACGATGGTAGCCAGAAGGCTGCTCAGAAAATTTTTCATATTTGCGATTTTAGAAGCGGCAAGGTACTAAAAATGTGCCTGATAATAAATACCTTAGTTTTAAGAAAACATGCAAATAATTTACTTGTCATTGGGAAGTAACCTGGGTCACCGGGAGCAGCATCTGGAAGAGGCTTTTAGCCTGATTCAAAGTCGTATTGGTATGGCAGAGAGGATCTCCCGGTTCTATGAATCGGAACCCTGGGGCTATACCAGTGAAAACCGTTTTTATAACTGCTGCTTGTCTGTAAGGACCGGGCTCGAACCGCTTCCTTTGCTGGATTACATGCTTGGAATCGAGAAGGAGATGGGGAGAGAAAGAGGGGGAAGGGCTTATTGCGACAGGGTGATCGATATTGACCTTTTGCTCTATGGCACACTGCAACTGAATCTTCCCCGGCTCGTCATTCCGCACCCAGCCATGGGACAACGAAGGTTTGTACTGCTTCCACTGGCCGAAATTGCCCCGGAACTGCGGCATCCTGTTTCTGGTGAAACCATCAGTCAGATGTTGCTGCAATGTGCCGACCGGAGCGGGGTAGTGCCATTGAAGCAAAAGTAGGCAGGTCTCTCAGGTATTCCTGAAGATAAGTCCATTCCAGAACATATAAAATGCCGTATAGGAAAGCGACCAGATCAGGTTAGAAAAGATCAGGTAGAAAAATTTTATTTTGGAGTTGTTGTAATATCTGACCACCAGGAATACCCCTACCGGGATTGAGAGCAGGAGGGGCGTTACAAACGCAATTCCCGGCAGCCCGAATTTCTGCCTGACCCGCACAATTCGCCGGTTCTTCTTTGTGAAGATCTTTTTTCCCTTCAGCTCATCCTCCGGAGCTTTCCGCTTCGATATTCTGAATGTTCGGTTCCACCAGGTGATTAGCTTTTCGGATAGAAAGGCAAAAAAATAGATCCCGGCAATTCCTCCCAGATTAGTCCACAGGATGGTCTCAGCGAAGCTGAATTCAAACTGCAAAATAACCAGGGGAAAAGTCGCGGCAAACTTAAATGAGCTAAAGAATATTGTTAGCAGGATTTGTACCAAAATGTTTGGAGTATTTATATAATCAAACCTTCATCGGCAAAACTAAAATAGGATTTATCTGCTATAATTACATGATCCAGAAGTTTAATTTCGAACATTTCAGCTGCTTTTTTCAGTTTCTCGGTGATTTTCACGTCTGCATCGCTTGGTTGTTTGTTTCCCGAAGGGTGGTTGTGACAGACGATAATGGAGGAAGCCAGGTTGTCCAGGGCTTTTTTCAGAATAATCCTGGTATCGATGACTGTTCCTGAGAGTCCTCCCTGGCTCACTTTATACCTGCCCAGCACCCGGTTGGCCCGGTTGAGCATCAGCAACCAGAACTCCTCATGTTCCAGATCGCCCATGAGCGGGTGAAATAGCGAAAAGACTGTTTCGCTGGATTTTACCGAAACCTTTTCGGGATGTGTCATCCCGGCTCTCCTGCGGCCCAGCTCCAGGGCAGCAAGCAGGGCTATTGCTTTGGCCGGACCAATGCCCTTGATTCTGACCAGGTCGCCGAGGCCCTGCCGGCCCAGCTTATGCAGGTTATTGTCTGCTTCTTTCAGGACCAGCCTGCCCAGCTCCACAGCTGTCATGTTTTTAGTTCCCGAGCCAAGTAAAATGGCTAGCAGTTCTGAGTCTGAGAGATATTGCACCCCGTTGGCCATCACCTTCTCCCTGGGGCGCTCCTCCACCGCCCAGGTGGTCAGGGCATGTGAATCGTACTTGTTCATGTTCCTGTTTTATTCCTTAATATGCCGGAATCAGAAACATCAGTGCCAGAATACCGTTCTCCTTTAGTCTAATATAGAAAAAGGCCATCCACGTTTGTGGACAGCCTTTTGAATATCATGGTGGTGAATAAGCTTAGAGGCTATTCACGTGTTTTGCAAGCTTCGACTTGAGGTTGGATGCCTTGTTCTTGTGAATTACACTTTTCTTGGCAAGCTTGTCAAGCATAGCTACAACCTCGGGATACTGTTCAGTGGCGGCCTCCTTATCGGTGGTTCCACGTAGTTTTTTTACAGCGGCCCTTGTGGTTCTGGCATAGTACTTGTTTTTTACACGCTTGTTCTCACTTTGCCTGATCCTCTTCTTCGCTGATAAATGATGTGCCATATCGACTTATAATTTATTTGGGGATGCAAAAATAGTGATTAATTTGAATGATACAAACAAATCAACGCAAAAATATTCAGCTATTTGCATAGTTTTTTGGTACTTATCAGTATGGCCCCTATGTTGGCTATGGAGATAAGGAGGATCAAACCCAGGGCAGTCCCATAAATAATGCCATGCAAGGATGATGAAACATCCATGCTCCAGGTTTCTGCCCTGTGATGAAGCTGACCAGCCAGCAGGGAGGTAAACAGTAATGAGAGAGCGGTAATGCCAGCCATTAAAAGCAGCAATAGCAGGATATAGGGCCGGCTGATTTCCCGGTAATGGAACCCCAGCTTATTAAGCCTTCGTATCTTTTCCGAGGAGCGGCTGATCATCAACTGGAGGCTGAGCAGGAATACCAGGAAGGCCAGACCGATAATGATGGCAGCCACGATCACCAGGAAACTCAGAATAAACTTGAGGATGATATTCATGCGGCTGCTTTTCAGCTTTTCCCGAATGGTATCATAGCCCCGCTCTTCCAGGAAGCGAATGATGGAGGGATCGGTGGGATTTTTCGATACCAGGATCAATTGCGCCGGATCGCTTTTTTTAAAATATCCATACTTCTGATTGGCCCATTCCAGGAAATCGAGAGGCACCATAATGGAGTTTACGCGGTTACTGAAACCCACGATCCGACCCTGATAATCATCGTAGTTGCCGCGAACCTGTCCCTGGAGCCTCAATTTGAAATTGACCATGGAGATGATCCCTTTAGGAATCTGGGGAAGGCCCTGGCTGGGGGCAAAGCCAAAGTTGTAAAGATTCAGGTAGTCCTGAGGAATGATCACAGGGATGGTACCTTTCTCCAGGTCCCACTGCCATTCTTCAGATTTAACATCGATAAATTCATCGGGGATCGCTTCGAAGAAGAGATCGGTAAAAAAATCGGGGAAGCGCTCATTCTCTGTATAGGCACTCACGGGAAATTCGTTGGAGATAAATGGTGCTACCTGGTCGGCAAAGGGCTGGCCCCTGATCTCTTCAATCTCATCGGGTTTAAACCCCACCCTGGAGAGTCCCAGGGTCTGGCCAATATTGACTTTTTTATTGATCACAATATACTCGGGATCGAGCAGGTCGCGGTTATCTGAAAGAATCCCTTTGATATCCATATAGAACTGAATGCCCGCCAGCAGCAAAACAAAGCCGGCCAGGGTACCCAGGAAAGCTCCCAGCAGATGAGCCCTGCTGTGATCCTTCCATAATATCTGATAGAGGAGTCTCATATCTTCAGATTCAGATCGGCCTTGGGGAGCCCTGTTTCATTGAGTGAGGTAAGGATTAGTCCTGCACCACGGATTTCGCATTCCTCAAGGATCAGCTTGTATGCCCTGAGACTGTTTTCATGGTCCATATGGCTGAAACACTCATCGGCCAGCAGAAAATCGAAAGGCTGACACAGGGCGCGGATGATGGCCATGCGTTGCTGCTGACCAAAGGAGAGAATGCCGGCTTTCCTCTTTAGAAAAGAGTCAACTCCCAGAAGCTGTGCCATCTCCAGGATCCTTTCATCCTTATGGTAGCCGGTAAGATTATTTTTCAGCCGAATGTTTTCGAGGCCAGTCAGGTCATCAAACAACTCCAGTCCCTGGAATATGAAGGAGAGTTTCTCTTTGCGGAGCAGCGACCAATCTTTCAATGTAAAGGTGCTAAGATCACGGTCATCCAAAAAGACTTTACCCCGGTAATCGCTGCGAATGCCATAGATGATTGAAAGCAGGCTGGTTTTCCCTCTCCCGGAGGCTGCTTCCACCACGTACCGTTTCTCCTGATGCAGCAACAGCGCTTCGGCCTCCCACACTTCCGAGCCGGAGGTGTCCTGCTCCAGCATGGGCAGGGGAATCATCTTTTCAAAGCGGATGGTCATGCAGAGAGCTTCAGGTCCGGGAACCTATTCCGGAGTATCAACAATTTTGAGGATGGTATAGAGACTGTTCTCCGAAGGATTGGTGGTCTTTACAACAATCTTGTTTTTGTAGTTGCCCACACATACACCCAGGTAATCGAAGGGATCTGTAAAACGTTCCACCCCCATCTTAATTTTCTGGTTTCGACTAAGCATCTCCTTCAGCATGACCGGATAATCCTCCAGGTTGAGATTGGCATAGATGCCCAGTGATCCATCTGTAAAGTCCTTGAATCTGGAATCGGCGAGGGATTTTTCATAGCGTCCGTTTTTGACGGCATCTTTGTATCCCTTTGCATTGGTAACCACCAGTATATCATTGATGATGCCACTATAAATTTCATTGCCCTGAATATTGATAATAAAGAAGTCTCCCTCTTCCTCCACCGGGGCCATTCCCTGGACGGTCTCCATCAGTTTTTCCTGCAGAGCCTTGCCATTCACCCCGATTCCCAGGTATAATTCCAGGGGGATCATTGCTCCTCCTTCTACCCCATTAAGAGCAATGGTGAAATCGCCGGAAATCGCCTCAAACAGATCCTCAATTTTCATTCCCGTGGCCATTTCCATCTTAGTACCTACGGTGTCAAGCTCCGGGGGGCCAAATTTTGCTATCATTTGCTGTGTTTTGGCCAGATCCATTGATCCTGCTATGGCTACTAAGAGATTACCACCAGGAGCCAGGTTCAGCATATCTTCGTTGAGAGCGGGTTTCATCACCAGAAACTCCTCGATATTTTTTTCCACCTCTTCACTGAAATGGGTCTCCCCGTTAATATTCATTGCCCCATTTGCAAAATCCACATAGATCTGCGCATAATTATGGTATAGGACCAGCGGAAAAGCGGGCATTTCGTCACCCACCACTTTTTCAAGGATGTCGAACAACTCGTTGGACGAGAACCATATATTGAGGTCTTTCATCTTTCCAAGAAAGTCCTTGAAATCCACCAGGCTGGTAATGGACTCTTCTTTGACTGGAGTAAACATTTTATCAAGAGTCCCGGTAAAGAAGGAGGTCTCGAATTCATCCTTGTCCGGAGAGGCCAGTACAATCACCTGCTTGCGGTTCCAGGCAATGATGCCTTCTTGGTCGGGTTGAACCCAGGTGTAAAGCTCATTTTTCTGAAACTCTTCCACAAGTCCCTCTTTGATTTTGGAGAGGGTGCTTTCGAATTTCTTTACATCTTTCATTCCGGCTACCACACCGATAATGGGAGCTTCTTCCTCCATCTTAACGAAAACATAGGCATATTCATTCATCATCAAGCCTGTACTCAGCGGGTTCTCAAGGATTTGTCCCCAGATCTCATCTTTCACCTTTTCCTTGATTGCTGGGAAGGTATTTATTTTACTTTTTGTGTGTATCTGCATGGGATGCAGTGAAAGCACTGCAATGGCGTCGTCCGGAATACTGTTTACGAACTCGGGCGACTTTTTTGAACAGGAGGAAAGCGCCAGCACGGCTGCCCATACGAAGACAATGGATAATCTTTTCATGAAAAATATATTTGAACTGTTTGCAGCAATAAATATACAATATTATCTAAAAGTAATAGCGCACACCAATGCCGCCGCCTAAGTAGAAATCCGTCCCGGGAAGCAGGCTCAAGCCGGGGGCAATCTCCGCAAAAACATCCAGTGGAGCTCCTTCAAACTGGTATGCCATACCAATGGGCACACGAACACCCAGTCCCAGCTGAGAGGCTAAGTTTATATAAGCTCCCAGTCCAAAATAGACAGGAAGTTTTCCTTCGCTAACACTTATAAGATCATAGTTGTGTACCAGGAAGTCGGCATGCAGATGCAGAAAGCCTGCACCAGCAAATGACCAGGCCAGGGCTCCGTCGATGGCGGTATTCTCACTGGTCCACATCTTGGCACTCAGTCCGGTAGGCTCACCGAAAACAACACCAAGGCCCAGACCACTGTCCTGGGCAAATAATCCTGCAGAGGAAAGTGCTACAAGCACAATAAAGAATAGTTTTTTCATTGGATTCAAGTTTTTCATAGATTGGGCGGTAAAAATAGCAAAAAGCAATAGACATTCCTGGCTGAAGAGTTTATGTAATTTAATGATTTGTATCCGTATTCGAAACTCAATCTATCTCTTTCCTCATGAAAAAACTTTTTCTGTTCATATGTGGTGGATGAGTTGCAGCCCCGCTTGTCCTGGATCAATATTGACCGGGAGAATGAACGTGGACAAAAACAAACCGCCTGGCAGGTGCGAGTGGCCAGTAGCGAAAAACAACTGGAACATGCCGATCTCTGGGATAGCGAGAAGAAGATTTCAAACCAGTCGACCCGAATCCTCTACGAGGGCAAAGCTTTGGAATCGAGGCAGAAATGCTGGTGGCAGGCCCGATGCTGTACCGGAAGATATGGGTCCCCCGGCACCCATGTTCCGAAAAGATTTTAATGTGGAAAAGAAGGTCAAAAGTGCAGTGGCCTTTGTTAGCGGACTGGGCTATTTCGAACTGTGGCTTAATGGGAATAAGGTGGGTAATGATGTGCTGGTTCCCAAGCAGACAAATTACGGGTTTAGGCCCAAACTGGCAGAAGCTTTAATAGCAATCCCGGATGATTTCACTGAATACAAGGTAATGTACCTGGCCTATGATGTGAAGGATCTCTTGAATATGGGCGAGAATACCCTGGGCTCTGTTGTAGGAAACGGGTTCTATAATCCGGCCAAGTTCTGGACCGAAGGATATGGTGCCCCCAGGTTTCTATGCCAGTTGCACATCACCTATAAGGATGGTACGTAAGAGCTGCTTGCAAGTGATACCACCTGGATGGCTTCAAAGAGTCCCATCCTCATGAACATGGTCTATTATGGTGAAGACTACGATGCCAGGGAGGAGCAGCCGGGGTGGTGCACTCCCGGTTTTGACGATTCGCACTGGGACGCGGCCGTACTTAAGCCTTCACCCGAAGGAAAACTGGTGGCACATACAGCCCATCCCGACCGGGTAACAGAAGAACTGGCTCTGGTCTCCAAAGAAAGAATGGGAGAGGAGCACTACTATGTTGATTTTGGTGTGGAGATTTCCGGATGGGTTCGCCTGAATGGGGTGGATGGTCCGGCCGGACATAAAATTGAGATTATACCCAGGGCCAACAATTATTCGGGCAACAACACCTATATCTGTAGTGGCGAGGGGAGTACCACTTATGCTCCGCGTTTCAACTGGTTTGTCTTTAGCGGTGTTGAGATCCAAAACTGGCCTGGAGAGCTACTGCCGGAACAATTGACTGCCGAGGCTGTGAATACCTACATAGAACCATCGGCCACCTTCGAGACCTCCAGCGAATTGTTTAATGAAATCAATAAGATCTGGCGCAGGAGTCAGACCGATAATATGCACGGCGGACTCGCCAGTGATTGTCCGCATCGCGAACGATCGGGGTATACGGGTGATGGCCAGATTGCCTGCAATACTGTGCTTCATAATTATGATGCCAGGAATTTCTACCAGAAATGGATCGGGGATATGCGTGGGGCACAGATCCAGGAGAGCGGATATGTACCCAACGGAGCTCCCTGGCAACCGGGTTGTGGAGGAGGACCTGCCTGGGGAGCCGCCATTTGTGTGATGCCCTGGGACTATTAATCCAGCTCCCGGTGCCACAAAGTAACCCTCACGTTCTGGCTTTCGCGAAGGTGTTCTGCCAGGCGTTCGGCGCAGTATACCGAGCGGTGCTGACCGCCAGTGCATCCATAAGAGACCAGCAGGTGGGAGAAGTTTCGTTCTTCGTAATTATCCACAGACATATCAGCCAGAGCAAAAGTGTTGCTAAGGAACTCATTCACGTCATTTTGCTGGTCGAGGAAATCAATCACCGGCTTATCCTTGCCGCTCAACTCTCTGAATTGATCCAGCTTGCCAGGATTATTTATGACCCGGCAGTCGAATACATAACCGCCTCCATGTCCGTTGGGATCGTCCGGAATACCATGCTTGTAACTGAAGCTGTTGATGGAGACGGTCAGGGTTGATTTTCGCCCTCCCTTATCCTGGAACCTTTTTAGTTTGGGGGCTTTCAGTAATTCTTTAAATACCTTGAGCAGGGTGGGCATTTTAATTGAAAACTCTACATTGTTGAGGATCCATTTAAGATCGTTCAGCGCATAGGGAATACTCTGTAGAAAGTGGGTTTTCTTTTCATAGAATCCCCTGAATCCGTAGGCTCCCATGGCCTGCATAATACGGATCAGCACATAGGCGTAGTAAGATTCCCTGAATTTTTCTGCATTTACAGAAGGATAGTTGGCCAGTCCGGCAATATAATGCTCCAGCAGCTCTTCGCGGACCGCTGGCGGGATATCGGCTTTGGAGTCATATAGCAGCGAAGCCACATCGTATTGCAGCGCTCCCTTCCTGCCTCCCTGGTAGTCGATGAAGTAGGGTAAGCCGTGATGAAACATCACGTTCTTCGACTGAAAGTCTCGGTAAAGGAAGTAATCGCATTCCTGTTCAAGCAAATAATCAATCAGAGTGCTGTAATCGTTTTCCAGCAGCTGTTCGCTGAAAGGGATCCCGGCCAGTTTCAGGAAATAATATTTGAAATAGCTGAGGTCCCACTGCATACTTTGACGGTCGAAACTGGAACGCGGATAGCAGACAGAGTAATCCAAGCCTTTCGCCCCGGTAATCTGGAACTTCTGCAGCTCCGTTAATACTTCTTTATACAGAGTAATCAGCACATCGGGATAAGTACCATTATCTCTGACTTTAAAAGCGTAATCGAAAAGTGTGATATCGCCCAGATCCTCCTGAAGGTAGGCGTTATGTTCCAGGTCGACCAGGTAGATCTCAGGAACGGCCAGACCCAGGGAATGAAAGTGCTTGCTGAATTCAATAAAGGCTTCGTTTTCTTCCCTGTCCAGGTTGATGGCTCCAATGGCGGTGCTGTTTGTTCCGCTGATTCTGTAATACTCCCGGGGGGAGCCGGAAGCAGGTAGCTTATTGATGGATACAATGCTCTCTCCGCACCACCTGCGAAACAGGTCATTCAACAATTCAAGTATGGTCTGGCTCATGTTCTCACTCTCCGTTCTTCAAACTGCACCAAGCAGCTTATGCATCAAAGATATTTAATTCTTTGTTGCAGATTCCACCAGCTTTTTAACATCTTGAGTAATGGACAGATTTGTGGCTCCAAAAGATTTTGATGCTTTGGCGTAAAGTGCTGTTAATTCATCTTCTTTTCCGCTTAAAGCAGTCGGATCGTTAAGAGCAACAAGAGCTGCCCGGGCCAGTTGAGACAGATGCTCGGAATGTGGCTGTATCTCCAGTAATTTAAGATTATTTTCAAAGGCCGGGATCAATTGTTGATAGTTGACAGACCAGCTTTTCAGCAGAAGAATCATTCTTTCACGGGCCATTGTGTCCGCCGATTCGATCCATAGATCCACATCCTGTCCAAAGCGGTAGGCCACGTAACTCTCGGGCCTTGCCACATCCACCATCCTGTTCAGGGCAGTGGTGGTATAGAGGGCGGGCTGATAAAGTGCCATCCGGGCAAAGCCCTTATCTTCCTGAAGTATTTCGGCCAGTACCTTCAAAGGATCAAGGTAGGGGGCTGATACCATAGTGGCCATAAGGGTGTCTCTATATCTTAGGTGCCTCATACCCAATGCTTCCAGGTGCTTATCCATCACCATCAGTCGCCGGTACATGTCAGCTACATCGTCGGTTAGCACCTTTGGACTCCACAATTTCTCTCCGATGACTGCAGCACGTGGCCAGATTCTGGATTCAATGGTTTTGCCATCCACCTGTTCGGTCCACATACATGCTTCCCCTCCGATTAGTTTGCTTTCCTGTTTGGCAGTGAGAGCTTCAATCTTTTTGAATTCAGGCAATGGGATTCCCTCTTCCATATCGCTTCCGCCGGAACGCTTACCGTGTAGGGTCAGATTAAAAACAGACATTTTGGCCTTGCCCTTAAGAGAATCTCCTTTCAGTTCAGTCTCAAATTCAATGGCTCCCATTGGTCCATCTATAAGGAAGTTGATATGCTTCTCATCTGCATTTACCGCTGTGAAACCCGAGGCACTTCCCATGAATTCCATAACTCCTCTCAGACTATCTTCTTCACCAAAGAGATAAAAGGCTCCATCCATTACCATTTCACCAATGCTCATGGTACATTCCCATCCCTTCCAGTTCATGGAGTCAATCTCTATGTCAACAGCCCCGGGAATAACTATGGGATCAACGGCATAGTGGTAGGCCGCCGTTTGTTTATGGTCCAGGTAGTATCCAGCCGATAGAATAGCTTGATTACCTTGCCGGGCCGATTCCCAGAGGGAACTGTGGTCGCGCCAGGTTTGTACTGCAATACCCTGCTTTGGAAGATCGGGATGCAGGATCTCATCCCATCCCAACATGATTTTATTGTGACCGGCCACAATCTTTTGCAGGCGGATATTGAAATGAGCCTGCAGGGCGTGCGGGTCCTCCAAGCCGTAAGCTTCCATATATTTTTGTATATCCGGATTTTCGTTCCACTGGGTGGGAACTACTTCATCCCCGCCTATATGCAGATATTTATCGGGAAACAGTGTGGTCATTTCTCCAAAAAACTGCTTAAGAAATTCATACACTTCTTCCCGGGTGGGATCCATGGCCGGTTGAATGCCTATTATAGCTGTATCCAGTTCATAGGGTCCGGGACCACTGGCCAACTCAGGATGGCCTACAAACCAGGCAGCGGTATGACCTGGAACATCAAACTCAGGAACTACTCTGATGCCCCTGTCCGCAGCATATTCCACCACTTCACGGATATCTTCCTGGGTGTAATAATCACCGTTGGAACCCAATTCGTGAAGCTTTGGATACAGCTTTGATTCGACCCTGAATGCCTGGCTTTCGGTGAGGTGCCAGTGAAAAACATTCATCTTTAAAGTGCCCATTGCTTCCAGGTTTCGAAGAATCACGTCTTTGGGGATCCAATGCCTGCAGGCATCGATCATCAGGCCTCTCCATGGGTAGCGCGGGCCATCCTCCAGGGAAAGCCGGGGGATAACCCACTCCTCATTCTGATTCTCCACCAGCTGGAGCAGGGTTTCCAGTGCATATATAATGCCTATGTCTTCGGGAGCCTGAACAATGATTTTACTACCCAATATATGGATGGAATAGGACTCATCGTCATCTATGGAAGGGTAGCTCTCCTCACCGTTTGTGCAATTCAGAATCAATTGCATGCTTTCCCCTTCTCCGAAGTTCATGTTAGTTAAGGTGGACAGCTTCTGGTAGAAACGTTCCGCAGCGCGCTCCAGCCTGGGATTGCTTTGTCCGGTAAACTCATGGGTCAGCTTCTCATTCAGCACAAAGGTTCCATTGCCCAGTTTCAATTCAGCGGGAAGGGGCATCAGGTGAATTGCTTCACGGTCCTCCGCAGAGATGGGAAGGGGCTTCGGTTTTAGAAATCCAAACCAGGCTATGGCAATGCCAATAAGTAGGACAAGGAGTATTGTCCCGAAAATTTTCAATGCTTTCTTCATATGCATAGATAGGTAATTTTGGTTTGAATACAATCCGGGTCAATGGCTTATTAAAACTTGAAGGATATAATCATCCAGTAAATAGTCTTTCCCATTGGAAATAAAGCGCATTTTTCATAAATAGCAAAAAAATCTGACTAAAGAAAATTACATCATTCATGAGGCTAATTATCAAGGATACACAGGAAGATGCCGGAAAGTGGGTGGCTGACTACATTATTAATAGGATCAAAGCCTTTGCACCCACGGCAGAGAAGCCATTTGTGCTGGGCCTTCCAACCGGCTCTTCACCCATGCCGGTCTACCAGGAAATTATTCGCAGGCATAAGGCCGGCGATATCTCCTTTCAGCATGTGATTTCCTTCAATATGGATGAGTATGTAAACCTGCCACAGGATCATCCTGAGAGTTACCATTCCTTTATGCATGACAACTTATTTAATCATATAGATATTCCACGTGATAATATAAATATACTGGACGGTAATGCTCCTGACCTGGAAAAGGAGTGCCATGATTACGAGGCGAAGATCAAAGCCTCTGGGGGAATTGAATTATTCCTTGGAGGCATCGGCCCGGACGGGCATGTCGCTTTTAATGAACCGGGCTCTTCCCTTGTTTCCCGGACAAGGGTCAAAACGTTGTGCTATGATACCATAGAGGCCAACTCCAGATTTTTCAATAACGATATGTCCAAGGTGCCTACGCATGCTCTTACCGTTGGAGTGGGTACCGTCATGGATGCCAGGGAGGTGGTGCTGATCATCACCGGCTTTTCTAAGGCCCGCGCTGTCAGGGAGGTAATCGAAGGGGGAGTGAACCATATCTGGACGGTATCCATGCTTCAGATGCACGAAAATGCAGTGATCGCCTGTGACGATCCTGCCACCATGGAACTGCAGGTGAAGACGGTCAAGTATTTTAAGGATATTGAGGCGATCGCTGAATCCTTTCTACCGTCGGGATTACACAAGTAAACAGGCCGGGCCTTTATTGAATTTTTTTTTAGGTTTTGTTAGTGCGGGGGTTCCAGATGAAGTTGATTAGCACAGTGGAAAGTGCCAGTAGCGTGGAGACGATAATAAGAGAAACTCCCAGCCCGCTGAGGTCCGCAATAAGGCCGAAACCCAGGGCTAAGAGAGCCGTGATAATGGTTCTTAACAAAGATTGTGCAGAGATCACCGAAGTTAAAATCTCATTGGGCACAAGGTCTGCCACCGCTCCTGTTAAAACGGGTTTTCTGATGTTTTCCACGATGTAGATTCCTGCAAATGCCAGCAGGGAGAGTATCCAGATTTCATACTGAAACAAAAGTCCACTGATAAGGCCTGCACTAAATCCGGCAAGCAGGGTGAGGTAGGGGAGTTTCCCCCTGCTTCTCTCAGCTAGTTTATGGGAGTGCTTCGATGCCAGTGAAGTGGCCAGGTAAATGAAAAAATAGAGCACCCCAACGACGAGGCCATTCTTTTTGTTGGTTTCCAGCTGGAGAAGCAGCGGAATGATCAGGGCCAGGTTAATCATTACCAGCTGGATGTAGTCCTTCACCGTTCTCAGATAGGCAGTGTGTGCTGCTGAACTGTAAATGGTTCTGAATACAAGGGGTTGTTTCAAGGCTCTCAATAGAGTGCGCAGGGCAGATCCCAGGATCACATGTATTTTCTCCTTGCTTCGATCGAGAGGCCGGTTCAGTTGGGAGGGATAAGTAAGTATGTTGAACATATTTAATATATATGGAATGGTGGAGTAGAGGAATATGATCTGGTAGGATCCGCCGAAAAATACCAGAGCCCCTGCCAGAAGTGCAGATATTGCGGATCCTTTTTGAGACCAGGAGCGTGTGTGCCCGTAATAATAGACGGACCGGTCTTTCCATCCCTTCAGTTCCAGGTAATCTATAATCATTCCCTTGTGTGTGCCGGATCGGAAGGCTTCACCCATCCCAAAGAGCAGAAAGGCCAGCAGGAACATCCAGAAATCGCTGAACATGTAAAATATGAGAAAGGAGCAGATGTAGGCCACAAAAGAGGCTGCCAGGGAGCTTTTACGACCAAAGGAATCGGCCAGCAGACCCGATGGCAATTCCAGCAGGTTGGTAGAGATCTCCCGCACGGCATAAAGTATCCCGATTTGGGTGTAGCTGACTCCCTTATCCACCAGGAAGAGTATGAAGAAGGCATCAAAAAACCTCAGGTTCTTCAGGAAGCCGTACATACAAAATTTGATGTACTGCCTGTTTTTTAAAGTTTGGTCCAATGTACATCTGTTTCAGATGCTGTAAAGGTGCTAAATTATTTCAGAAATGATTTGTGATTATTTCCAATAAATTATCCTGGATTATGGGTTTAGTAATATAATTATTACAACCGGCTTCAATACACTTTTCCCGGTCCCCAGATTGTGCGAAAGCTGTTTGTGCTATAATAAATACATCGCGGTCCCCTGGAATACCAATGCCTGTGTCTTTCATGTAAAACTCAAGGTAATTACCTTTTCTCGTATAGCCAATTTCTGTTTTCCCTTCTTCGCTATAACTAGGAAGAAATAGGTATCAGGCCCGCTAAGGTCAAATAGAAAATATCAAACTGATTT
>JAOZQY010000067.1 GCA_029931975.1 Bacteroidales bacterium | reverse complement strand
CGGCGTGACAGGCCGGCATTCTAACCAAACTGAACTACCGGACCGTAATCTATTGGTGACTATGGTAAATCTTTATTAGAACAAGCATTATTCAAATGCGTGGCAAAAATAGATGTTTTTTTTGATTAGACAAAACAAAATATGCAAATATTTTCTTATTGATAAATATAGTGGATCCAGTCAATGACCCTGTCGGGCCAGGTGGACAGATGACCCTGCCCGATGGCCAGTGAATATCCGTGTCCGCCATAAGGATAGATATGCATTTCCGAGCTTACATGATGAGCCCTGAGAGCCTTATAGTAAGCAATGCTATTCTCCGCCGGCACCCCGGTGTCGTCATCGGAGTGTATCAGGATGGCGGGAGGAGTATCCTCTGTGACCTGCAACTCATTTGAGTAGTATTTTACCAGAGATTCATCCGCATCCTCGCCTATAAGATTTATCCTTGAACCGGAGTGCTGGAAGTCCTCAGTAAAGGAGATAACCGGGTAGAGAAGTATGGAGAAATCGGGACGACAGCTCACCTGTTCCACTGGATCGGAGCTGGAGGGATCGCCGGCATCATAATGGGTGGAAAGCGTGGAGGCCAGGTGCCCGCCTGCTGAGAATCCCATGACCCCGATCTTATCCGGATCAATGTTCCACTTATCAGCATTGGAACGCACCAGGCGCATGGCACGCTGTGCATCCATCAGGGGCGATTTATGAGGCACTATATTGCTTTCGGAACCTGGCAGCCTATACTTCAAAACAAAAGCAGCAACTCCCCTGGAGTTAAGCCAGCGGGCAATATCACTCCCCTCCCAGTCATAGGCCAGAATTCCGTAACCTCCACCCGGACATATCACCACAGCTTCTCCGCTGGCATTCTTTTTCGAAGGAAGGAAGACCGCAATATCGGGCTTTTGCACATTTCTCACTCTGACAATATCAGCGGTATCCCAGATAGTCACCTCACCAGTCTCCCTGTAGTTGGGGGGATCCCCTTGCCAGAGGGGCAGGATTTGATTCTGGGCCAGGAGAGGAGAAATCATGGTCGTGATAATTATAGAGATCAGTAGTTTTTTCATAGCTGGGCTAAATTAGCGTTCTGAAGGTTTCTGAACCATAAAGATAAAATGTTTACCCGGACTTTGTTTGAATTGGATGGATTCGTATCCCAATTTTCTCTGTAAAAACCGAAGGTGGCCCATACTTCCAGTACTGGCAAACTATTTGAAAAGAAAATACAGGAAAACAGCATCCCGGACCTTATCCGGGATGCTGTTAATTTCAACTCTCAGGCTTTCACTGATCTTTCGTTTCTCCTGCGATACCTGAAAAAAAGAAGCACAGCAAAAATGATCAATTGCCCGACTCCAATGAGCAGTAAAAATTCCGCCCAGGGCCGTTTATCGGGACCAAAAGGAAATAAATAGGCTCCGATAAAAGTGGAAATCACTCCAATGACGAGGAAACTCCAGAACTTAACTTTTTTAAAAATGTCCATAGCAAAGGTATTTAGTTTAACATCTGGCATTTGATCCTGCTCCAATACATGATACAGCAAATCCTGCTGCCAATTCGGCTGGTGCAATCATTGCAGTGACTTTGCATAACCAACTGCCCCCACAATCATCGATGGTGCAATTCATGCAAGCTTTCCAGCTACTCTCCTTCCTGCAACAAATTGCTGTTGCTCCTTTAGTGGTCCCAAGTTGGCTTTCTTCCCTTAAAGTTAGGGAATAAACAGCTTTATTGAAATTTTTTACCTCTTCATTTTCAAATACCTTCAGCTCTCCCATATTGTTCTGGCCATCCAGTTTCAGGGAAAAGTAATCGCGATCGTCCATAGTTCTCAAAGCAAAATACATTCGGCCCCCTTCTGCCGGCCCATAGTAGGCCATACTTACCTGGTAAAGTCCTTTGGATTCATACAGAATCAGTGTTTGCTCAGGATCAAGGGTGGGAATGGAATACATGATCACCGCGGTGTGATTGAAGAAGAATTTCTGAGCTTCTTCGATTACCAGGAATTCCTTCTCTATCCCATTCTCCATGGCCTCACGGACCAGTTGTTCCCGTTCCAGATTGGCTCCCAGCAATTCAATCCGGTAGATATGGTTATCATAAAAGTAAGGACTGACCTCTTTCCTCAGCGCATCGTCCTCATAAACCAGGACATTGGTACTTCGATCCTTTGTTACCTGGGTTTCGTCCTCTTTGGTACAACCATAGGCAATCAAAAGGATAATCCCTGTGAGTAACAGGGAAGCAATTAAATACTTTCTCTTTTTCATCATAAGACTTTTTGGTTAGAATTAAAAAATACAGGCCTGTTTGATGCTTAATGTGACAAGCACCACGTTCATAGCCTTCGAAGCTTCAATTCTTAAAAAAAACTTATGTAAAAAGGAGCTACCTAAAGTAGTAAGGGGCCCTGCTGCGCCGCATCTCTGCTCTCAGGTCATCGATGATTTCCGCATGTTCAGGTTCTTCAGAAATATTCACATTCTCATCGGGATCGACCCGGTGATCGTATAACATCCTGGCATAAGAACTGTCATTGTCATTGACCCACTCGGTATAGAACCAGTTCTCCCTGATAGTTGTGATCCCTTTATACCACTGGCATACAGCCACGCCATCGCTGACAGCTTCAGGCTCAAAAAGCAGCTTTTTAAAGCTACTCCCCTCCAGGTGTTCAGGAAGTTCTAATCCGGCCAGCTCACAAAGGGTCGGATAAATATCCACATACTCCACAATCTCTGAAGTGGATTTAACCTGCCTTCTTCCCGGCACCTTAACAATCAAAGGAGTATGAAGGGAAGTTTCGTAGTTACAATGCTTGCACCACAATCCGTGTTCTCGAAGGTTCCAGCCATGATCTCCCCAGAGTACAACAATGGTATTCTGATCCAGTGCCAGCCGCTTCAGCTCATACAGGATTTTCCCAACCTGTGCATCAGTATAAGAAACACATGCATAGTTGCCATGGATCAGTTCCCGTGCCAGGTCATCCGACACAGGTCCCTCCAGGGGAACGCCGGCATAGGGTCTCAGCTCCCCGAAGTTATGAATTGACTCTATAGGAGCGCCTTCCGGAGGATAGTTATTATCGGGCAGTGTAATCTTTCCATCATACAGTGCCCAGTATTTTTCCGGAGCGTTAAATGGGAGGTGGGGTTTAAAAAAGCCTGTTGCCAGGAAGAAGGGCATAATCACGCCAGGAACGACTCGCTGAGACAGGGTGCCAGATCTCATCCCAGCTTTCCTTCGCATCATTATTGTGGTGAAAAACCTTCCCGTTGCTGATCGTATAATAGCCATTGTTGTGGAAATGTCCCGACAGCGTAACTATGCCTGGGGCTTCTTCAAATAAAGAGAATGTTGGGCTGCAGCGGAGCCTGGTTTGTCTCTCGCTTTCCGGTACAGGAAACCAGGATCAATAGCAGCCATAATATATGTTTCATGATGAAACTAATTCAGACTTGTAACAATCATATACCTTCCTGATCCGGTCAGCAGGACCGTTTCTCCGTCTATTTCTTTATATTCCATGCCCATATCCACAAGCGGTGAGCCATTGATATCGATAAGCACCGCATTTCCGGGTATATGTATGGTAGCACTGGTATTAACCGGTATATCCACCTCCATGGTCAGTTTCTCACCCTCCAGTTTCCATCCTGAAACAATCTCCCCATACATGCTCTGGTGGGTGGCCCTGGCCGAGCTCAGTCCGCCACCCTGTCTTGGATAAATAAGGATATGTTTGTACCCTGGTTTATTCTCATCAATACCGATACCTGCTACCACCTGGTACATCCATTTGCCAATAGCACCATAAGCATAATGATTAAATGAATTCATTCCAGGATTCTGAAAGGTGGAGTCGGGCTTTTGTCCGTCCCAACGCTCCCAGATGGTCGTGGCACCCATGGTCACCGGGTATAGCCAGGAGGGATACTCCTTGCGATTCAATAATCTATATGCCAGATCGTTCCTGCCCACATCGGTAAGAGTAAGTGAAATCAAAGGTGTACCCAGGAAGCCTGTGGTAATATGTCCAAATTCTTCCACATCTCCTGCAAGGTGATCCGCAGCCTTTTTGGCTTGCTCATCATCAAGCAATCCGAAAGCCAGTGCCAGGGTGTAAGCCGTCTGCGTATTTGCCACCAATCGACCGTTTGGAGTAACAAACTCCTCATTAAAGGCCTCTTTCACTTTATTCGAAAGCCCGGAATAGTATACAGCATCATTATCCTGACCCAGGACTACTGCCACTTTGGCTACAATGGAGGAAGAGTATGCATAGTATGCTGTGGCAATCAGGTCTTTAAGCGTATAAGCACCCATATAATCCGATCTGTTAGTGTCAAAAGAAAGCCAGTCTCCAAAATGTGGATCTCCCTCCCAGATTAGATCGTCCCCTGCACGCTGTTTCATATAAGCAATCCACTGCTTCATACTTTGGTATTGATTCTCCAAAACCGAAATATCTCCATAATCCAGGTAGAGTGCCCATGGAATAATAATCCCTGCATCAGCCCAACCCGTAGCTCCTCCATGGCCAAGGATATTCGGAATTACATGCGGAATACTGCCATCTTTATCCTGATCAGCAGCCAGATCCCTTAACCACTTGGTATAAAAGGTAGCCGCATTCATATTAAAACAGGCTGTGGGTGCAAATACCTGCGCATCCCCGGTCCACCCGAGCCTTTCGTCGCGCTGAGGACAATCGGTGGGCACATCCAGAAAATTTCCTTTCAGTCCCCATACAATATTATGCTGCAACTGGTTAATCAGGCTATCGGAACACTCGAAAGTACCGGCAGGTTCCATGGCTGAATGGATCACCATACCCCTGATTTTGTCAGCCGTAAGCTCGCCCGGATAGCCACTTACCATCACATAACGAAATCCCTGAAAGGTGAAATGAGGTTCGAATATCTCAAGACCACCACCCCTCAGATAAAAGGTGTTGGTTGTCTTTGCTGAGCGCATGTTTTCATAGTACATCTTCCCCTCCTTATCAAGCACTTCAGCGTGCCTGAGGGTAATTGCATCTCCTTTCTTCCCGGAAGCCTTGATCCTGATCCATCCCACCATGTTCTGACCCATATCCACAAGCCATCCCTCTTCCCGCTTCTCTATGGATATGGCTTCAAGCTCATTGACAATCTTCACCGGAGGACCCTCGGGAGCAATCAATTTCTCCTTGTCTACATCTATGGTGCTGCATGCACTCCAGTTGCTGTCGTCATAGCCAACTTTACTCCAACCTGTCAGCTCTTTGTTAGCGTCATATACCTCTCCGTTGTAGATATCAGACTCAAGGATCGGTCCGGTCGAAGCTTTCCAGCTATCATTGGTATAAATACTTGCCTTGCTTCCATCTGAATACTCCACTATAATCTCGGCAATGGCTGCCAGCTTGCTTCCCCAATTATTCCTGCCATCGATCCAGCCCAGATTACCCCTGAACCAACCATCGCCCAGGACAATCCCGATAGCATTTTGTTGTTGGACCAGTTGCTTTGTGATATCATAGCTCTGGTATTGCAAGCGTGTATCGTAACTGGTCCACCCGGGTGTAAACTCCTGGTTCCCGACTCTTTTTCCATTGATTTCCACCTGGTAAAGACCCTGGCAGGAGATATACAACCTGGCCTTCTTGATAGTCTTGTCCAATGTAAACTCTTTCCTGAGATAAGGAGAAGGATTCGATTTGGTGATATCTTCCTCCCATGCCGGTGTGATCCAGTCCGCTTCCCAGGTGGCATCGGGTAATTTGCCCATTTCCCAAAATGCCTGCTCACTCCATTTGCTCTTGTTCCCATGATTGTCGACGATCCTGACCTGCCAGTATACCCGTTGGTATGATTTAAGTGGCTCTCCTGCATACTTTATATGAACACTTTGTGAGGAGTTAACCTGACCTGTTGTCCAAATCAGTTTTTTTCCCTTTTTCAAATCTCCCGGAGTCAGGGCTGCACGGATCTCATAGCTTTCCTGCATGGTATTGTTCTGGTCAGACTGAATAATCCAGCCGAGTTTCGGAACCAGGTTATCTATTCCGATGGGATTGATTTTATAATCAGTTGTCAGGGAAGTAAGATTTACCATTGCTGACAGAGATACCACCGTAATCAGCAGTGCAAAAGTCAGACTTAGCTTGAGGGTTTTCATGGACAATAGTGTTAATGTGTTTATTTAAAGATAGTGCAATATTTTTAGTTAGTTTTCAGCACCTGGAGGGCAATCCTCCTGCAAAACTCGGCCTCCTCCGGATTGTGATTCATCAGTCTGACCGTCTCCCCCCTGCCATCCTCGATTCTGTAAAGGGAAGGCAGGACCTCCGGCAATTCCCCACTCAGCATCTTCACAAACAGAGAGGCCGTTAGCATGGTCCCCAGTTCATTGGGATGGCTTCCATCGGAAGTGAACAGATCCACCGTCGGACGAAGATCCATGGCCAGTGCCCAGGCCTTTCCCACAGGAACGTTCATTACACTGTTCTCCAGGGAGGCCTGCTCATACATTGCATCTATTTCAGCCTGAAATTGCGGCACCTTTTCACGGGCCCAGGTATTAAACAGGCAGGGTTCTGCACCGTGAAGGCGTATGTACTCAGAAAATAGCCTGATATATCTCAAGGTAGTATCGGGTGTTGTCATGGCCGACATAGAGAAATCCTGCAAAACCACCACATCGAAATCTCCCGCTGCAATGATCTTCCTGGTCTCCAAATTTCGCTGCCCCTTCCAGTGTTGTTTGAGGGTTGCTCCCCCGATCACCGATTTCCTGGTAATGAGTTTGGTGGAGGTCTCCTCCGATATGATCGATACAATATGAGGTAGGTTATATCCATAGGTATAGCTGTTTCCCACGAATAGCACCTTCAACTCCCTCGACTGACCATTTATCCACGCGGTGGTCAGGAAAGTTCCAAAAAATAAAAACAACGCTATCCTCTTCATAGATCTGTCCTTTCTTATTATTGGTTTATCTGTTCCGGTCCGTAAACAATGACGTCGCCCAGCTCAATCTTATACCCCCTGGTGGGATTCTTCCATACCACCTTCACCGTATGATCGCCATCCACCAGATTATATTTCCAGGTAAGTTCGTGCCTTCTCCCCTGGTATCCTGTGGGCAAATGAGCCAGTTCATGCAGTTCCCCATCCACATATACCTCAGCTTCCAGGGTTATATCCTTTTCCACACCAGACAATTTCCTGGCGCCTCCCCGTAAGACAAAGCCCTTCCCCTTGAAGTTAAAACTATGTGCTGTCTTTCCACCGGCCTGCAGGGCATTCCCTTTCCAGTCAGCCCGGATTCTGTCTACCGGGTAATGACCATCAAAAGCCTTTTCAAACTTCACCGCTACCGGTTCCTCCACCTGAATCTTCAAGCCTTCTTCCAGCTCCTCGCCCCCATTACGCTTCACCATTTCAATAGCATGTCCGTAACCCATCTCATAGGTATCATTCAAAGAGATGGTGGTGTATTTAAAGTCCATATCCTCTACCTTGTCCAGTCCCTGCTTCCAGTACTCCGGGATGGCATCATATCCCATCACAGTCCCCAGGATCCCTGCAATACTGGCGGGATTGCAATCCGAGTCCTGTCCGCAGCGTGTGCTGATATCCACCGACTTACCAAAATCACCATCCCCATAAAGCATCCCAATTACAATATAGGCGGCATTGATCTTGGCATCGATGTTAAATGGAACAAATACGCCATCGGGACAACCGATATCGGACGACCACTTTCGTTCCACCTCAAACCAGGTTTGTTTCCAATCGCCTGGATTATTCTCATACCAACCAATCACATCCGCGATGCACTGGTAGAACTCACTTTGTTCCGGGATGGTCTTCAAAGCCTCTTTAACAATGAATTCCAAATCTTCGGACCAGAAAGCCAGGGAGTACATGGCGGCCACATAGACACCACCGTACCAGCCATCGCCATAATTCATGATATGGCCCACCCGGTCGCACACCTCCGAAGAGGAATTGACCATTCCCGGATTCATCAGTCCCGCAAAATCGGCCTCAATCTGAAAATCGATATCATCGGCATGGGGATTATTCTCCCAGTGTCCCGATGCAGGAGGCTCTATGCCGTTCATGATATTATACCTGGCCGCCTGGTTGGCGTGCCACAACATATACTCCGCATAAGCAAAGGCATGGGCATGTGAAGAGGCCGGGGCATCCAGGCCCTCTTTCTCAAAGACTTCCACAAAGGTGAGGTCCATATAGATGTCATCGTATAGCCCGGGGATATTTGTATACCAGAACTCCATCAGAGAATCGTTCCAGGGAATGGGCACATAATCCTGGATCATGGTCCCCTTGTACCTGAATTCAGTAGGTCCCCCATAGGTACAACCGATGACCTGTCCGGCCCAGCCCCCCTTGATCTTATCCATCAGATCGGCTTTAGATAGGGTAAACTCTACCGGGTAATCTACCGTTATTACAGGAGCGGCTTTCTTAACCGTTGTGCAGGAAACCATCATGATTACCCCCAAAAACATCATTGCTAATAGTGATTTCATTATTTCCAGATTTTATTATTTACGTTTTTCTTTTAAAAAACTATTGGTCTCCTCCCTTCGGGGGATCGAACTCTGGGCGCCCAGTTTCTGAACCGACAGAGCGGCGGCACCATGGGCCGTTAGAATGGCATCCTCCAGCTTCATGCCCTCTGACAGGGCGACTGCGAGCTGACCATTAAAGGTGTCTCCGGCGGCAGTGCTATCCATAACCTCCACCTTGAATCCGGGTACCATAATCCGGGTACCTGTTGCGCGATCGGAAAGCCAGGCCCCCGCAGCACCCATGGTGATAATGACTGTAGGAATACCGCGCTTATGCAATGCATCAGCAGCAGCTGCGGCACCAGGTTCATCTCCAACAGAGATTCCTGTTAAACGCTCCGCTTCAGTCTCATTGGGTGTTAGAATAGAAACCCGCTTAAGAATCTCATCGCTAAGATCCGCCGCAGGTGCAGGATTCAGAATCACCAAGGTATTAAATTCAGCACAGAGCTCCACCGCCTTTTGCACCGTTTCAAGAGGTGTTTCCAGCTGAATCAACATATAATCTGCCTCAAGAAATGCCTCCTCAGCCTCCTCCAGGTCTGCCGGGCGTAGTTCCGCATTGGCCCCGGAGGCCACAGTAATGGCATTTTCTCCTTTTGCAGAGATGGTGATCATGGCAATTCCGGATGGAACTCCTTTACACACTTTGATATCCTCCGTATTGATATTGTCGAGCCGGTACCCTTTGATGGCCTCCTCCCCGTAAGCATCATTGCCCACAGAGGCGATAAAGATCACATCCCCTCCTGCCCGGGCTGCGGCTACGGCCTGGTTGGCCCCTTTCCCTCCCGGAAAAGTCATAAATTCACCTCCCAAAAGGGTTTCGCCCGGACGGGGTATTTCAGATACTTTAATGATCAGATCCGTATTGGAGCTACCTACAACTACAATTTTCTTCATCATATCAGTCTTGCTGCGATAATCATTCCCAGTCCCACCAGGAAAAAGAGAAACATGGCTAACAAAAGACCTTTCAATCCTTCTGCTTTACCAAACTCTTTCCAGATAAAGACCCCCCAGAGCGCCGCGATCAACGTGGCTCCCTGCCCAAGTCCGTAAGAGATGGCCGGTCCGGCCTGTCCCGACGCAATAATATTAAAGGTAAACCCCAGGCTCCATATAACCCCGCCCAGGATGCCAATCAGGTGCAATTTTGTATCGCCCTTTTTTAAATAATCGGCATAGGTGGCCTTCTCCCCTGAAATGGGTTTGTACATAAAGAAGGTATTCCACAGAAAATTGGAAATAAGAAGTCCAAGGGCAAAAACCACCGAAGCGGTATAGGGTGTCAACTTACCAGCCTCGGGAGCTACAAAATCAGCAGTCATGGAGTTGGCTACCAGATAGTAGAAAAAGCTCATCAGGATGCCACCCAGGATCGCAATCAACAGTCCTTTAGTGCTTCCCGAACTACTTCCTTCACTCTTTTTCTTATAGGCAATGGCATTTATGACAATGGCAACTGCAACCAGTGCCACTCCGATGAACAGGATGACCGGGTTCCCTTCAGGCTTGGCTATGTAGTTTAAAAACACGCCGATGACCAGCGCAAGTCCAATGCCCACAGGAAAGGCCACTGCCATTCCTGCAATATTGATAGCCACCACAATTAGCAGATTGGCAATATTAAAGACTGCACCACCCAGCAGTGCTGAGCCAATGGAGCTGCCATCGGCCTGTGCCATGTCGGCCAGAAAACCACGTCCCTCCTCTCCCGAGCTGCCCATGGTAAAGGCAAGGATCAGGGCAAGAATCAATACGCCCAGGGAGTAATCCCAGTAAAAGAGCTGAAAGGCCCACTTTTTGGAGGCCATTTTCTGTGTATTGGCCCATGAACCCCAGCAGAGCATAGTGATTACGCACATTAACACTGCAATGAAATAGGATTGAATGATGATCATAATAGTTAATAGTTAGTACAGAATGAACTTGCCGGCAAGCCCTCGTTGTTAAACAGATTGGGTTCGGCGGTATTGCTCCAACCATAACGAACTGCTACAGGCGAGGATACATCCGGACTGCTTACCAGAATGCTCTCGCCATCGATCACTGCCTCTGCAGGATGGTACAGCTGGTCGGCTCCCGCAATCTCAAAATGCGTAAGCGGACCTCCCTTTGCTTCCAACCCGCTGCCAGTGCAGTTAAAGTGGATCCGTATTTTACCATCCTCAATGCTCTGGTCCCTGTATAGCGGACCCGAGTAAACCAGATCTTTTCCATAATCCATGGCCAGGGCCCAGAGGGCAAGCCTTCTCCCCACATCCCGCTTGTTGGTTGGGTGAATATTATCGGGATTCCCTATATCCATGGTAACTGCCATCCCCGTATGCTTTACTTTGGAGAGGGTTAGCAATTGTGCCTCACGCAATTCCGCGCTGGTCGGTTCGGGACCATAGTTATATGGTGCAATCTGCACAAAATAGAAGGGAAATTCGCCCTGCTTCCATGTGGCCCGCCAATCCTCGATCATGCCAGGAAAAATAGTCCGGTACTGCATGGCCCGGGTCTGGTTGCTCTCTCCCTGGTACCAGATGGCGCCTTTAATGGCCATATTTTTAAGTGGAAAAAGCATCCCGTTGTAGAGTACCGATGGCGTATGAGAATTGAATATCATGGGAACCTCCGGAAACCTGTAGGCGATCCTGTACTTCCACTGACCGGCCAGCATGACTGGCATATCTTTTTGATTTTCCGCAGGATATATCTTTAATTGCTCCGCTTCTCCAAAAAGCCCTCCCTGAGCATGAGTATTCACTATCCGGATGGAGAGCTGCAGCTGCCCGGAAGTAATCAGCGCTGCAGGCACCTGGTATACTCTCGGGGTATTCCAGTCATTGATCACCCTGCTGGTTCCCACCTCAACACCATTGACATAAGTAAGATCCATCTCATCCACAGGGCCCAGTTCCAGGCTTAGATCCTTTCCAATCCATCTTTCGGGAATTGCAATCGCTGTGCGCATCCATACCACGCCCTCGAGCATTCCGACCTCCTCCAGGGAGCTCCATTCGGCCGGACAGGCAATAGCTTCCCAATCGGAAGCATCGAAATCAGTATTCATCCAACCCTCACTAAAACCGATATTTTCCTTGTTCTCGAAGTCCTGTTGCTCTTTAAGCATGGTCTCTACCCGCGCCTGCTCCCTTCGGGCCTTCTCCAGATCCTCTGAAGTACTGTACAGCTCCTCCAGTTGCTGGTCAAAATCTCCGAATTTACCCAGGGTTTCTCTGCTGGTCCAGGCTTCAGAAGGTGTCCCTCCCCAGGAAGTGTGTACCAGTCCCACCGGAACATCCAGCTCCTGGTGAAGCGCTTTGCCAAAGAAATAAGCCACCGCACTAAAACCTGGTGATGTATTGGGATTGCACAGCTCCCAGGAACCATGAACATCCTCAAGCGGGCGCATCGCTATATTCTTCTCCACAGTAAATAACCTGATACCAGGGAAATCGGAGCCTTGAATCTCTTCCCCTGCAGTCTCCGCGTTTCGAAGTTGAAATTCCATGTTGGACTGACCCGAGCATATCCATACTTCGCCCAGCAGGATATCCTTCAGCACCCTGGTGATATCGGCCTCAATGGTCACTGTATAGGGGCCACCTGCCTTTCCTGTGGCTACACTTACCTGCCAGTTTCCCTTTTGATCGGTAACTGTAGAGTAAGTCCTGTCATTCCAACTGGCGGTGACCTTTACCAGCTGCTCAGGCTCGGCCCAACCCCAGATTTTAGCGAAAGATTTCTGCTGTAGAACCATATGATCGCCCAGAATTGTTGGCAATTGAAGCGATGCACCCTGGGAAGCCACAGCAATCAGCAGCACCAGTAATACCGAAATTGAAATTCTTTTCATAATGTTTTACTGATTATAAAGGTCAATAAATTTCTGATCCAGCTCCTCCGAATCGTTATACTTCTCCCTGAGTCCGCTCAGCTTCTCCTTCAGTTCGGCCACCACTTCGGCATACTCGGGATTATTATATTCGTTTTGCATTTGCATGGGATCATTCTTGCGATCATACAACTCCCACTCATCCACATCATAATAAAAGTGTGCCAGTGTGTATTCCCTGGTCACGATCCCATAATGTCGTTTCACCATATGTACTGCCGGATATTCATAGTAGTGGTAGTAAACAGCATCCCGGTCCCAGGCTTCAATATCTCCCTTCAGCAGTGGAACAATGCTCTCGCCCTGCATATCGGATGGTGCCTTTATACCGGCAATATCCAGGAAGGTCTGAGCAAAGTCCAAATTCTGAACCATCTCATCACTTTTGCTTCCTGCCTTCACTGTTCCCGGCCATTTAACCAGCAGGGGTGTTTTGAAAGACTCATCATAGATAAAACGCTTGTCAAACCAGCCATGTTCGCCCAGGTAGAATCCCTGGTCGGAGGTATAGACCACAATGGTATTCTCCGATAGTCCCTCTGCATCCAGATAGTCCAGCAGTGTTCCCACACTTTCGTCCACTGCCGCTATACTGCCCAGGTAGTCCTGCATATAACGCTGATACTTCCAGCTCATTTTCTCCTTTTCAGTCATAGTGGGATAGCGCTCCTTGAAATCCTCGATTATTGGATCGTAGACCGCATTCCAGGCGGCCAGCTGCTCCTCTGTAAATCGATCATATTTATTTTGCATGGCCCGCTTGTCCCAGTCGGAGGCAGGTGTAATACCCAGTTCATCCAGTACCTCGGGGCGTAGTTTGGAATCCCCTGCCCAGTTCTGGTGCAGGAGGATATTCATCTCAGCCTCCTTTGCTGCTGATCCACGTCCCTTATAATCGTCAAAAAGGGTGGGTGGTTCAGGGAATGTTTTCTTGGTGAATTCTTTGTAGTGCCGCTCGGCAGGCAGCCATTCCCGGTGCGGTGCCTTGTGCAGGTAGAAAAGAAGGAAGGGCTTCTCCGGATCCCTTCGGTTCTTCATCCAATCCAGGGTCAGATCGGTGATAATATCGGTGGTATATCCCTCCACCCTGATCTTACCATCATTGGTGTTAAAATCCGGATTGTAATAATTTCCCTGACCGGGAAGGATCTTAAACTCATCTACACCCTTGGGATTATTACCAAAATGGAGCTTCCCAAACATGGCTGTCTGATAGCCTGCCTCCTGGAATAGCTGCGGAAAGGTCACCTGTGTAGTATCGAAAGGAAAGCGGTTATCAATCTTTCCATGCATGTGGCAGTGCTTTCCTGTCAGAATGGTGGCCCTGGAGGGCGCACAGATGGAGTTAGTTACACAGGCATTGCTAAAGAGCATCCCTTCATCTGCAATACGGTCGATATTTGGAGTCTGAGTCAGATGATCGCTATAAGCACTGATGGCCTGATAAGCGTGATCGTCCGCCATAATAAAAACAATGTTGGGCCTTGCTTTCTCTTCTACCTTTTCCGAACAGGCGGTAAAAGCAAGAGCCAGTAAAAACAAGGGTACGAATAGCTTAATTTTCATGATCTGTTGTATTTAGTTTCAGTTGTTTATTAATATCCCTCGGGTGATTCTCCGGTTTCTTTGCCATCCACAGCTTCAATAATCGCCGCTGTGGCTGTGGCTCCGATACGGCTTACTCCAAGCTCACGAACCTTCAGTGTATCTTCCAGACTACGTACACCTCCTGCAGCCTTCACCTCTACTCCGGGGTCTGAATGCTTCCGCATCAGAACCAGGTCGTCGTGTGTCGCTCCTTTATAGTTGTACGAGCCATCTTTCTGCTTAACAAAGCCATAGCCGGTGGAGGTCTTTACAAAGTCCACTTTCAGCTCGCTACATATTTCACAGAGCCTGATTTTGTGCTTAGCTTCCGGCAGGAAATCATTTTCAAAGATCACCTTCAGGGCCGCCCCATGTTTTTTTGTAACAGCTACAATAGCCCCGATTTCATTCCTCACATAGTCCCAGTCCTCCGACAGTACCTTGCCCGCATTGACCACCATATCAATCTCCACAGCCCCATCATCAATAGCCCGTTCAGTTTCAAATACCTTAACATCCACCCTGCTGTTGCCATGAGGAAAGCCAATGACTGAGCATGCCATCACATCAGATCCCTCCAGCATATCCGCTGCCAGCTTCACTGCGTAGGGCTTGATACAGACCGAGGCCACGTTGTATTTCTTTGCAAGCTCAATCCCCTCTATCAGGGTCTGGTCATCCATGGTGGGATGCAGGAGAGAGTGATCGATCATTTTTGCGATTTCGAGTTTAGTGACTTTTCCCATCTGTTTAATCTTAGTTTAATTGATATCAGGAACGATCTGCCACATTCCGGCACTGGCAGATGATTTCCATATGTTTTTTTGCTATTTCGAGTGTGACCACTGGCTTCTCTTTCCCGTCCAGCACATCAATCAGATGCCTGCTGAGAAAATAACCATCCTCCTCTTTGGGGCACTCGACTAGAATCTTTTTCTCACGCGCCTTTCCTTCTTCATCCAGGTCGAAGAAAATCACTTCAGGATCGTCCCAGGTGCAGTAGGCCAATTTAAGCCCTCCCCGGGTCCCGTAGATCCTGGTCTCATTGGGGACCTCCACATGGGCATTGGCTCCACGCTCCCAGTAGTAACTGATCCCTCCGGATAGTTTCATATTCACCACCAGGTGTTCCTCCACATCATAGACAGCGGTTCCGGGATCCACATCATCCAGTCGCGTCTTCATCACCACGCTCTCGATCCGCTCAAGCTCAGGCACATCACCCAGCACTCCCAGGTGAAACGAGAGGTCATATACTCCCCAGTCGAAGAGAGGTCCCCCTCCTGCCAGAGAATGGTCCAGGAACCATTTGGCAATGGGATGGAATTCTATGCCAGGACGATTCTGTCTTTCTACACTTTGATGATGAATGTGATAAACATCCCCCAGTGCTCCCGAATCTATAAACTCTTTCACAAGTCTGAACTTGGGGTTCAGTCTGGAATGCCGTCCGGAACACTCCATGGCCAGGGTATCCGGGTATTGGGCCTTCACCCGCATCATCTCCTCCAAATCATCCAGGCTCAGAGCCATGGGCTTTTCCAGCAAAACATGCTTTCCCGCCCTGACGGCCTCAATAAACATCTCTTTATGCAGATTTGGAGGAGTGGCAATCAAAACCACCTCTACAGCAGGATCTTTTAATATGTCCCGGTAATCATGAGTAAGGTTGGGGATTTTAAAATCGCTCCTGACCTTCTCCAGATTCTCCGGATTCCTGGCTGCAATCCAGGTAATATTGGCCCTTCCTGTTTCCTGAAGAAATCCCATATGGGCTTTAGCAATCCAGCCCGCCCCAATGACTCCAATGTTGTAGATTTTTTGAGTATTCATCTGCTTGACTGACCAGATCAGAATATTTGAAACTTTCTGATCATGGTAACAGGAATTAAATGTAGGGAAGATATGTTAAAAAATAGACTCCTTCTCTTAGAATATATTGACAATATAGGATTGGGAACTTTCAGATTCAGCTATTCTTGAGTTGCCTGCTTTGCAATACGGGGACTGGTGATCCATAGCCTGCTCTGATGAAACCTCTCTATGAAATCAGGGGTCATCTGGCCAGGATGCTCACTCACGATCCCAGTAGTCCCACAAAGATGTTATTGTTTAATGATTTATCCTTTGCTATTTTTTACTAGCAGGATTATGCAACAAATTACTGCTACAAGTTCGATTGGAAACCAGATTATTGTCCAATCCAGGCTGCTAAGATCCAACATAAAAGGAACCATGACCATCGGTACGATCGGGAGGAGACCCAGCCAACGTGCAAAGCCTACTTTCATTAGAAGCAATACACCTGTTGCAGAATAAACAATTCCACCAATAAGCATACCGATTGTAGTGATGATTTCAGGGGTGGGATTGATCCAAAGATAGAAATGCAAAATTCCAGTAAGTAAAAACATACTTACGGCTAAGTAACGAATTGCTTTCATTTGAATAAATGATTTTAGGGTTAGACATAATCAAGACGTATGAGTCAAGTATTTTGTTCTAATATAATGACATACAGACTTCATTTCATTCCCCTAAATTGCGATATAGTCGTTCATTTCGAAGAGATCGAAAAGCTTTTCCTGGATCTCGTCCATCTTGGTTAGCGTCCGGGTCTTGCGTTCCTTTTTGTTTCCTTGCCCTTTCTGCTTAGGATAGATATTGATCACCTGTTTGATACCCTTCAATGATTCATGTAGCCGGCCCAGGGAAAGGTTTATGTTTTCTTCCCTGGCTTTCATGATCATCAGCGCCCTCATCAGTAGTGTGATTGTACAATACAGGCCATGGACCTTGATTTTCTGATCAGTCCAGTGGTTCAATGGCCACCAGCACCCTGTCTTACGATCCTTGGTCTCTTTGAATATATTCTCAATGATGTGTTGACCGTGATAAGCCAGTATGATGTCTTCTGTTTTCCAATGGTGGTTATCGGTGAATAATATCTTCTTTCCCAGATATGTATCGGTTAATCCTGCAAACGCTTTCCCGTCCAGGGAATATTGTATCAAAGGAATGCCATCGTTCTCCTGGTAATCCACCTTGATCAGTTGTTTCATGTACTGTCGTTTCAGTATTTCCTTTACATTTTTCTCAACGGATGCTTGTGTGGGTTTCTTGCCCCGGGTAATAAGCCCCTCAGCCCTGTCTGTCAACCGGCGGCTAAGTTCTGAAAGCTTTTCCTGGCATCTTTCAAGATCATTGTACAAGGTCTTGAGCTGATCATTGTAGAGGTTCTGATTGAAGGTTACAATTATCGTTCTTTGTATTCCGTAAACCTCCTTTTCTACACGAAAAGCCTTCAGACTCTCTAATTGCGAGTGCCCGGTTAATTCAAATCTCTCATCCATATTTGAGATGGAGGCCAGTTCAGAATGATCATTCAGCTTTAATGATCCTACAAAGTGAAAGGGTGATTGGTCAATCTCACCTATCGCTTCCGGGGAATTATTCCCTTTGTCAAACACAATGGTCATCGTTGATCCCGGTGTGATCTTGTCCTTGAAAGCGGCCTGAAATCCTGGCAGGATCTCTTTGAACTTCGTTGCATCATGTACATTACCCTGGTACACATCAAAATATAGTGGCAAATGATTCTCCTTTGAACAAAACAGTGCATAGTTCACCTGACGAAGATTTGATCTGCCCTGCTTGTTCTTCCCTCGCTGAGGGATGCTACAGCGCTGATTGAATGTACTGATGAATGTGTAGAAATTTGTTTCATCAAAGGCAACGCTCGAAAGATCGATATGAGCGGATGACAGCGCAGAGTTTAATACCTCTAACCAGACTGGTGTAATCTTCTCTTCCGGAATCAGATTCATATGATCCCAGAAACGCTGGGAGCTTAGCTGCTCCTTCTTTATACCGGAGAAATGATTTAATAATATGGTGTTCTGAAACCATGACCACATGCTCCGCTTACTTACAGCTTCCAATCCACGGTTTATGGTAGCGATTAGCAGGTACTCTCCGATGCTGAGCCCCTGCTTCCTTTTAGGGAGCATATGATCAATCTTTTCAACCATTTGGATCTGTTTTGCTAACGAAAGATAAGACGCCACACCCCCTAATTCAAACAAGACAGCATGGTCAGGCACGAGCGGCTTGCCTTCAACAGCATCCATGATACTGTCTATGGTTCCCAGGTACTTCTGCCACTCCCTGCGCGACTTACCGTCCTTCCAGACCCTCTGTTCAGCATAGTAGTAAGTTTTACCGCTAATTTTCTTGTGCATGATATAAGCCATAACGTACTCTATTTATCATTTAGGGAGCATGTTAAGGAATATATCAACACAAACCCAGTAACAGCAAGGGTTATTGCCAACACTTTATGAACATTAATTTAGGGGGGCAGGAGATGAAAATGCTAATAGATTGACTAACTGTATGTTATCTTAGTTGCTGGTGCGTAACCCGTAAACTCGGGCTAG